>CAJXWR010000033.1 GCA_913062675.1 uncultured Trueperaceae bacterium
GCCCGGCGAACGCGTGCTCATCCACGGAGGCGCAAGCGGCGTGGGGACCGCCGCGATTCAACAGGCGCGCGAAGTGGGTGCGCGCATCGCTACGACGTCGAGCGCGGCCAAGCGCGCGACCTGCCAAGCGCTGGGCGCCGAACGCAGCTACGACCGCCGCGACCCCGCCTGGCCCGCGCGTTTGCGTGACGCGTGGGGAGAGGTCGACGTGATCCTCGACATGGTCGGTCACGACACGTTCGATGCCGACCTGCAACTTCTCGCCACGGGAGGTCGGGTCGTGTGGATCGCCACGCTCTCAGGATCGAAGGTTCCACTCGACTTGCGCACGTTGATGCGAAAGCGCCTCACCCTGAAGGGCTCCACGCTCCGCAATCGACCCCTCGCGGAGAAGATCACGATCCGCGACGCGTTCCAAGCCACGTTCGGTGACGCCATCGCAACGGGGCGCATCCAGCCCATCATTCACGAGGTGACCGACGTGCGCGACGCCGAGTACGCCCACTCGCTGCTTGCAGCCAATGGCACGACCGGGAAGGTCATCCTGCGCGTTCCTTGAAGGGGACGTAACGAACCCCGTGAGGGTCTCCGCCGGGGGGGCAGCGGGGTGCGGAGACGACGTCCCACGAGGTTCCCCACGACGCTACCGACCCGCTCATGGACACGTATGCGGGTCGCGCCACAGTTTCGGCCCCGCGGTTCGTGCGGTACCCTCCCGCCGTGAGCGCTCCCTTCACCCGACTCGCCGAGGTGTACGACGACATCATGGCCGACGTCTCCTACGGCGCCTGGTTCCAATTCCTACGCGAGCAAGCCCGCGTGCGCGGCGCACCGGAAGGTCGACTCCTCGACCTCGGGTGCGGGACGGGGAACGCCACCCTCCCCGCCCATGAGGCAGGACTCCCCGTCGACGGTCTCGACCTTGCGCCCTCCATGCTCGACGTCGCGCGCGGAAAACTCCCGGACGTCGACTTCTACGAAGCGGACGTCCGCACGTTCACCCTTCCGCACCGGTACGCCCTCGTGTACTCCGTGTTCGACGCCCTCAACAACCTGCTCGACGACGCCTCCTTCCTCGCCATGGCACGCACCGTACATGCCCACCTCGAACCGGGCGGCGTCTTCGCCTTCGATGCGAACACGACGCACGGACTCCGCACCCTCTGGCTCGACGGTCGCGCCGAAGGTTGGGCGGGGGACGTGTACTACCGCTGGCTGCACACGTACGACGAGGATCGCCGCCTCGCCACCGTCGAGGCGTACTGCGAAGGACCGCGCGGTGCCTTCACCGAGGTGCACCAGGAACGACCGTACGACCCGGCCGACCTGACACGCCTCCTCCGCGAAGTCGGCTTCGCGGAGGTCGACGTGGTCCGTTACCCGGGGGGTGAGCCCGCCAGCGAGGACGACGAGCGGGTCTGGGTGTTCGCCACCCGCGCGAGCCGAACCTAGTCCTCCTCGGACGCCTCCGCGACCGGCAGCGCGTCGATCCCGGCAGCCTCCCGCGCGAGACGCGCGATGTTGCTCACGTCCTCATCGCCAAAGCCGCGCCGCAACAAGGCAAGCTCCTGCTGCGCCACCCACGACGCGAGCGGCAACGGCACCTCATGCTGGGCTGCGGCGTCGAGCGCGATGCCCAAGTCCTTGTAGTGCAACCGGGTCCGAAAGCCGAGCGGGTAGTGACCCGTAATCATGTTCGGCCCGCGATTCACCAGGCCCCACGACCCCGCGGCACCCCCCGAAATGGCGGTCAGGGTCGCCTCCACGTCGATGCCGGACGCCATGGCGAGGGTGAGTCCCTCCGCCACCGCCGCGTACGTGCCGGCAATCACCACCTGGTTCACGGCCTTCGCGAGTTGTCCTGAACCACTGTCCCCCACGCGCGTCAACGTCGATCCCAGCACCTCGAGGAGGGGACGAACGCGTTCGATGGCCGACGCGTCACCCCCCATCATGATCGACAGCGTGCCGCGCTCCGCGCCCTCGCTCCCCCCGCTCACGGGCGCGTCGATGCACCACCCCCCGCGCGCGCGGACCTCGTTCGCCACCTCGATTGCGACGCTCGGCGCGATGGTCGAGTGATCCACCACGATCGCGCCCTCACCCAACCCATGCACCACACCGTCCGGGCCGAGGATGACCTCACGCACGTCGGGTGAATCGCCGACCATCGTGAAAACGACCTCCGCACCCTGCGCGGCGGCCGCCGGCGAGTCTGCTCGCGACGCACCTGCGGCGGCGAGCGGCTCTTCACGCACCCGCGTCCGGTTGTGCACCGTCACGTCGTGTCCCGCCTCCAGCAAGCGACGGGCCATGGGCGCGCCCATGGTGCCAAGGCCAATGAATGCAATCTTCATGTCGACTCCTCTCCCACGCGCCGCGCCCACAACGGGGACGCGACGTCGAGTACGCGGCGCGCCACCGCGCGATTGTGACTCGTCATGGCTACCCGACGCGACTCGGGCAGCGTGTCCTGCGGAGCGTCCAGGGCGAACTCGGGCAGGTCATGCCCCGCCACGTCCCGCCACCGTTGACGCCACGCCTCGGGAAGCCGCTCGGGCAGCGGGGCGCCCGTCATCGCGCTCCAGGCATGCGCCCAGGCGCGGGGCGGGACGTGAAAGGCGGCGTAGCCACCCCCGCCCGTCACGACGAGTCTCCCCTCGCACAATGCGTCGGCCAGGCCGACCACGCGTTCGTACACCGCACGCATTCCCTGCAGGCTCAACTGCAGGTCGGCGAGCGGGTCGAGCGCATGCGCATCCGCCCCCGCCTGCAACACGATCACGTCCGGCGCGAACGCCTCGAGTGCGGCGGGCACCACCAGGTCGAACGCCTCGAGAAACGACGCGTCGTCCGTGAACGGTTCGAGCGGCACGTTGACCGACCAGCCACGCCCCGCCTCGCGACCCAGTTCACTGCCGTACCCCGTTCCGGGGAACAGGTATCGACCCGACTCGTGAAGGCTCACGGTCAACACGTCCGCATCGGCGTAGAACGCGTCTTGCACGCCGTCGCCATGATGGGCATCGACGTCGAGGTAGGCGACCCGCGCACCCTTCGAACGCGCATGCGCGATCGCCACGTTCAGATCGTTGTACACGCAGAATCCCGATGCGCGGTCGCGCATGGCATGGTGCAACCCGCCTGAGAACGCTGCCGCCCGCGTGGCCTCGCCCGACAGGACCACGTTCATCGCCGTCCACGTTGCGGCACACACGGACGTCACCGCGTCGTGCAGGCCGGGGGAGAGGGGCGTGTCCGACGTCCCCAAGCCATGCCGGTACGCCTCCTCGAGTCGCTTGCCGTGCGACGCGGCGCGCACCACCTCCACGTAGCCTGGATCGTGCACCGCCTCCAGGCTGCCTGCAGGAAGCGCATCGGGCGCACGCACGAGCTCGTCGGGCAGCAACCCGGTCCGTTCGAGCAGGTCCTTGAGTGCATCGAGACGCTCGGGCTTGAAGGGGTGATCCTCGCCGAGGCGCCACGCCGCAAGCTGCGGCGCGTACACGAACCGGACCCGCGGCTTCACGGTTGGGTGGGCGGCCAGGTGACGTCGAAACCCGACGCGCGCAGCGTGTCCGCCACGTGGCGCGCATCGATCGTGCCGACCCGCAGCACGAACCGCACGACGTCCGGATCGCTGTAGGGCGTCAACACGCTCACCACGTTCGCGTCGAGTTCGCTGAGGCGCGTCAAGAGGCGCGCCAGCGCGCCGGGTCGGTTCGCGAGCTCCACCTCGAAACGGCTGGCCGCCTGCCCCACGCCCGTCATGCGGACGAGCGCGTCGAGCAGGTCGCTGGCCGACACGATCCCAATGAGATCCTCATCCTCCACCACCGGCATGGCGCCAATCGCATGGTCACGCAGGAACTTCGCGGTGTCCTCGATCGGATCGAGGGGGTGTGCCGTCCACACCGGGTGATGCATGATGCGCCGCACCGGGTCGCTGGGCCGGACGCCGGGGCGTGCGTCGGGGTGGTCACTTCCCACCGTCCGGACGTCCCGGTCGGACACGATGCCCACCACGCGACCGTTTTCCACGACGGGGAAGTGCCGCACGCCACGCTGCGCAAGCAGCGCCGTCACGTCGGAAATGGGTTCATCCGGGTCGATGGCGACCGCGGGTGTGGTCATCACGTCACGAACCAGCATGCTTAGCCTCCTCCTCGAGGATACCGCGGGTCACGAGGGGGCTCCCACCGTCACCCGGCCCTCGGTTCGCATCCGTTCGAACACCTCGATGGCGCCCGCGGGAGCGCGCGGCCCGATGCGGACGAGAAGCGCATTCGCGCGGTCCTCGAGCACCTCGGGATCGCGCGTCGAGACCGGTTCGAGTCCCACCCGCGCGTAGAAGCGCAGCAGCATGCGGCGGTAGGCGACCGGGCCGAGTCCACTGCGCGCGAGGTCGTAATGCCAGCTGAACAGCGTCGCGAACACGACCGCCTCGTCGTACGCACCTTCGGCGAAGCCGGCGTGCAGCAGGCGCTCCCCCACGCGCCGCCCCCGCTCACTGGGGGCAACCTCCACGGCGCCCAGTTCAATGATGCCAAGCCTCGCGTTCGTGGCGTCCACGCCGCCGGGCGGGTGGAAGGTCAGGTACCCGACCGTTCGGCCCTCACGCTCCGCGACGAGCACGCGACCCGACGCGAGCCGGGTGACGTCCTGCAAGGCATCCCGCTGCAACCGGGGTGGGCGGAACAGATCCAGCTCGGGATCGAGCGGCGCGGGCCGCTCCCCAACGCCCAGCGTGCGAATGCGGTCCTCGCCGCGCGTCATGGGGCGCGCGCGCTTGCAGGGCGGGAACGGAACCGACGTGCGGTCATCCCACCGATTCTATGCACCGGTTGGCGTCTTCGCAGGAGAGCAACGTACCGCCGATGAGACGCCATGGCTGGTCGACGCGCCATCACGTGGCGTCCCGTGCAGCACCCGCCTGCCGCCCTGCCGGTGCTAGCATCCATGGCATGGACCTGCTGACCCACGCTGCATCCGGCGCCCGCCTCACCCCCGACCAGGCAGCAGGCTTGCAGCACGTGCCCCTCTTCGCGCTTGCCAGCGCGGCCGACGCGGTCCGCCGGCAACGCACCGACCCGAACGTGGTCACGTACCTCATCGACCGCAACGTCAACTACTCCAACGTGTGCACCATCGGCTGTGCCTTCTGCGGTTTCTACCGCACGCGACGGCAGGAGGACAGTTACGTCCTCAGTTTCGAGGAGATCAGCGAGAAGCTCCACGAGCTCGAATCGGTGGGTGGAACGCGCGTCCTCATGCAGGGCGGTGTGCACCCCACCCTGCCGTTCAGCTGGTACCAGGAACTCCTGCAGCACATCAAGAAGACGCACCCCGCCCTGCGCGTCGAGGCCTTCAGCCCCGAGGAGATCAAGGGCATGGCGAAACTCACGGGCATGACGACCCACGAGGTGCTCGCCGAACTGCAGGCGGCCGGTCTCGATGGCCTCCCGGGTGGGGGAGGCGAAATGCTCGTCGACGAGGTACGGCACGCGAAGCACGTTTCGCCCGCACGCATCTCGAGTGACGAGTGGATTGACGTCATGGACGACGCGCAGGCGCTCGGTTTGTACACGACCGCCACGATGGTCATCGGGTTCGGCGAGACGTTCGAGCAGCGCATCGCCAGCATGAAGCGCATTCGCGACCAGCAGGACAAGGCGCTCGCCCAGTACGGCAACGGTTTCTCCGCCTTCATCTCCTGGACGCTGCAAACCACGGGCGTTCGCATTCACGGCAAGGTGCCCGGTGCCGGTGCGCACGAGTACCTGCAGAACGTGGCGACCGGCCGTTTGTTCCTCGACAACGTCGTCAATCACCAGGCGTCCTGGCCGACCATGGGCTACAAGGTTGCGCAAACCGCGTTGTCGTTCGGGGCCAACGATTTTGGTAGCACGATGCTCGAGGAGAACGTCGTGAGCCAAGCGGGTGCCAAGCACCGCGCCACGCCCGAACGCGAGATCGTGCGGCAGATCGTCGAGGCCGGGTACCAACCCAAGCAGCGAGGCAGCCTCTACGAGATCGTGAACGTGCCCGACGTGGACGTGATGCTCGAACCGTTGCCGTTCGAAGCGCCCGCCGAGCCGCTCGCCCTGTAACCCGCATGTCGCTGCAGCGTTCCCGCCTCACGGCGCGCGTGGCCTACGGCGGGTTGGGTCGACCGGTCGAGCATGGCGTCGTCGTCATGCAGGACGCCGCGGGGGACGAACGCATCCTGTTCGTCGGCGAGGCCGACGAGGCAGAGCGCCGCTGGCCCGACGCGGTTCCCAAGGATGCAGGGTTCGCCATGTCGCCCCCACCCGTGAACGCGCATGCGCACCTCGACCTGACCACCATGCCGTTCGTGGAGGACGCATACGAGACGTTCATCCGAGCGGTGATTGCGCACGGTCGAAACGGAGGTCGCGGTCTCGAGGCAGCCAAGCGGGGCGTGGCGGAACTGCGGGCCGCGGGGACGCACACCGTGGGGGACATCGTGGCCGACGAGGTCACCATGCGTTGGTTACTGAGCGAGGCGGATGTGCAGGGCGTAGCCTACTGGGAGGTGTTCGCACCCGACCCAGCCGACGCGGACCGCACGTTCGAGGACACGGTGGAGAAGTTACGGGCGTTCCGAGCGCTCGAGCGGCCCGGCAAGATGCGCGTCGGCCTCGCGCCGCACACGCCCCACACGGTCTCCACTCCGTTGCTGCAGCGTCTCGCACGACTCGCGCAGGCCAACGATCTCCCTATGCAGATCCACGTGGCGGAATCCCCCTCCGAGGTCACCCTGCACGCGACGGGCGACGGCCCTCTGCGAGCGTTGATGGGGCCCCTGCTCGCCAACTTCACGCCGTCGGGCCTGTCCCCCGTGCAGTACTTGGCCGATCTTGGGGTCCTAGAGGCACGCCCGACCCTCGTGCACGGCGTGCAGGTCGACGAGGCGGACGTGCGCACGATTCAGCGTGCCGGCTCGGTCGTCGTGCACTGCCCGCGATCCAACGCGGCGCTGCAGTGCGGACGGTTTCCCTGGGAGCTCTATGCCAAGCACGGTGCGACCGTGGCGTTCGGCACCGATTCGCGCGGGTCGAGCCCGTCGCTCGACGTGCAGGAGGAAGTGTCGGCCGCCGCCGGGCAGCATGGAGCGCGTGCCAATCCAGCCGCCCTCGTCTGGTCCGCCGTCAAGGGAGGCCACCGGGCCTTGGGGAGCACGCCGCCACGCATCGTGCGCGGAGACCCTGCCGAGGGGCTCGTCACCTGGCGGGTACAGGTGCATGAGGCACGACCCGTGTCCGACATTTGACATCTCGCCGTCCCGCGTCGGCGTATCGTCGCGCTCGTAGCCTTCGCGGTGAAGACATGCACCGCGCTGCCATCTGGGAGGAACGATGACCGAACATATGATCGAATTCACCGACACGAACTTCGAGACGGAGGCCTCCGAGGGTCTCGTGCTCGTGGATTTCTGGGCGCCTTGGTGCGGTCCCTGCCGCATGGTGGGTCCCGTCATCGAGGAGTTGAGCAACGACTACGAAGGCCGGATCAAGGTCGGGAAACTCAACGTCGACGACAACCCCCGTACCGCCATGGCGTTCCGCGTCATGTCCATTCCGACCGTAGTGCTGTTCAAGGATGGGCAGCCGGTCGAAACCCTCGTGGGCGCCATGCCCAAGGGGCAGTACCAGGCTCGGCTCGAGAAGCACCTCCCCGCCTCCGCCTGACGAATCACGTTCGCATGCAAGCAGGACGGGCGACCCAAGGGTCGCCCGTCCTCGTCGTTTCGGGGTGGCGGGTTACCAGTCGAAGGTGAAGCGACGCGTGTGGCGAATCACGCCATCCTCGCTCGTCACCACGCCCCACGAATCCCCCACCCGCTCGGCGATGACGCGCACTGCGCCGGGCAGGAACTCGGTGGCGTCGAGCAGCGTGGCGAACGAGGGCACCTCGACCGGCTCGCTTGAGGAAGTGTCCTCGGTACTCGTGGTGGGTGCGCTCGCGGACCCGGCGAGGCGAAGTTCGAGCGTGTACGGACCCGTCTCGTCGCCCATGAAGCTCGTCACGCCGGCGAGAAGCTCACGCCCGTCGCTGAGGAAGCGAATCTCGGAACGCGTCGTGTCGGGCTGATCGTCGTTGTACGCCAGTTCTTCGCCCGTCACCGCGTCGTAGAGGTACAGGTAGGTATCGAAGGCGTTGCTCTCCACGATCAGGCTGGCTTCCGTTCCATCTGGAATCGTGGGCAGGGTCCAGACGTCCTCGAGGTCGTTGCTGCCCGGTCGACCGGAACTCCCCACGTTGCCGGACGCGACGCTGTCGAGCGTCAGTTCGCTGCGAGGCTGGTCGAGCAGGCCTTCGGGACCCGGGTAGGGGGTGGCGAAGGCAAGGTCGTTCAGGTACGGCTCGTCGAACCCACCGAAGGAGCCGCCCCCAAAATCGTTGAACGTATCGGTGGACTCCTCGAGCGCGGCGGTGATGCCGACCTGGAGGAGGGAGGCGAGCGGTTGCGCGGTCACGTCGAGTAGGTCGGCAGCGCCCAGCAGGTCGTCGCGAGGATTGCTGATCGACCAGCCGATGCGCGAGCCGGGCGCCGCATTCAAGGCTTGCCAGGCGTCGCTCGTGGTGGCGTCGTAACTCGCGTCGGTCACGAGGGCAAGCGCGCGACTGGGGCTGGCGACCCAGAGTCGGCCGGCATGCACGGCGATCGCGAGGTCGAGCGTCGGGCCGGCTTGCACCCGCAGAGCGTCGATCCCGGCGATGGTCACGTCGCGTGCGACGGCCGCGTCGCCACCCAGTCCGGCATCGGCGATCATCTCGTCGACGTCGAAGGCGCGCAGGAGTGCAGGTAGCTGCTCGCGAATCGTGGCGATGCCCGCCCGCGCGGCTGCCTCGTCGGTGACCGCGATGCTCGTGACTTGGGGTGCGCCGAAGATGAGGCCATCGACGTCACCCGAGAAGGGGGCGAGGCGCGTGGTGAGCACGTCGCCGCCCAGCCAACCGGCGAGCGTGGCGTCGAGATCGATGCCGAGGAAGTCCAGCGCCAAGCCGCGCACGGTAATGGGCGCGCCCAGGATCTCCCCGAGGTCGCTACCGAGCTCGTCGAGCCAATCGAGCCACGCAGCGGCGCGCAAGGTCGATGCGCTCGCTGCAACGGTGCCGTTCGGAAGCGCATCGGGAACGGGAAGGTCGCAACCATTGCACGTCGCCAGGTCGTAGAAGGTGGAATCCCCGCCATCGGGGTTGGGTTGGAACACGCCCTCGACGGTCGCTCCGTCGGCATCGAGCGTGAGGCGGGCACCGCCCACGCCGAGCGTGCGAAGAACGGCGCTCCCGCGATCCACGGCCGCGCGGGTGGGATCTTCGGGGGGGAGGGGCAGGAGCGCTTCGAGGACGTCGGCGATTCCCGCTGCATTCCAGTAGAGGCGGGCGCCGGGCCCTTCACCCGACAGGCTGGCTGCGGGGTGATCGGCGAGCGACGCCTCACTCGCGCCCGCCTCGCGGCGCAAGGCGGAGCGCACCACGTCGGGGCGGGAACCGATGGCGAACAGGGTGCCGCGTTGCGCGACGACGAGAGGCAGGTCGCTGCCATCGAACAGGATCACCATGTCGCTTCCTGCCTCGCTGCCGACGACGTCACCCCCGAAGCAGCTGCGGAGTTGCGCGCCGAGCGCCTCGGCGGCGGGCACGGCCGCCTCGTTCACGCGTGCGAGCGCCAGGACGGCGGGCAGGGGAGAGAAGCGGTCGGCCGCCACGGCGAGGAGCAGATCCTCCGCCCAATCGGTGTCCAGAAGGTCCGTCGTGAGTGTGCCAATCCCGGGACATTCCGCGTCGAGTTCGCTCCCCAGCTCGCCGAGTGCGTCGTCACCCAGCGCGCCGAACGGGGTTACCTCGAGGGGGGCGTCGACGTCGATGGACACGTCGGACGTTGCAAGCGCGTTCATGATTTGTTCGAAGGCGTCGCGCGCAGCCTCCACGTCGAGGCTGGCGAAGGCGTCCTCGAGGTCGGCTTCGGGGATCTCGCCGCCCTGCAGGCCGAGCGCGAGGATCGTCTCGGCAGGCGCCAGCGACTCGAGCGTCGGCGCTTGCGCGAGCGCGGTGGGAAGCGTGGCGAGGACGAAGAGGTGCAGAAGGTGGCGAATACGTTGCATGGCGAGTCCTTTCGGGCGGGCGTGAACGTGTCCACCCTTGCTACGGAAAAGGTAGCACGGTGAGGTGGAGATGATCGATATCAGGGCACGTTCGAGCGGGTGTCGCGAACGCCTTCCGGGCGAACGTCGTATGTTTCACTCCCGGTCCCGTCCACCCGAAGGACATACGTATTGGTACCAAGTGTGACGAGTGTCCAGCGTGCGCCCTGCGGCAGGGTCACGTCCAGTAGCGCGCTCGTGTCGTAGCGGCCCACGTCCATGCGTCCCATCTCCATCGCCAACCACACCCGCCACGCCGTGCGCTCCACCTCCGACAGGACGCTCAAGTCACGTGGGGGTCCCGTCAGCGCGTCGCGCTCCACGACGCGGTACCCGGCAGGCGCGCAGCTCGCCAGGAGCATGACTGCGATCATCATGGTGAGGCCAAGCCGCGCATTCACGAGGCCACCTCCGTCGCCACGGGCGCCAGGCCGAGGTGCAGGACGTACCGCTGCCCGCCACGTTTCCCCTCGTACTTCTCGAGGAGGGCAACGAGCTCTCGCTGCAAAGCCTTCGCGTCCACGTAATCGAGCGTCACGCCTTCCCGCCAGGCCGACAATACGGCAGGCCCGTCCGGATCGAGTGGCGCGACGTCTGCCTCGGGACGCACCGCCATGTGCACCTGCACCTGGCCCCGTCCGTCACGGTAGATCCGGGTGCCCCACGTTCCGATCGCCTCGCGCCGCGCCCGCACGACGCTGCGTCGCAGCACGCGCGCGACCGGCGCCTCCCGCTCCGCCAGCGCTGCATCGAGATCGGCAGCTGCGCTCGCCTCGAACGGAACGAAGAACACCTCCGCCACGGCGCGGTACGTGCGGATGGGGCGTCCGCGACGGGGCCGCTCCTCCACCACCTCGAGCAGGCCTGCGCGCACGAAGCGCTGCACCCTGCGGAGCACCGTGTTCGCCTTCACGCCCGTCGCCCGCGCCACCTCGCTCACGCTGCATGCCTCACCGAGGAAGGGGGCGAGGTGCGCGCGCGTGCGCGCGTTGAGGAGCAAGCGTGCGTGCTCCGGGTCACGGACCACGAGGGTGGCTGCACCCTCCTGGGTGCCCGTCGGCGCGGAGGTGCGCGAAGGGGTATCGGACGAAACGGACGGTGAATGTGATTCGAGAATCGACATGTCACGTAGAAGCGTACGACACTTGGAGACATCCACGCACCGCGCAGGTCACGCGACCCGCGCCACGCAAAGCGAATGGAGGTCCGCATGTCCACCAACAGTTTCGGCGCCCGCCACCGTTTCGAAACCGGATCCGGCGAAGCCTACTACTACCGACTCGCCACCCTGCAGGAACAAGGGGTCGGCAACGTCGACCGGATGCCCTTCTCCATCAAGGTGCTCCTCGAAGCACTCCTCCGCAACGAGGACGGTTTCGTCGTCACCCATGACGACATCGCCAAACTCGCCGCCTACGACCCCAAGAACCCCGCGCAGGACGAAGTGCCGTTCATGCCCGCCCGCGTCGTCCTCCAGGACTTCACCGGTGTGCCCGCCGTCGTCGACCTCGCCGCACTCCGCAGCGCCATGGAGCGCATGGGCGGTGACCCCAAGAAGATCAACCCCCAAGTGCCCGTCGATCTCGTCATCGACCACAGCGTCCAGGTCGACGAGTACGACTCGCCCCTCGCACTGTTGAAGAACGCCGAGCACGAGTTCGAACGCAACCGTGAACGGTACGAGTTCCTCCGCTGGGGCCAAGCCGCCTTCGAGAACTTCGGCGTCGTACCCCCCGCCTCCGGCATCGTGCACCAGGTCAACCTCGAGTATCTCGCCAAGGGCGTGCAAAGCCGTCCCCACGGCGATCTCGACGTCGTGTACCCCGACAGCCTCGTCGGAACCGACAGTCACACCACCATGATCAACGGTCTCGGCGTGGTCGGCTGGGGCGTGGGCGGCATCGAAGCCGAAGCCGTCATGCTCGGCCAACCGGTCTACATGCTCACCCCCGAAGTCATCGGCTTCGAGCTCACCGGTACGCTTCCCGAAGGCACCACCGCCACCGACCTCGTTCTCGTGGTCACCCAAATGCTTCGCGAGAAGGGCGTCGTCGGCAAGTTCGTCGAGTTCTACGGTTCCGGTCTCGCCGGCATGACCATCCCCGACCGCGCCACCATCGCCAACATGGCACCCGAGTACGGCGCCACCATGGGATTCTTCCCCGTCGACGACGAGACGCTCCGCTTCCTCCGCCAAACCGGACGCCTCGACGACGAGGTCGAAGCGGTCGAGCGCTACTGCAAGGCCAACGGACTCTTCCACGAACCCGGCACGCCCGACCCCGAGTTCAAGGACACGCTCCACCTCGATCTCGGAACCGTCCAGCCCAGCCTCGCCGGACCGAAGCGTCCCCAGGACCGCATCCTCCTCTCCGACATGCAAACCACCTTCCAGGCCGATCTCCGCAAGCCGCACGCCGAACGAGGCTTCGCACTCGAGCAGGCCGACCTGGACCGCAACGCCACCTTCAGCTACAAGGGCGAGACGCACACGATTCGCCATGGTGACGTCGCCATCGCCGCCATCACCTCCTGCACCAACACCAGCAACCCCTCGGTCATGCTCGCTGCAGGCCTCGTCGCCAAGAAGGCGGCCGCCCGCGGCCTGCACGCCAAACCCTGGGTCAAGACCAGCCTTGCGCCCGGCTCCAAGGTCGTCACCGAGTACCTCACCGAAACGGGCCTCATGCCCGAACTCGAGAAGGTCGGGTTCTACCTCGTGGGCTACGGCTGCACCACCTGCATCGGGAACTCCGGCCCGCTGCCCGAACCCGTCGCGAAGGCCATCGACGAGTCCGGCGTCGTCGCCGCCAGCGTGCTGTCCGGCAACCGCAACTTCGAAGGCCGCATCAACCCGCACGTCAAGGCCAACTACCTCGCCAGCCCACCCCTCGTCGTCGCCTACGCCATCGCCGGCACGGTCGACATCGACCTCGTGAACGATCCGCTGGGGCACGACGACGACGGCAACCCCGTCTACCTCCGCGACGTGTGGCCCAGCTACGAGGAGATCACCGCCAACCTCGAAGCCGCCATGAACCCGGAAACCTTCCGGCGCATGTACGACGGCATCGAGGAGAGCAACGAGCAGTGGAACGCCATCCCCGTCAAGGGCGGCGACCTGTTCGCCTGGGACGAGGCCAGCACCTACATTCAGGAACCCCCCTTCTTCGTGGACATGGACGCAGACGTGCGCGACATTGAACCCATCACCGGTGCCCGCGCCCTCGTTAAGGTCGGCGACTCCGTCACCACCGACCACATCAGCCCCGCCGGCGCGATTGCCCCCGACACCCCCGCAGGACAGTTCCTCAAGGCGAACGGCGTCGAACAACGCGACTTCAACAGTTACGGCTCACGCCGCGGCAACGACCGCATCATGACGCGCGGCACCTTCGCCAACATTCGCCTCAAGAACCAGCTCGCCCCCGGCACCGAGGGTGGCTACACCACCGACTACACCACCGGTGAGGTCGCCTTCATCTACGACGCGGCGCAGCACTACCAGGCTGCCCGCATCCCCACCGTCGTTCTCGCCGGCAAGGACTACGGCATGGGTTCGAGCCGAGACTGGGCAGCCAAGGGCACGTATCTCCTCGGCGTCAAGGCCGTCATCGCCACGAGCTACGAGCGCATCCACCGCTCCAACCTCATTGGCATGGGCGTGCTGCCGCTGCAATACAAGGACGGCGAGGATGCCGAGAGCCTCGGCCTCGACGGCACCGAAACGTTCGACCTGCACGTCAACGAGCAGGTCGGCCCGCGCGGCACCGTGCCCGTGACCGCCACTCGCGCCGACGGCAGCCGCATCACCTTCGACGTCGTCTCCCGCCTCGACTCCCCGGTTGAGATCGACTACTACAAGAACGGCGGCATTCTCCACACCGTCCTTCGCCGCCTCCACGAGGAAGCCCGCGCGCAGCAAGCCTGAACCGGCGTGCGCCCCGTCCGCCCGGAACGTCACGTTCCGGGCGGACGTTCGACACGCCCCGCCTCCCGTACACTCTCTCCGTGCACGCCGCGACGATGCGACTCCGCCTTCTCCTCACCTTCCTGCTGCTGCTCGCCTGGACCAGCGCCAGCGCGCAGGCCGATGCCTCGAGTGACGTGCCCGTCCGCGTCCTCCTCCAGGAGGGCATCAGCGACGTGGTCGTCGACCTCGATGGCGCCCACCGCGTCCGCACCGAACGGAGCAGCGTGAACGCCGCCACCGGGTTCGCCTGGCCCCTGCGCGCCCAGGACGGCCAGCTCGTCAGCGACGGGCTTCCCGTCGGCCCCTGGATCGAACTCGCCCCCCAGGAAGGCACCGTCACGTACCGGGGCGCCACCTTCCGCGGCGCCCTGCGGCTCGAAGCGACGGGCAACCGCATTCGCGTCGTGAACGTCCTCGACCTCGAGCAGTACCTGCGAGGCGTCGTGCCCGCCGAAATGCAAGCCTCGTGGCCGCTCGAAGCCCTCAAGGCGCAAGCCATCGCCGCGCGCACCTTCACGCTCTACAACCTCGATGCCGACGCGCCCTACGACATTTGCGCCACCACCGACTGCCAGGTGTACGACGGTGTAGCGGGCGAGCACCCCCGCAGCGACCAGGCCATCCGCGAGACGGCGGGCGAGGTGCTCACCTGGAACGGCGCTATCGTCCGCGCGCACTACCATGCCGATTCGGGCGGCACGACCGCCTCTTCAGCCGAGGTGTGGGGCTACGATCTGCCCTACCTTCAACCCCGCAGCGATGGAGGCGTCGCCTCCCCCCACCGCACCTGGACGACGCGCATCCCCGCAAGCTCGCTCGCCAACGCACTCGCACGCGAAGGCGTCTCGGTCGGCACGCCCCAAGACCTGAGCATCCTCGCCACCTCCCCATCGGGACGCGCCACCCGCGTCGAGTTTCGCGGCAGTGGCGGCAGCCTCACCCTGTCCGGCCCCACCCTCACCCGCGTCCTGCGCGGATCGGGACTCAAGAGCACCCGCATCGAACGCATGGGCCTCCTCGAGGTCCGCGGCAGTGGCTGGGGGCACGGCGTCGGCATGAGCCAATGGGGTGCCCGCAGCCTCGCGCTGCAAGGCCAAGCGGCGCAGCAAATCCTGACGCACTACTACCCCGGGGTTCGCATCGAACGCCCCATCCAGCGCGCCTCGCGCTGACCCCGCCTCAGCCTCGCGCCAGCTTCACCGCGGCAAGCAAGTCCCCCATGTCGTCCTTCCCCGATTCGAAATCCGCCTGGCAACGCGCCACATAACTCTCGAGCACCGCGTCGCCCGTCGCATCGAGCGCACTCCGAATGCCGGCAAGGAGCGTCAAGATGTCACGGCACGAACGATCCTCGTCCACCATGCGCTGCAAGCCTCGCACCTGGCCCTCGAGGCGCTTCAAGCGATTCACGATGCGCTTCTTCTCCGATTCGGGAATGGCGAGCGGAACGTCGGTCTTCATGAGGCCTCCTTCAAGGACATCAAGCGTGCGGTAGGAAACGACGCAACGCGCCGTACGTCAAGGTGCCGAGCAACGCGCCAAGCAGCACCACGAGGAAGGCGGGCATGCCCGCGCCAATCAATGCGAGGATCGGACCCGGGCACGCGCCCACGAGCCCCCAACCCAAACCGAACGCCGTCCCGCCGAGCAGGTACCGCGACACCCCCGGTTCCTTCACCGGGTAGTCGATGCGCGAGCCATCGAGCGCCGTGGCGCCCGCGGCGCGCATGACGCGCAGCGACACGAAGGCGACGAGTACCGCCGAGCCGATCACGCCGTACATGTGGAACGCGTCGAACCGGAACATCTCCTGAATGCGGTACCAGGCAATGATCTCGCTCCGAATCGCGATGAAGCCGAACACCGTGCCCGCCAGCAGGTAACGCAGCCATGCCGCCCACGACGTGACCGCTGCTTCCTCCATCACCGGGTTCTCGCGGCAATCGTCGGGATGCACCGCCATGCTCGCCGCGTTTCTCATGCGCCTCCACCCCCCAGGAACCAGGGCAGCAACAGGTGCGTGGCGAGCAGCCCCCCGGCGAAGAACCCGAGGACGGCCAGCAACGACGGAAGCTGCAGATTCGCGAGGCCCGTGATCGCATGCCCCGACGTGCAACCCCCCGCATAGCGAGCACCAAACCCGATGAGGAAACCTCCAACGATCAAGAGGAGCCATGTGCGGGGTGACGCGAGTGCCGCCAAGGAGAACCAGGCATCGGGCGCGAAGCCCCCGTCCACCGACACGCCCAACTCGGCTAACGCAAGCCGCGTCGACGCTGCCACCTGCAGCGGCTCCGGGTTGGCCAGCAGCACCCCGGCCACCACACCCCCCAGCACGATGCCGGCCGAGAACGCCAGGTTCCAACCCCCCACGCGCCGCCAGTCGTACCGGAAGTAATCGAGCCGCGTCGGCAGCATCGCGCACACGTGCCGCAAACTCGAGGACACGCCGAACGCCTTGTTGCCGAGCAGGAGGAGAGCGGGAACCGTCAAGCCAATCAGGGGGCCGGCAACCCACCATGGCCACGGCGACGACAAGATACCCATGGGGGGTACGCTACCCGAGTGGCGGCGAGGCATCAAGGTCACCGCACGGCACCGCTCCGCCTGCTACGCTTCCCCTCAAGATGTTCGACGGGCACCCGCCAGGCACGGAAGGTCACGATGCGCGCCTATAGAGGCGTCGTGCGCCAGGGCGTCGTCCGCCTCGAGGAGGGCGTACAACTCCCCGATGGCGCCGTCGTCACCGTGACCATCGGCGAAGCGGAACTCATGCGCGCCACCCTCCGTTCCGCCCTCCGCCGCAACGCCCGCAAGCGCAGCCGCGCCCGCGTGCGCCCCATCCCCGCCGGCGGAGGCGCGTGAGCCACCTCACCCTCGTCCCGACCCCCATCGGGGCCCTTCACGACGTGACGCTGCACGCCCTCGACGTCCTGCGAAACGCCGACGTCGTCGCAGCCGAAGACACGCGCCGCAGTGGGGGCCTCCTCGCCCACCACGGCATCACCACGCCCCTCGTCCGACTCGACGCGCACACCATTCCCACCCGCGGTGCGCGCCTCCTCGCCGAACATGACCACGTCGCCTACGTCAGCGACGCCGGCACGCCCGGCATCAGCGATCCCGGCGCCGACCTGCTCCGCATCGCCCTCGAGGCAGGCCACACCGTCGAAGCGCTCCCCGGTCCTACCGCCTTCGTCCCCGCCCTCGTCCTCTCCGGCCTCCCCACCGCCCGCTTCACCTTCGAAGGCTTCCTCCCCCGCAAGGGCAGCGCCCGCAAGGCGCGCCTCACCGCCATCGCCGAGCGCGACCATCCCACCGCCGTGTACGAAGCCCCTGGCCGTGTCGCCGCCACCCTCCGCGATCTTGCAGGCGTCTGCGGCGACACCCGCCCCGCCAGCCTCAGCCGCGAACTCAGCAAACTGCACGAGGAAACCCTGCGCGGCACGCTCGCCAGCCTCGCCACCGCCACGCACGAAACGCCGCCACGCGGCGAGTGCGTCCTCGTCATCGCCGGACGCGACGAACCCGCATCGGACGCGCCCTCCACCCACGAAGCGCTCCCCGCCCACGATCTCGCGCAACGGCTCGCCAGCGTGGGCGTGCACGGTCGCACCCTCCGCGACGCCCTCCAAGCGCTCGGCGTTCCCCGCAACGACGCCTACGCCCTCGCCATGGATCAACGAGACGACGCGTAAGCGCACCCCACGGTGCCTTCCCCTCGACCTGCTACCCTGAACGGTCGCGGCGCACCGCGCCCGTCCCCCGCATGACTGACGCCACGCCTCACACCACCACGCCACCCAAGCGACCCGAACGCGACGACACGGCCTCCACGCGACTGCGGGGGCTCCCAAGCCTCGCGCGCCTCGACGCGTTCCTGCAACACGACGGGCCCGCCATCCTCATCGCGCCCACCGACCGGCTCGCCTCGTACGACAGTGCAGGCGCCTTCGACATCCCCGTCAGTCGCGACCCGGACCTCGATGATTGGCTCGACCGGCACGACAAGGTCCTCCTCAGCCTCCCACACGCCCTGCGTGCCTTCCCCAGCGACCCGGGCCGGTACCGCCTCACTTTCGAATCGGGCGCCAACCATCCCCGCAGCGAACTGCTCGACACGCTCGACGACTTCGGCTACCCCCGCGACGAACTTCCCGGCGTCAGCGTCCACGGCGACAGCGTCACCATCCACCTGAGCGAGGAGCCTGACGGGCCTCAACTCCGACTCGGTTTCTTCGGCGACGAGGTGGACGAGGTTCGCCTCGACGGTCGCGACGTCAAACGTCACGAACTCACCCCCCGGCGCGACGCACCCCTCTTCGACGATCACGACGAGACGTGGGACACGCACCTGCTCGAACGACTCCCCGGGACGGTGTTCCTTGACGCCCCCGAACTCATCGCGGGAAGCGTCAGCGAGGAAGACGCCAGCTGGCTTTGGGAGCACCTCGAGACCCGCAACGTCATCTCCTTCGGACGCGACCCCCTCGACCTTCCCGAAGGCACGCCCACGGTCGAACCGCTCACGTACTACCGCGGGCGACTCGACGCGTTCGCCGCCGACGCCGAAACCTGGATTCGGGACGGCTACGCCGTCACCGTCCTCGTCCGCTTCGAGCGCACCGGTCGGTACCTCACCGAACGCACCCTCGCGCACCTCCACCCCACCTGGCGAGATGTGCACCACGGAACCGCCGGCGAGCTCGACATCGTCCTCGGAGGCACCGTCGAGGGTGGCTTTCGCGACGATGCACGCCGCATCGTCCTCGTCAGCGAGGACCTCCTGTACGGGCACCAGGGGGGACGCACCCTACGCCGCCTCCCGGGCCGCGCCGTGCAGGACGCCAGTACCCTCACCATCGGCGATTTCCTCATTCACCCCGATCACGGCGTGGCCCGCTTCGAAGGTCTCGAATCGCGCGAGGTGCTCGGCGTGGCACGCGACTACCTGCACCTCCGCTACGCCGGTGAGGGCCGCCTCTACCTCCCCGTCGACCACCTGCCGCTCCTGCGGAGGCATCCCGGAACGAGCGACGAGCCACCCCGCCTCTCCACCCTCGGGACGAACGAATGGGCGCGCGCCAAGGAGAAAGCGCGCGTCAGCGCCCAGGAACTCGCCGCGGAACTCATCAAGACGTACGCCAAGCGGCAAGTCAGCGAAGGCACCGCCTTCCCCGAGCAACCCGACTGGACGCCCCTCGTCGAGAAGAACTTCCCGTTCACCCTTACCCCCGACCAGGCCACCGCCGTGGACGCCACCCTCGCCGACATGGAGAAACCCATCCCCATGGACCGGCTCATCAGTGGCGATGTCGGCTTCGGAAAGACCGAGGTCGCCATCCGCGCCGCCATGCGCGCCGTCGCCAACGATCACCAGGTCGCCATGCTCGTCCCCACGACCGTCCTGGCGCGACAGCACTACGAAACGTTCGCCGCGCGGTTCGAAGGCCTCCCCGTCAAGGTGGCGCTACTCTCCCGCTTCAGCAGCGAGGCGGAGGCACGCAGCACGATGCAAGGGCTCGCTGACGGCAGCGTCGACGTCGTCATCGGCACCCACCGACTCCTCAACGAAGCGATTCGCTACCACCGCCTCGGACTCCTCGTCATCGACGAGGAGCACCGCTTCGGTGTCGGGCAGAAGGAGAAACTCAAGTCGCTCCGCGCCAACCTCGACGTCCTGTCCCTCTCCGCCACACCCATCCCTAGGACGCTCTACATGAGCCTCGTTGGGCTTCGTGACGTGAGCCAAATCATGACGCCACCCGAGGGCCGCAAACCCATCCAGACGGTGTTGCAGCCCTACGACCCCATGACGGTTCGCACCGCCATCGTGCACGAACTCGAGCGGGGAGGCACCTGCTACTACATTCACGACCGCATCGGTTCCATGGGCATGCGGGCACGAACGCTGCAACAACTCGTGCCCGAGGCGCGCATCGGGGTTGCGCATGGGCAGATGGCAGCCGATGAACTCGAACGCATCATGATCCAGTTCGAGGAGGGCGCCTTCGACGTGCTGCTCTCCACCACCATCGTCGAGTCGGGACTCGACGTGGCTGGCGCGAACACGCTCATCATCGAGCGTGCCGATCGGCTC
>CAJXWR010000034.1 GCA_913062675.1 uncultured Trueperaceae bacterium
ACCGAGCGTGCGTGTCCACGCCCGTGACGAATGCGTAGTGATCTGCAACGATGGCCATCGAGACATCCCCTCCTCAAGGTGGTGTCCTATCTGGCATCGGCCTGGATGAGAGTCACTAGGGGGCGCGCCTGCCATGAGCCACGCCGCCATGGCTCGGCGGTGGGCAAGCTTCTAATCAAGCCGCTCCCAGTGGGTCGGGCCGGTGCCGGACCTTCCGAGAAGCAGACAGATCCTGGGCAGAGTACACGTCGAAGCGCGGCAAGGCGATTCATGAGTCATGCTCGAAGGAAGACACCGACCCCAGCCTGACAGCCAGCCCCAGGCCAGCCACGAAGAGAGTTACAGACGATTCACGCCAATCGATGAACTACTGGAACAAGGGTTTTCCGTCCCTGTTTCCGCGAGCGCCGTGTACCCCCACAACGCGAGCGCAAGGAAAATGAGTACGTACTTGAGGAACGAATCAATACGCGCTCTTAAAACAGGGTAAAGGGAGACGGTTGATTGAACGTGGTGCAGCATGCACGAGGCGTGGATGAGAGTCACTTCAAGACCCTTTCGCTCGGGCTCTCAAGGGGACTCGCGATACAGTCCTTTCCAAGTCAAGCGCAATGACGACGGCTGGCCGACATGAATACCCCGACCTCCCAAATCGCACGCCTGCAAGGTTCCAACCTCAAGCATCATCGACACTGCGCTACCCAGTAGAACCAGACTGGGGAAAGACAGGCATCCACTCAAGCCTCCATCGGACGATAGCCGGTGCCCCGAATGCGCTACCATCGCCCATATGCGCGCAGCCTTCTTTGAAACGGCCATCTACCGTGATGACGGGGAGGTAGCGTCCTTCCGGTACCGCAAGGCGCTCGCCATCCTGTTCTACGTGATGGCGGAGAAGCGTCCCGTTGCACGCAAGGAGCTTGAAGCACTCCTGTGGCCCGATGCCGAAGAGGCCAAGGCGAAGAACGCGTTCCGCGTCGCCCTCAGCGACGTTCGACAAAACGTGGGGGACGTGCTCGATACCGATCGCCACAACGTCATGCTGAGTGATGGATACGGCGTGGAATCCGACCTCGATGCGTTCAACGACTGGGCCCAACACGGTGCATCAAACGGCTTTCCCACCGACGTGCCGTTCACGATGCCCATCCTCTCCGGCCTCAAATTCGTGGACGCCCCCGAGTTCACCGAGTGGGTCGACACCCTCCAGGAACGCGTCACGCGTACGGGCCTCGACGCTTTGGTGCGCATGAGCGACGCCGCCCTGCGCGAGGGTCGGGACGACGAGGCGATCGCGGCTCTCCGCGACGCGGTCACCCTCCGCTCATGGAACGAGTCCACCCACCGCCGCTTGATCGGCCTCCTCGCCACCCTCGGGCGTTTCGACGAGGCCGAGCAACAGATCGAAACGTGCAAACGCGAGGTTCGCCGGCACTTCGACGAAGCGCCAAGCCAAGCGCTCAGCGACCTCGCAGACGCCGTCGCCACGCGAGCTACCGCCGAACCCTCCCTCCCCCCCGCTCCCGTCACGCCCCACGGCATCTTCGGGCATGCACGCGACGTGCTCGCGGTCGAGCGGGCCTTCACGAATGATGGGGCCCGCATCGTCATCCTGACCGGCATTCCCGGGGTCGGCACGTCCACCATCGCCTGGGCAGCCGCCCGGGTCATCGCCCCACGCTTCCTTGGGCGCGTCACGACGTGGCATGCGGGGGACGTCACGAACGAGACTGACTTCGCGACGCAACTCGCGTCCCTGACCAAGCACGAGGATTCGGCACCCCGCCTCGTGCTCGTGGATGACGTTGCCAACCTCGCCTGGCTCCAAGAAACGCTCCCCTCGCTAACCCAGCAGCACCCGCAGACCCACTTCCTCATTGCGGGGCGAGGCGCCGTCGACGCGGAACTCGGCGTGACCTTGAAGATTGCTGGACTGCCAGTCCCCCGCGAGGGCGCACCCGATCCAAACGCGGTTGCGACCACGCTTGCGCTGCGGGCCATGAAGGAAGCAGGCGGTCAGGTATCGGATGCGCTGCGCGCCGACCCTCGACTCGCCCAACTCGTGCGCTGCACCGGCGGGCACCCGCTCACCCTTCTCCTCCTCGGCGCCCTCCTTGCCCGCTACGGCATCGCGGAAGTCAACGCGCACTTCGAATCCCTGCTCGCACGAGAAGCGCAGCAACCCGCGGCCGACCTTCCATCCCTGGGTCCCACCTTCACGCCTGCTCTCGACCTCCTCCCCGAGGAGGCGCGCGACACGCTCGCAGCCCTCGCCGTCTTTCACGGCCCGTTCGAACAAGGCGTCGCCCGCCGCATCACTGGAATCGACGATTCGCGCCTCGTTCGCGACCTACGGACGCTGCAGCGACACCATTGGATCGAGTCGGTCTCCGGCGAGGGGGGAACCACCGCGCTGCAGGTCGTGGCCAGCGTCGGTCTTCACCTCCGCTCCCAGGGCCGTTCGCTCGAACCGGTCCTCGATGCGCACGCCGACTGGATTTCCGACGTAGCCGAACGCGCGCACGGGGACGTCCTGCGGCACGATCAGCAACGTACCTTTGCCCTCATGGAAGGCCTGCTCGAAGACGTCGATGCCGCGCTGGAGCACCTGGAGACCCAAGGCCGAGGTGAGGACGCGCTACGCCTGGCAAGCAACGCATGGCGGTTCCACGACATGGCGAACCGCATTGACCAAGCCTTGACCCGCCTCTCGCGCCTACTCGACGCGTATGGAACGTCATGCGACCCGCTGGTTCGCTCCGATGCGTTGCACGCGCGCGGCTCCCTGCTGTTGAAGCTCGGACGTCTCGACGAGGCGCGCGAAGCGTACGAAGCGGGTCTCGCCCTGCGAACGAACGTGGGAGACGTGAATCGAATCGCCTCCTCCCTCAACAACCTCGCCATCATCGACGGCATGTCCGGCGCGTTCGATGATGCTGCCGCCCGCTTCCTCGAGGTGTACGAGCGTGCCGACGAGGCGGGCGAGGGGTGGATCGCCGCTGCCGCACTCGTGAACCGAGGACACGCCCTCACCGAAGCAGGACACGAGGAACCTGCACTCGATGCCTACCGATTGGGTGCAGGACGCATGAAGGCGCTCGGCGATCACCATGGACAGCTCGGCGCCCTCCTTGGCGTCATCCACACGGCAGCCGCCTGCCATAAGGACGGCGTGGTCACCTCCGCCGTGGTGGAGTGGACGCGCGAAATGGGTGACCCTGGAAGCGTGCGCGACGTGGCGCGCCTCGACCTGCCCGCGCGCGTCGCAGCCGAGAAGCTGCGTACCTTCGGGTATCCCGACCTCGCACCCAAGCTCGAACGCACCGTCGACGCGCACCTTGCACGGCGAGGCGCCTGACGCCACCCGCCATCGCGTCACACACCCACGAAGGCGCGGAACGCGCGTACCGTGCGCTCACGTGAACGTGGACTTCCCAAGTGGTGCCCCCCTGACCACGATGCAGAGTTCGGCTGCGCGCTTGGGGTCGGGAACCGTCTCGGCATGGACGCCCACCACCCCTACGCGAAGACGGCAAACCGTTGCCTCTCCTGACCATCGGGAATGCGCACGTCGACGACACCCATGACGATCCAAGTCGAACGGCGCTGCGTCCACTTCGACCCGCCGCTGGAACGTTTGTCCATAGACACGAGTGCGGCACCGTCAGCATGATGTCCGTCACGCCCATGCAGAGGAGAGCCCCATGAGCCAACCGCAGCGCGCGCCCACCGGCATCGTCATGATGAATCTCGGTGGCCCCAAGACCCTCGATGACGTGAACCCGTTCCTCAAGGCCCTGTTCGCCGACCGGGAGATCATTCAACTTCCCGCTCAGAATCTTCTTGGGCCGTTCATCGCCGATCGACGGACGAAGAGCGTACAGAGGAACTACGAGGACATCGGTGGCGGCAGCCCCATTCTTCACTGGACCGAAGAGCAAGGGCAGGGCATGATCGAGCGCCTCGACAAGCTCTCCCCAAACACGGCACCCCACAAGTTCTACGTCGCTTTCCGCTACATCGAACCCACGAGCGACGATGCACTCCGTGCCATGCAGGCCGACGGGGTGAAGCGAGCGGTGGCCTTCACGCAGTACCCGCAGTTCAGTTGCGCCACCACCGGCTCGTCGCTCAACGAGCTGTGGCGCGCCGCCCACCGCACGGGATTGACGGAGTCGTTCGACTGGAGCGTCATCGATCGCTGGCCCACCCACGACGGCTTCGTCGATTCGATGACCCACACCGTGCAGGAAGGCCTCGAGAAGTTCGACGCGAAGCACCGTGACGACGTCTTGCTCGTCTTCAGCGCCCACTCACTCCCTCTGTCCATCATCGACCGGGGAGACGCGTACCCCGCGGAGATTGGCGCGAGCGTACACGAAGTCATGAAGCGTCTTGATTACCAGTACGAGTACATCATCAGCTACCAGAGCGAGGTGGGTCCCGTCCGTTGGCTTGGACCCAGCACCGAGAGCGTCATCGAGAACCTCGGCCGCAAGAACCGCAAGCGCGTTCTCGTCATCCCGATTGCCTTCACGAGCGACCACATCGAAACGCTGCACGAGCTCGACATCGAGTACGGAGAGCTAGCGCACGAGGTCGGCATCGAGACGTACCACCGCGCACCCGCCCTGAACGGCCTACCCGAGTTCCAGGACGCGCTTGCGGACATCGTCGCGCGACACCTCGCCTCGGGCGAGGCATGCAGCCGCAACTATGGCTTTCGTTGCCCAGGCTGCGTGAATCCTCAATGCCGGAACATCCTGCAACCCGTCTCCCCCTACGATCGGTCTCCCATGAGTTGACCGACGGACATCCCCGTGAAGCGGTAAGCATGCCCATAGGCCGTCACGCGCACAGCGTGACGTGGCACGCAACAAGGACGTCACGCATCCAGGCGCGGCTCCAGGAGACACCCACATCGAAAGTGTCGTGGATGATTCCGACGCCGTGGCGGACGCGGTGCGAAGGCTCGTCTCGGCCGGTGTGGCCGTACATCGCGTCGTGCGGTCGACCCCCACGCCGAGGAACGTGTGCTTCGCCCTGCAAGACGCTTCGCGCCACTCAGATCGCCACGAGGCGGTGGAAGCCTGAACCGTCGAGCAGTCATGGCGATTACCAGGAACGCCTCGACGGTGGTTGCGAAGAGCCGCATGGTGCTGCTCCCCCTGCTCGTCGTCCCCGTCGCCTTCCAGGCGCGGGGACGACGCTTCCTTCCGAGCGACCCGGACAGACCGGAGCGTTCCGTATCCTGACGGCATGGCGCCTAACGCGCACGCCGTTGCCCAGGAACTCAACGACCTGCTTCGCCAGGTTCACGATGCCGCGGCTCGGTTCGATGCGACCCCGGCAAGCGACGTCGCGGTACGGCGAAGGATCGAGCGCGACGTGATGCGGTTGCGGCGTCGCTACACGAGGTTGGCGCAGCGCCATGCGCGCCACTTGTCGCTGCAGCGAACCTGCCTCACGTGCGGCGAGACGTGGACGATCGACCCGGCGACCGCCATGCGGTTGCAGGAGGCCGCGAATGCGGCTGGGCGGAGCCTCCTCGCGCAGGGAAACCGTGAGGCGGACCTGGCGCGGATGGGCCGCGCGATCGACGCGTTCAATGCGTGCCCCGCGTGCGGGAGCGTGCATTTTGGTGAGAAATGGACGTGACGCCGGGCGTGCGTCAAGGTTTCGCGGTGCGACGGTACTGCACGGCATTCCCAATCTTGTCGACCGGTTCGATTGCCGCGGTGCTTCTCAGGCAGTAGAGCAGCTGCTGCGCGCTGCGCCGCGACGCGCCCGCCGCCTTGGCAACCTCGGCACTCCCGAACGGCTCGGATAGCCCGCCAGGTAGGAGGGTGAGCAGGCCATGCGTACCGGCGATGCGGTGCTGGCCGACGATGGCGACGAGCTTCCGGTCGACGGTGACCCAGCCCTTGCGCCGCCAGGCGACCCCTTCGCGATGCTCGCGAATCTCGTCCTGGTGAATGAGGAGCACGTCGATCTCGAGGTTGGGGTGACCCAGCAGGTGCGGGATCGCGACGAGTTCGCGCGCGACGTCCATCGGGTGCCCCCGCTTGGGCGAACGGCGGCGCGTGCCGGCCGGTCGTTTGACGATCCAGGCGTGCTGCGTGACGGGCAGGACGAGGCGCACGCGGTGCCCTTCCAGCAGGCGGGCGAGCTTATCGCGCATCCCCCCGAGGTTGCGGGTTTGCACCTCGATCAACAGGTCCTCGTGGACGACGTCGATGACGTACCCGTCGATCGTGACCTCGAACGATGCGCCGTCGGGCGCGACGGCGCGCTTGAGGGCCGCATGGAGCGGCGTCTCGTTGAGGCCTCCAATCGCCGTCATGCCTGCAAGCTCACCCCATGAGGACGATGGTGGGTGTGGGCGCTTGCGCGAGGGCGCGGAAACCGGTCGCGGCGACTCTCGTCGGATCGGTCGCACGCACATGGGGTGCGCAGCGTCAACGTTTCGCCATTCGAAGCGCCACGCGCCGACCCGTCGGCGTGTCGGCGATGCCTCCCTCGCCCGTCTCCCGCAACTCGGGGGGCAAGAGGCGACCCACCGACGCCATGGCGCCGACCACCTCGTCGGGTGGAATGAACGATTCGAGGCCGGCGAGCGCGAGTTGCGCGGCGGCGACGGCGTGCACGGCGTAGAACGCATTGCGTGAGACGCATGGCACCTCCACGTACCCGCCGACCGGGTCGCAGACGAGGCCAATCGTGTTGACGAGCGCGAGGGCGGCCCCGTGCATCGCCGCGTGGGCGTTCCCGCCCTGTAGTTCGGTGACCGCCGCGGCGGCCATGGCGGCTGACGGCCCGATCTCCGCGCCGCACCCCCCCGACGATCCGGCGATGAACATGGTGCGGGAGATGACGTCCCCGACCCCGGCTGCGGTCACGAGCGGAAGCAGCAGCGCCTCGTCGTCCAACTCCAGGTGGTCGGCCACGCCAATCAGTGCACCGGGCAGCGTGCCCGCACTCCCCGCGGTGGGGGCGGCGACGATGCGGCCCATCCGCGCGTTCTCTTCGTTGACGGCCATGGCGTACGCCTGCACGCGCTTGAGGAGCGGCGCGTCGAGCCGATCGGCCGCCTCGTGCAGGCCCTTGGCGTTCCACCCGACCATGCCGGTGCGGCTCTTCGCGTCGGTCTCCAGGCCGGCATCGATGCTCGCGCGCATGGCGGCAAGCCGGTCGCGCAGTTTCGCGAAGAACGCTTCGTACTCGGCAGTGCCGGGCGTGGCGTCGGCGCCCAGCTCTTCGCGCAGGAAGTAGGTGGAGGCGGGGCCGTCGAAGGCGAGGACCTCTTCGAACGTCATGCGTGCACCTGTCCATCCTCGTCGGGCTCGGGCACCCCGTCGCCGGACAGCACCTCGGGCAGCATGCGCAGCCAGTGCACGTACGACACGCTGGCGAGGTAGTCGAGGGCCACTTGCGACAACCTGCGATCCATTTCGATGGACATCATCGCGTCGCCCCCCTTGCGCTTGCGGGCGGAGTGCAGCGTCGCGATGTTGCCCTCGTCGTCGGCAATGACGCGCGCAACGCGCGCAATCACACCGGGTCGGTCCTCGTGCCGTACGAGCAGCGTGTGCGACGCACCGGTGAAGTCGATGCCGAAGCCGTTCACGTCGAACACGCGCACCAGCCCACCCCCGATGCTCGACCCGGTCACGGAGACGGTCTCCCCTTCTCCACCCTCGCCCGGTTCCCCCGCGCTCACGATGCGCACGGTGTTGGGGTGCACGTCCCCCAGGTCGGCCTGGTCGAACACCACGTCGAGACCCGCCTCCTTGGCGAGATCGAAGGCGTCGGGGAGCTTCGGATCGTCGGGCTGCAACCCGAGCATGCCGGCGACGAGCGCCACGTCGGTGCCGTGTCCCTGCGCCGTCTTCGCGAACGAGCCGTGAAGGGTGAACGTCACGCGGGTTGGGGGCGTGAGTCGCGCATGGCGCGCGAGGAGGGCGAGGCGGCACGCGCCCGCCGTGTGCGAGGAGGAGGGTCCAATCATCACCGGACCCACGACGTCGAGGAGTCCCATGGCGAAAGCCTAGCCCGTCGAGATGGGCCGCGATTCATGGGCGCGACACGGGGCCGTCCCCATGCACCGACGCCACCTCCGCACGTGCGTCGTTTACTGACGCACCGGTGCGGCATGATTCGTGTCGACGCGGCGTACGATGCTCCTCGACCGACGGAGCGATGATCGCTGCGAGATGGGAGGAACGGCATGTTTCGACAGTTCAACGATGCCTGGTCCGACGACGACGATCGCGAGGAGGAGAACCTCCACGAGGAGGACACCCTCGCCGCGGACACGTACGACGACATGGATGAGGACGAGAACGACGATGAGGAGGAAGGCCTGACCATCGCGCATACGCACTGGTGGCTTGGGAACCTTGACTAGATTGCGTCACCTACGCGCGCATGTGTGACGAGGCGTCACGGCAAACGACGGTCAAGAGGTTCGAGGGGAGCTTTCGCTCCCCTCGCTCATGATGTTGGGCGTCGAAGACTCTGGGTGGTCGCGGACCTAGTATCCGATCCCCTCGAGCCCTTTCTCCACGATGGCCTGGACCGACGAAGCGCTGGCGTCTGCGTCCTCCAAGCCCATGTCGGCGAGTTCCGTGAAGTACCACACGGCGTTCGCAGGGGGCGCTTGATCAAAGTAGAGAATCTTGACCGGGCCGCCGAGCGAGTCGATCGCTTCGACGCGCGCCGTCACGTGGTTCCATCCCCGCGCCATGTCGAGGGCGTACTCGTACGTAATGCCGCTGAGTGAGCACGTCCCACGGAACGAGACGGGCTGGCTGGCCACGAAAATGTAGTGAAGCGTCGTACCCACGCTGACCTGCTCGAACGTTGGGTCCGTCGTCGCGCGCGTGAGCGCCGCATACAATCCACCCGTGTCCGCAACGCCGAGAAGCAACACGCCCGTGGTCATCGCGGTCGGCGGCGAAATCTCGACGTTGTTGCAGAAGAATGGATTGACGAACGCGCTTGCAGGAATGTTGTTGACCGCCGTGAGGTTGGCCTCCACGCGGGCGTTCGGTGCGGGGTAGAGCAGCCCCGTAACGAGTTGCGAATCATCGTTCGGCGCGAAAGCCTGGACGGTCGAGGTGCCAGCGTATGGATAGCCGACGACGGTTCCGCTCACGCTCGAGAGCGCTGCGGGCGCATCGGCGGAACCTCCACCCCCGCCACCCGAGGAGCATGCGCCGAGCAGAACGACGAGCAGAGCGAGAATGAGGGTGGACGCGATTGGCTTCGTACGATGAGGGGCGCGTCGGTTCATGAGGAGCCTCCTGAGAGATGGGCGGGCCGTGCCCGCCTTGCATGGTGATGGACGCCTCGTGCGACGCGAAACGTCGTTCTTGGTTGGGACCCGCCTCCCGAATTGACGTCAGCGCGGGTGCGCGCGCGCCGCACCTCCATTCCCCGCCGAGGGCGGAAGCGTGGAGAATGCACGCTCGTAGGCCGAGCGGGCCGCAACGTCGTAGACGACGAGATCGATGCGCTTGGGTGCAGCGGGATCGGTGAGCGCCTGGCGGAGCACGGTGAGCGCCACCTGCGCAGCTTGGAAGGGAGGCACGCGGTTGCTGCCCACGCCGATGGCGGGGTAGGCAAGGTGCTGGAGGCGCATCTGGCGTGCCAGGTCGATGCTCGTGCGGTAGCAGGAGGCAAGGTGCCGGAAGGTGCGTTCGGTGCCGTCGAACTTGGGGCTGACGGTGTGCAGCACGTAGCGTGCACGCAGGTCATGCCCGTGCGTGACGACGGTTTGACCCACCTCGGCACGACCGATTTCTCGGCATTCGCGGGTGAGGGCGGCACCCCCGCGGCGGTGCACGGCCCCGTCAACCGATCGTCCGGTGCCGTGGAGTCCGGGGTTGGTGGGGTTCACGATCGCATCGACGGCAGCGAGCGTGACGTCCCCCATCACGAGTCGGATTTCGGCGGTGGAGCCGTCGGCGCGGTCCACGGTGAGGCTGGCGAGCGCCTCCTGCCGCGTCGGGTCATCGCCAGGTTCGGTGTCGGCGTGACCGTTCTTGCTGCGCGCGCCGGCCTCCCGCGCCTTGGCTTCGCGCAACGCCCGGCGTTCTCGCAAAGCAGCTTCCTTTTCACCGTAGTAGCGCGAGCCGCGAAACTCCTCGTATCGGAACGATTCCCTCGTGCGTTCATCCTCGAAGCGCATGCGTTTGCGGGCCAACATGCGATCTCCCCGTTGGACCGCATCGCGGATGCGATCGGCGGCGCGGCGTTCACGCTGAATGGCGGCCGTGTCGGGCGCGCCCTGGAGCAGGTAGTCGATGGCGTCGAGTTCCGCCTTGACTGCGGCCATGTCTCCTTGATCGAGGGCGTCGACGGCCACCTTCCGGCGGCGGGCGGCGCGCAGGGCGGCGTGGGTGGCGGCCACCTCGGGGTTCTCCTCCATCGCGTCGTACGCCTCGGCGTCGACCAGGTCGGCGTGCACGGGCACGGTGAGCGTGTGATGCACGCCGTCGCGGCCCGTCCAGGTGAGGTCGAGGTCACCCACGTGCATGGCCTCTTCGGGCTCGCCTGCCGCCACGCGAAGGGTGCCGACGAGGTCGACGGGCATGTCGGCGATCAGGTCAGGCAGCACGGTGGCGTCCCCCTCGACGGGCAGGTCGTTCAACACGTCGATGAGGTCGATGCGTTCACCACCATCGAGGGTGCGTACCTTGACGTTGCGGGCGACGGTGGCGTCGACGCCAATGAGTTCGGCGGCCATGACCGCCTGCACCTCGCTGGCGACCTCGGCGAAGGCGAAGCGTCCGCCCCCCGCCTCGCTCATGGTGGTGAGGAGGTCCTCACTGAATTGTCGACCGAGTCCGATCGTGCTGGTCGTGATGCCGTGTGCGCGGAGGTTGGCGACGTCCTGCGCGATGACGGTGGGATCGGTCTCCCCGACGTTGGCGAGGCCATCGGTGAGCAGGAGCACGCGGGCGAAGCGGTTCGGGTCGAGCGCATCGGCGAGTGCCTGAGCACCCTCCACCCAACCGGCATGGAGCGCAGTCGTGCCACCCACGACGATCTCGTCGACGGCGGCGTGAAGTGCATCTCGGTCCTCCGCGATGGGGGTCAGGGGCACGACGAGGTGCACCAGGTTGTCGAACGTCACGATCGTGATGCGGTCCCCCACCTCGAGAAGGTCGATCGCATCATGTGCACCTTGCAGAGCGGTCGCCATGGGTTCACCCTTCATCGATCCGGACCGGTCGAGGACGAGTGCGACGTCGAGGGGCGTGCGAGGTCCCTTGTCCTCTTCGAGCGTGCCGGCGAAGCGGACGAGGACGGGAACGTCTCCCCCGTTGGCGGGGAGGGCGGGCTTCAGGAACTGGGGTTCGACGGAGATTCGCGGAGCTTCTTGCTTGGTGGCTTTCGTGTCGTTCGTGTCGTTCGCTGCGGGGGTGGCTTGCTTCGCTCGTTTCGCCAAGTCAGGATCTCCTTTGCGCATAGAGGACGAGTTGTTGGACGACGTAGTCGAGGAGGGCTTGTTGATCGGCGAGGGAGGTGGGGAGTCGTACGTCGCTGCGGACGTGGAGTTCGACGCCATCGAGGAGGGGAACGCGCTCCCAGTGGCTGATGGCCTGGCTGGCCGGTTGGCTCGCGGGCGCGGGCCGCTGGCCTGCGTTCGTGGCTTGAGGCGTGGTCGGAGCGGCGGTGGTTGCGCTGAAGCGAGACGCGCTCGATGGTTGGGGCGAGACGCTCGAGCCTTGGGCCGATGCGCTGCGCTGGCGGATGGCGTCGAGGGCGGCGCGCGCCGATGCACGCTTCTGGGCGATGGCACCCTCGGCCGGCGTGCGCGCCTGGGTCGTACCTGTCGCACCGTGCTCGAAGGTGGCGATGAGGTCGTCGCGGCCGAGTTGGCGGAGCGAGTCGCCGATCATCTTCGAGGAGTAGCCGTCGGCGAGCATGCGGCGGAGGGCGAGCAGTTGCAGGAGGTGGTCGGTCGAGTAGAGCGCCTTGCGGCCATCGCGCAGGGCGGGGTCGAGCAGGTTCTCGCTGACGTAGTGCCGGATGAGTCGCGGGTTCACCTCCGTCTTGACGCGCCGATCGTGTACCTCGGTGCCGCCATGGCCCTGCAGGAGGGCGTTGGCTTGCTTGGCGAGGCCCTCGAGCGTGTAGCTGGGTCGGTTCTCGAGGATGCGGTTCAGGTCTTCCATGCCCCACAGCCTAACGTTTCCAGCAACTATTGTCAATGCCAATGGTTTTTGCTATCATGGCTTCGTGAACCCAACACCCCGAAAAACCACCGAATCGGCCCCAAATCGTCCCGTCGTCCATCGCACCAAGGTCGCCATGCGGCCCACCCCCACCCCCGAACTCGTCGAAACGCTCTGCCAGCATGGGCACCGCACCGTCGGCACGCCCGAACACGACGCGGCGCGCGACCTGCTCCTCCGTGAGTTCGCCGCCCGCGACTACGCCCCCTATGCAGGAGTCGACTGGGCGCTCCCCTACCGCATGGGCAACCAAGACTTCGTGAATCTCATCGCCGAAGTACCCGGCGAGCACCCTGCGCTCCCCCCAATCCTCATCGCCGCGCACTACGACACGGTACCCGGCACGCCTGGCGCGACCGACAACGCGGCAAGCATCGCCGTCGCCCTCGACGTCGCCGACCGCATCCGACAGCGGCCCCTGCGACGCAGCCTCGTCCTAGGCATCTTCGACGCCGAGGAACCCCCCTACTTCCACGGCCCCGACATGGGCAGCGTGTACTTCGTCGCGAATCAAATGGACGATCGCGCCGTGGCCACGATGATCGCGCTCGACCTGATCGGTACCGACCCTGAACTCGATGGGCACCTGGGCGAGCTCGCCCAGGTTCTTCCCGCGTCTCTACGCGGCATGGCCAACAACCGCATGGTGGCAAGTTCCCTCAACGGTGCGCTGGCGAAGAAGATCGGCGTGCTCGGTGCCGAGGACGATGAGCGCTGGCACGCACCCATCCGCAAGGCGAGCAAGGCGACCGAGCGGTACAGACCGCTCAACCTCCCGCACCGCATCGCGCCGGACATGAGCGACCACTACGCCTTCCGCGCGTCCGGCTACCCCTACCTGTTCCTCAGCAGCGGCATGACGCGCCACTACCACCAGGCGAGCGACACGCCCGACACGCTCAACTGGGAGCGGATCGACGACACGACCCGGTTCGTCGACGCGCTCGTGCGGGAGGCGGACGAAGCCTTTCACGCGTAATCGATCGCCCCTGGAGCACTGTTCTAATCGCCTAGGCATCCTCTGCGGCAGACCATGGACGCCTAGGCGTGCACGGCCTTGCACTCCACCCTGCTAACCCCAAGCGGCGAAATCACGCCCTTGCGTCGAGCTTGGTGCAGCGAATGACTCCCGCCCCGGGCGACACCCATGGGCAGACGACGACCCCAAATACACGCTTGCACCCGCCTCGCACCCACTCGACGAACACGTATGATCCGACCGAATCGATGAGCCTCGGCCCTCAAGCCACCGCGTTGACGGTCATGTGACGGTTCGGTAACATCGCTGCACCTGTCGTCGCGTACGCGCGAACGCTCCACCCCGCCATCTTGCCCTCCGCGAGGTTCGTTCCCATGACCGACCCCATCCGCCGCGACGCGGCATCACCGCTCCTCTTTTCCCTTCGCGCGATTCGTCACGTCACCACCGCAGTCGCCGTTCTCACCTTCGGCTCGCTCGCCACGGCCAATGGGTGCGGGTCGAACTTCTCCGGTGGAAGTGGGACGTTGCAGAATCCCTTCCTCCTCGAGACGGCGGCTGACCTGACGGATTTGCAGAGCGACGCGAATTGCTGGTTCGCCCCCTACGCCTACAAGCTCGCCGGCGACATCGACATGAGCGCTGAACCCACCTGGACACATGGCATCGGGACGAATCCAAGCCAGCCGTTCTACGGGTGGTTCGACGGCGATGGGTACACCATTCGTGGCCTCACGATCGCCAGCAACACCGATCATCTGGGCCTGTTTGGCTACGGTGCGAACGCGTCCGTCACCGACGTCAGCTTGGTCGATCTCGACGTTCGAAGCACCGCTACATCCGGTGTGGGTGCAGCTGGAGGGCTGTTCGGAACGCTCGTGAATGGTCAGGTTGCCCGCGTGCATGCCACGGGCTACGTCGCGAGGGAGCAAGGGCACGCGGGTGGCCTCATTGGCCATGTCCTCAGCAGCACCGACGTCGCTGACGTCGACGTCGCAATCGACGTCCTGGGCTCGGATTCTGCAGGTGGTTTGATTGCCGTCGTTGGATTCAGTCCGGATCGGGCCACGGACGGGCCCTACGTACTTTCAGGTGTGCGCGCTCGTGGATCCGTGACGACGACGTTCTCATGGGGTGGGGGACTGTTTGGCGTCGTGTTCGATGACGACAACCAGACGTCCGTCACGGATGCCGTTGCGTACGGCGCCGTGACCGGGGGTGAAGAAGGAGGCGGCTTCCTCGGCGGCCTCGTCGGCATGGCGGATTCCGGTGCGTTCTTCGACGTCTCCGCTCACGGCAACGTGGTCGCGACCGCCAAATACGCCGGAGGTTTGTTCGGCGCGTTTTACGACGACACTGGTAACGATGCACTTACCCCCTCGCTATCGCGGGCGTACGCCACCGGTTCAGTGCTGGGCACGAAATTCGTTGGGGGACTCATCGGACAGTTCGGAGGCGTGCAAGTCGAGGAGGCTTTCGCCACGGGTGACGTGATTGCCACCGACTCGTTCGCAGGCAGCTTCGCAGGCGAGGTGTACGACACGGTCCCAATCGACAACATCTATGCGCTCGGCGCGACGTCCGCACCCACCGTCGCCGGCGGCCTCTTCGGGGACGTGAGCGACGCCATCTCAGTCACCAATGCGTACACACGGGGTGCGGTGACCGCCAACAGCAGCGTCGGTGCCGTGATTGGAACGAACCCAGGCGACGGGACCCTGAACGACACGTTCTGGAACGCCGACGCGACGGGCCTTGCAGACGTGGGGAGTGGTGGGAGCAGCTCGGCGACGGGCGTCTCGCTCACCGATCTGCAAACCTGGTCGACGTTCGATGATGCCGGCTGGCCCATCGTCGACGGGGTCGGCGCGTACCAGGCGGGAACGAGCGTGTGGGGCATTGCGGAAGACCGCAATGGCGGCACGCCGTTCTTCCTGTGGTAAGACCCACCTCGAGACGACGGTGGGTCGACCCCCGCCCCGCCCGGCGATTCGAACGACGACGCTCCCACGCTGCCCGTTGCTCTCACCAGCCTGACGATCGCTGGCGCCACGCTGCAACCCACCTTCGATCCCAACGTGACCGTCTACACGGTTAGCGTCCCACACGCCACGACGAACGCACGCGTCACCGCCACTGCGTTCGAAGGAGACTTCGTGGAGATTGGTAGCACCTCGGGTGCAACGCGGGTGGAGACCGACCTTCGCCTCGAGGCCGGCGCGACGACGACCCTCACGGTGCGTGTAAGCCGAAGCGGAACCAGCGATGCCGTGACCTACACGCTGACCCTCTCGCGAGGCACGGCGAGCGACGAGGCGCCGACGAACGTGCACGCCATTCCCGACGCTGGGCGCGCGTGGTTGACCTTTACACCCCCTGCCGTCGCCGACCTTCGGAACTATGAGGTGCGAATTAATGACGGTTCTTGGACGCCGTTCTTCCCTACCCGCAGCGCGCCACCCCTGCTCCTCGAAGAGCTTGATGATGACGTGACGTATGCCGTGCAGGTGCGCGGTGTTACGACACAGGGTGAAACCGCCGCAAGCGAAACCGTCCACGTCACGCCGCACGACCTCAGCGACCCACCGGTCACGCTGACCCTAGATTCCGCATCCCTTGCGCGCGGCGTTTGGACGATCGAGGGTTCGACGGCAACGCGGACGGTGACCATCGACGTACGCAATGACGACGACGGGTTGCTCATGAATTCGTGGCTCCACCTCAAACTGCCCGGTGGCAGCGTCGTCGACGTAGCGCCTGGGCCCGGTGCGAATGGGGACGTCGTCAAACTGGGTGACGCCTGGTACTGGCAAGATGCCCGCATTCCGGCGGGCGAGAGCTCCGCAATCGTCCTTACGCTCGAAAGCGAGGTTCGCTGATGCGACGCACCATGGCCACGATTCTTTTTTTGCTTCTTGGTGTAGCCCTCGTCGCCTGTACGTCAGCGGACGACGTGACCGTACCGACGCCCTTCGAGCTCGAGGTGTGCATCACGGCCAGCTCGGACGCGCCAGCATCGGATGCGACCTGCCTCACCACACCCATCGAGCGGCCCTAACCCACTAGCGCGTCGCACGGCATCGCGAGGGAAGGCGTTAAGGGAAGGGGGGATCAACGCGCGGGCCCAATCGCCGCACAGTTTGATCCCTGGAATACTTCAGGCCTGCCATACCGCCCAGCCCCGTGACCGGAGTGCCTCGGCATGCGCACGCTCCGCCTCGAGCGCCTCCTCCTTCGTTGCGTAGCTCGGAAGATCCTCGAAGGCATAGGAGAACAGTCGTTTCCCAAATTGGTGGGCATAGGTGTTGGCAAACATGCCACCCTTCTTGTGCTGGTCAAAGCGCACCTCGACGTCCTGGCCCGTGCTGCCCACGTACACGGCGGGGCGTCCTTCCTCGTAGTGGGGATTCGCATTCCGGAACTTGCGACGGTGCATCACCCGGTTCGAGAGGCGAATGACGTAGATGCGGTAGCGGCGATTCGGATGGTTTGCGTTCACGTCTTGATTGGGCATGTTGAGGACTCCTTCGTTTGGGTCTCAGCGTCGGGTCGCGACCGGTTCGCCTTTTTCACGGATACGGCATCTCGAAACGCTTGTCAAGCGCGATTCCCGAAATGCACCCTGCTCAAGGCACGTCCTGCACGGCATTTCAGGATGCCGCCTCGCGCGGACGAGCGCGGGCGTGAAGGCAATCCGACTTCCAGTGAATCCGACGTGCGTTCCCCCGAACGCGCTACGCCTGGCGGATAGACGCAATCGCACGTCACTTCCTGTCGCAATGCCTTGAAACGCTCCTGCACGTGGGAACGATGCCGGGTCGGACTCTCCCACAGCCACGAATACGACGTGCCGACCCATCAGGAAGGATGAATATGAAACGAATCAAACCCGTGACTGCACTCCTTGCACTCGCCGCGATCGGTTTGCTGGCGGCCTGCGCGCCCCGTGCTGCCGAGATTCAGGCGGCCTACGTCAGCCCGCAGAAGTATGCCGGTGAAGATTGGACCTGTGAGAAACTCATCGATGAAGCCATCTTCGTGGGAGAAGCATTGATTCGCGTTTCAGGTACGCAGGACGAGGCGGCGACGCGCGACGCGTGGTCGGTATTCCTCATCGGACTTCCCGTCTCAGGCGGAGGGAACAAGGCGGAAGTCGCCCGCCTCAAGGGCGAACAGGAGGCGCTTCGCGTCGCCATCCGTGACAAGAACTGTCAACGAACGTCCAGCAGCAGCAGCGGGTCTTGATGCATCTTCGTCCACGCTTACTCACCCTCGCTGGCGTCCTTCTCGTCCTGACCGGACTGACGAGCTGCTCGGGTGGGGACACGGGACCGTTCGTCGCCTACGACGTCGACGGCACCTACCTCACTGAAGTCCGTATCGTCGAGTCCAACGATCCATTCTTCGACGTGGGCGAAGTCGGAACGGCCTACTTGACCTTCGTTTCCACAGGCAACGGGGTCGAGGTGGCATCCAGCGAAGGCGATGACGTTCTTCGAATGCGGCGAGAACGAAACACCCTGAGTTATGTCGGGGCCATTGAGGGCTGTGACAGCGTCATGAGACTCACCTGGTCCTCGCCCAACCGGTTCACGGGCTCGGGTCGCGACGACTGTTACGGGTCGGTCGTCCGGTACACCATGAAGGGTGAGCGAACCACGGACTAACGCCCGTTCAAGCCAAATGGAGAATGCCATGCGCTCGCGCATGGCATTCCTTGCCTTTGCACGTCGCTCATGCGCCATGCCGGATCATCGCTCGGGATTCCCTCGCAGCGTGCTCGGCGTCGCATCGCGGGGTGGCACACGCACCCACATGGAAGGACAGCGGGCAGCACAACGGGTTGCATGACGCCTCGCCCAAGCCTTACTGAACGACGTGTAGCGCCTCGGCCTCGGGCCGGCACCGCATCCGGCCCTGCGAATCCCCCATGGAGTCAACTCGGTGGAGTGGTGGGCGGCGACCATGCTGTTGCGTGGAGGTGCAACCCATGCCCACGCAACGATCCGCCCCCCGTCCCGACGACACCCAAGACGCCCGCGAAGACGCCCAGTCAGACGCCCCAACCCCCACAGCCCCCCGCCCACTCCTCAACCTCGACTACGGACATCAAATCCTGCGTTTGCTGCATCGTCGTCTCGGTCTCGAACCGGAACGCAGCACGTGGACGCCGCACGGCTTCCGTTACGCCGTGAATGGCATGACGGTCGATATCTACGCCACGCCGCCATGGACACCTGGGGGCTTGTGGGCCCTCACGGCACGCCTTCCCTACGCGGGTCCGGTCGACGCGAACGCACGTGCGACGTTGGAGGCACTCGATTCGCTTCACGCCACGCTCCCGCACTTCACGGCCGTCGTCGCGCGGGACGCCCTGGTGCTCCGTACCCATGCCCGGATCCAGCCTGGAGGCAGCCTGGAGACCCTGGCCCACTTCTTCCACCGTGTGGGCCTCATGGTCTTCATCGCGACCGACCACCTCGCTGACAGCTTCCTCGAGGACCTCGCCTCGACCGGATCCGCACCCGTTCGCCGCATCCCCGATCCCGACGTGCACACCATCGCCCCGGAGTCCGACCCCATCCCAAACCTGTTGCACACGTTCTACGCCCACATGCAAACCGCCCTGGCGATTTGCCCTCCGGAACGGACCCCTGACTTCGGGCGCGCCGAGGCGTACCTTCGCAACGAACCCGACACGACGATCGAACCCCACGCGAAAGGAGCCGAGGACACGGTCACCGCCTACTTCGCAGCGGACGGCAAGGTGGAGCACGGCACGGTCGGATACCTCTCCCTCGTCCGAAACATGCACCTCGGTCCTTTTGGGGAAGGGCTGTTCGCGTTCCTGTGGATCCCGAACCGGCAAGGGTCCGGCCGGGAGGCCGACCTGCGCCTCGCCCAGGCGTTGAACGAGGCCGAGCTCCACCACGACCTCCCCATGCAAGGTCACGGGGTGTGGACGACGGCACCCGACGACGGTGCCGTGATGTACCGGGTGTTCTACCCGAACGCCACGCTGAAACCCGACCTCGCGACCGAGATTGCCGCCGAGAACCACGCTCGCTTCGACTGGGCCATGCGCCACGTGCTGGACAACGCCCAGGCAAGTCCGGACGACGCGAACGACACGGGCGACCTCGACCCAACGACGCACGTCGCGGCGGAGGCGTAACGCGGTGAGGAACCCATGGGGTGCCCATCCATGCAGGCCGGACGTTGGACCGTGGGCGGTGCGATCGAACGCATCCGTCAACGCACCTGCGTACGCATGCCCAGTGAACGCCACACCCCCCACGTGCGACGCGTTTCGTCGCATGCCGAGGAGAGATTGAGGCCATGCCCACCCGCCAACCGACCCACCCTGAAACGTCCAAACCGTTCGGCCGCCTCGTCCTCGAGGCGCTCCACCAGGACTTCGGGTTCGAACACCCCAGGACGCAATGGACCGACCACGGCTTCCGCTACTGGGCCAGCCGCGTATCCCTCGATTTCGAAGCTCGACCCCCCGCCCACGCGGACGACCTGTGGACTTTCACCGCCAGCCTCCCCGTGGCACGACCCTTCGACCCGATGGCCGAAGACCGCTACCACCTCATCGATTCGCTCAACATGCTGCTGAACCAGTTCACCACGCACGTCGACGGGGACACCCTCACCTTCCGCGCCCACGTCCGCATCGGCTCGGACAACGTCCGGGAAGGCCTCGAGGAACTCGCCTACCGCGCCTCG
>CAJXWR010000035.1 GCA_913062675.1 uncultured Trueperaceae bacterium
GCCCTGCCAGGTTTGCCGACCGTCGGGGAGGATGACGGGCCACTCACGCAGGTCGCGCTCCCGCACCTCGAGGGCGGGCAGCGCGCCTCCGAGCAGGTCGTGGTACGTGCCCAGCATGGCGCGCACCTCACCCAGGATGCGGTCCTGCTCGCCGGGTTGGTAGGGGAACATCACCTCCTGCGCGCGGAGGAGATCCATCTCCCGCTCGTCGCTGGGGTGCGCGTCACGACGAATGGCGTCATGGAGGAGCGTGCCGATGGCGATGGCCTGGCCAGGCAGACGGCCTCCATCCCCCACGGAACCGCGGGAGGCGGGTTCGGGTGCCATGTAGGGTTCGGCCTCTCCGTGAATGCGGGAGGGGCTCTCGACGGGGGGAAGGCTGCCGGTCGGGTAGTGCTCGAGGGTCCAGGCTGCTTCCGTAGGCCGGATGGACGGGCCGGTCGTTGCCTCGTCGCGCTGCGATGCCTCGGGCGCCTCCTCGCCTGGCTCGGCGGGGTGAACCTGCAGAACGAAATCGTCGCGTTCACGCGCCTCACCGTCCGGCCCGAGGTTCATGGCCCCCAGTGCGCGCGCCCAGCCCTGCGGACCGCGCTGCGTGACGCTGCCCGTCACGAGCAGTTCATCGCGTGCGCGGCTGGCCGCGACGTAGAGGAGGCGGTACGCCTCGTCTCGCTCACGTTGCGTGGCGGCGGTCCGGGCCTCGTCGAAGGTGGGGCCACCCCGAAGGGTGACGACGCCCTCGTGCACGTGCAGGGGATCGCGGTTGGCCACGCTGCCCGCCCCCACGTCGAACAGGGCCACGAGGGGCCATTCGAGGCCCTTTGAGCCGTGAATGGTGATGAGGGTGACGCCGTCCCCCTCTGCGGGCACGTCACCCGCCTCCTTCGCGCGTTGCGCGAGCAGGTCGAGACGCTCGAGCAGCACGTCGAGCTCACCGGGAGGGTGCTCGGCGACCTCGAAGAGGAGGGCGTCGACGTTCTCGCGTTGACGCGCGTCGAGCAGGTCGACGAAACGCTTGCCGTGAATCATGGGTTCGCGCAGCAGGATGCGGAGTGCGCCAAGCGGGGACTCGAGGACGGCCTCCCGTGTGCGGTGCAGCCGCTGCGCGACGTCGGGGTGGCGCTCCTCGAGCGTGTGGACGGGATCGTCGGTCTTGAGGATTCCGTCGACGTCGCTGGGGGTGAGTCCGCCGAACGGTCCTCGGAGCCAGGCGGCGAGGGTGGCGGGGCGGGCGTGGATGCCGACGTGGAGGGCGTGCACGAGGTCGCGGATTTCGCTGCGTTCGTAGTACCCACGTCCCTGCCGGAGGATGGCGGGAATGCTGCGTGCCACGAGGGCGCTTCGGACGCGTTCGAGACCGGCGTAGGTGCGCGCGAGGACGGCCATCTCACGGTAGGGACGGCCCCGCTCATGGGCGGCCTGGAGCCGCTGGGCGAGCACGTCGGCCTCATGGGGCCGCAGGTCGTCGAGCCGTCCCGTCCCGGTGACCCAGTGCACCTCGATGCGGCCGCGCACCGCCTCCTGGTCCCCCGTCGGCTTGACGGTGGGTGCCTCCTCGCTCGTGAAGCCCCACCGGTTCTTGGCGAGGGTGCTCGTGAGGCGGTTGAGGAAGTGGGCGACGAGGACGGCGTGACGGCGCGTCTCGGTGAGGGGTTCGAGCACCTCGCCGGTGCGGAGCGCTTCGCGGAACACACCGACGTCGGCGTGCCGGAAACCGTAGATCGACTGCTTGGGGTCGCCCACTACCTCGACCTGCACGCCACCCGCCTCGAGGGCGGCGAAGAAGCGTCCCTGGAGGGGATTGACGTCCTGGTACTCGTCGACCACGACGCGAGGCGCACGCTCAGCGAGACGGGCGAGGGCGACGGGGCTGCGGACCATGGCGAGGGCGCGACGCTCCACCTCGCTGGGTGCGATGCGCGTGGCACCGGTCCGGGCGGTGAAGCGAGCGTAGGCCGCCTGGTAGAGCGCGACGAGGTCGGTCGCCTGCACGTCCCCATCGGCGGCGGTGAGGGTCTCGGCGAGCGAGCGTTTCGCGAACAGATCGGTGGCGCGCTCCATGGCGTCGGGTCCGAGGCGCGTGGCGGGGAGGTGGAGGGGGTGGTCGGGATCGCCGGCGAGGAGAAGCACGCCGGCAAGCTCCTCGTCGAAGATCGCTTCGGCTTCCCATTCGGGGAGGCTGGTGAAGGTGGGGTCGAGACCGAGGAGGGGGGCGGAGAGGCGGAGGCCGAGGCGCATGAATCCGTGGATGGTGGTGAGGGTGGCGCCACTCAATTCACGGCGCGCCGCCTCGTAGTGCGGGGTGCTGCCTGGTGGAGCGGTGACGACGTCAGTGAGGAACGTGCCGTGCTCGAGGATCTCTTCGATGCCCTCCCCGACGCGTTGCCGGAGTTCAGCGGCGGCACTGCGGGTGAAGGTCACGCCGGCGATGCGGCGCAGCGGTTCCCCGTCGCCGATGCGTTCGAGGAAGCGGGCGACGAGACTCGTGGTCTTCCCCGTGCCGGCGGAGGCGACGCGGACCTTCACCGGCGTCCCTCGCGACACACGTCGAAGACGGGGCAGCTGCGGCAGGCGAAGCCGGGGTTGGCGCGAATCTCGCCCGCGTGCCAGGCGGGGAGGGCGGCTTGCACGTCCCGTTCGACGCGTTCGAAGCGACTCCAGATGCGGTTGATGGGCCGTTCGGGAAAGTCGATGGGGGCACCGTCGATGGGCCACACCCGAAGGTGGAGGCGTTGGATGGAGCGCGGGTGGTGACGGAGCAGGTGGGCGGCCGCCCAGTACAGTTCGGGCCGCCGGTCGAGGACGCGTTCCGCCTCCTCGCTGCTCGTGAGCGTGCCGGGGGCGGTGAAGCGCACGAGGTGCGCCTCGCCGTGTTCGCGCAGGGCGGCGTCCACGTGGGCCGTCAGGCCGGTTTCGGACTCGCGGAGGGTGACGCTCCAGGTGAGGCGGGCGAGGCTTTCGGCATGCGCGTCGACCCAGGCCTCATGGGCGGGGTGTTCGCGGGCGAGGGTGCGCAGGTCGGTTTCGGTCCAGCTGTCCCGCTCGAGGAGGGCGCGTCGGAGCGCGAGCCAGGTCGGTGGGTCGGTTTCGTCCTGTCGGGTGTGACGCTCACCCCAGGTGCGCAGGCCACACTCGGCGAAGCGGGCGACCCGGTGCACGTCGGGGGGACCGAGATCGACGGCACCTTCGGGCGCGAGGTACCGCTCGCCGTCGGCGAGGTCGAGTGCGCTGCCGGCGGGTTGGGCGGGAGGGTCGGTCGTCTCGCCATCCAGGAGGATTCGGTCGGGGGTGGCGGGCCCGCCTTGCGTACCTTGCGGGACGGTGAGGGTGGTGACGTCCCCGCGGGCGCGAAGCGTGGCGGCAAGGGTTTCGTGGTCGCCTCGGAAGCGGGTGGGGAGTTGCGGGTGGTGGGGGTCGACCTGCGGCGTTCGGTCGTCCTCGGGCACGAAGTAGTCCTCTTTGGCGCGGGGTTGGTGTGCGCCCTCGGTAACGCCGAGAATCCAGGCGTGCTTCACGTGCCGTCCGATTGCCTGGGGTGCATGGAGGAGGGCAACCCCGGCGTTGGGGCGTTCAAAGGTGAGGGGTTCGCGCAGCAGTGCGGACCACCAGCCGCGCAGGTGACTCCCGTCATCGCCGGGTCGTGCAACGCGACGGGCTTCGGCGAGGCGTTGCAACGCCTCGTCACGGAAGTCGTCGCGGTCGAGGCTACTCGCGCGGCGGGATTCGCCCGCCTCCTCCGCCTGGTGCGGGTGCACGGCACTCCAGGCGGCCTCGATCAGTTCGGCGCCCCAAGCGAGGGGATCGTCGAGCGGTTCGAGCCTGGCGATCCACGTGGCCCAGACGTCGGTGTCACCGCGCTCGGCGGCGAGCCGCGCGATGGCGTCGCGGCCTGCGACGCCCGCCTCGAGGGCGGCAGCACCGAGGTCACGAAGTTCGGGAATGCCGAGGAGGCGGGAGGGGGTGGGGGCGTCGGCGAGGTCGAGCAGGTCGAGCAACCGTCGGCCTTCGGGCGTGTCGGCAAGACCGCGTGGCGTCTCATCCATGATGGGGATGCCGTACTCGTGGGCGAGCGCGGCGACGGCGCGCGCACGGCCTGGCGGCACGATGAGGGCAAGGTCGAGCGGATCGGCTCCACTCGCGAGGGTGGCCTTGACGTCGCGCAGGGCCCAGCGGGTCTCGGCAACGGGGTTGGCGAAGTGGTGACGATGCACCGTGCGGTCCGAACGATCGGCGAGCTGCTCGTCGGCACTGCGGCCGTGCGGCAGCGTGGCGATCGTGAGGTGCACCGGCCGGACGGCCGCGACGGCGTCGACGAGACGCAGATCGGCGGGGGTGAGTTCGTCCACCCCGTCGATCAGGACACGGTCGGGTAGGAGGTCAAGGAGTGATTTGGGGGGTCCCGCTTCGAGCATTGCGGCCGCTTCGGCGCGAAAGTCATCGTAGTCCCACGCCTCGCCCTTGCGTTCCTCGTAGCGGTGCGCGACGCGCCGCAACCGTTCGACCTCGTCGCCTTTCCCGGGAATGCGGCCCGGGGGGACGCGGTAGGCCTTGGCTTCGGCGATGGCGCGGGCGAAGAGGCGCGCCTCACCTGGCGTGGGGGGATCATCCCGGTCTGCAAGCAACGCTTCCCCGACGGTGGCGAGGCGACCACTGCCGGTGAGCAGGGGTTTGAGCTGCCGGGCGTCGCTCAGGAGCCGGTAGGCGAGCTGCTGCCAGGTGAGGACCTCCACGCCGAGGAGGGGACCGTCGCTCGTGAGGGCGCGAAGCAGATGGCTTCGCTGGGTTCCCGGTGCAATCCACCAGACCCGCTCGCCGCGGCGTGCGGCGTCGCGTGCCACGCCGAGCGTGCGATGCGTCTTTCCCGATCCCGGGGGGCCATGGAGAACGTGAAGGCTCACACGTGGAGGATACCGAGGGGGTGCGTCACACAGAGACGGTGCCCTGGCAACCGTTCATGCTTGGCTTGGCGTACCTGCAGCGACCCGAGGCTCGCCGGCCGGTCACGCAGGCGTTGCCCGCTCGACGGGTCAGCCGCGTCAAGCTGCGGGGTCAGAACCCTACGCTTGCGCCACGCGTCACTCGCGGTCGGCACCTGCCGTAGCGATTCGCGTGACGTCGGTTGACACGGTAGGTACCTTTCTCTAATCTAGGTACCTAGGAGGATTCATGGCGCTCAACATCAAGAATCCCGCGATTGACCAGCTCGCCGGCGAGGTCGCTCAAGCGCTCGGCGTGACGAAGACGGAGGCCGTTCGACGCGGCCTCGAACTCCTCGCGCAACGCGTGGGAGACGAGGGAACCATGACGCGCGGTGAGCACCTCCGGATGGTGCTCCAGCACGAGGTGTGGCCCGACGTGCCCGATGGTGTCCTGGGCGCGCCAATCGACAAGGCCGAGTGGGAGCGGATTCTCGGGTACGACGAGGCTGGCGTGTGATTCTCGACGCCAGTGCACTCGTTGGGCTGATTCTTCGCGAACCGCAGTGGGAACGCCTCTTGGAGCGCATCGATCAGGCGTCGCGTGTCGGTATGGGCGCGCCGACGCTTAGCGAGGCCTCCATCGTGCTGCAACACATGGGCGTATCCTCGCATCGCGTGGAGGGTGTCGTTGCGTCGATGGGCCTCGACGTCATCCCGTTCACGTGGGACCACGCCCGCATTGCGAACGTGGCGTACCTTCGCTACGGCAAGGGCCGCCACCCCGCAGCCCTCAACTACGGGGATTGCCTCTCATATGCCGCGGCAAAAATGGTGGACCAACCCCTGCTGTTCCTCGGCAACCATTTCTCTCAAACGGACATCACGTCCGCCTTGCCGGAAGCGTGATCGGGGCTTCGCAACCCGTCACGGCGTGATGGACGGGAAGACGCGTCGTTGGGCCCTACACGTTTGCGGTGACGTCGGTGGCTTCGATCGCGCGACGTCAAGCCACCAACAAGGCGCCACCCAGTTCATCGACGTCCGTGATGGGGAGCCGGCAGGCGTAGCCTTCGCACACCCAGGCAGCGGCGCGACCCTCCACCATGTCGCGCCCTTCGACGAGCGGTCCTGAACCGGGCTCGGTAGCGCGCTGGACGATCCAGGCGTCGAGCGGCAGGCTCGCGGCGACGTCCCACAGGTCGGCGCCTCCCGCATCGTCGGGGCCCGTGATGGCCAACTCGCGGGGCGGGGCGCGCATGAAGTCCAGCACGGCAAGCACGCTGGCGAGCGCCTGCGGGTGCCTTCCCGCCGCCGTGGCGAGGGGCGCGACGGCGCCCCGGGCGAGCGCTTCGAGCTCGGTGTTCCCGTCGAGGCGCGCCATGCGCCAAACGAGTTCGGCTGCCGCGATCGTGTCGGCGGGTTGCGGTCCGTCGACGACGCTGCGCGGTGTCAGGTCGATGGGACTCGATGCACTGCGCGCCACGCTCTGGAAGCCACCCCCCTCGGAGACGAAGTCCTTCACGATGCGCTCCGCCTGACCGCGCGCCGCATCGAGCCAGCGGGGATCGCCGTCGGCGCGGTGGAGTTCGAGGAGGCCGAGACCGAAGAAGGCGTGGTCCTCGAGGAGGGCGGGGATGCCAACGACGTCACCTCGTGCGCGGCGCATCCAGGTCCCGTCCGGCTGCTGGAAGGTAGCGAGCGACGCGTGGGCGGCCTCCTGGGCAAGGGTGACGAGGCGCGGCTCGGGCAGCAACCGTCCGGCGCGTGCAAGGCCGTGAATGGCGAGGCCCTGCAAACCGAGGATGGCCTTCTCGTCGCGAGCGGGGCGTGCGCGGGCGCTGCGCGCGGCGTGCAGCACCATGCGGATGGCGTCGAGCCGTTGCTCGGCGAGGGGCAGGGGCACGTCGAACTGGGCGGCGAGCGCCTCGGCGGTGGCGGCGACGCGGAGCACGTTGGCGCCCTCGAACGGCCCGACCTGCTGCACGCCGTACGCCGCGCGGGCGAATGGCACCTCGGCCTCTCCGAGCGCGTCACGGATGGCAGCGTCGAAAGCGCTGGCCGTCCACGCGTAGAAGGCGCCCTCCTCCTTCACGCCCTGCTCGTTGGTGCTGTCGGCATCGAGTGCGGTGGCGAACAAACCGCTCGGGAGCCGCAGTTCGGCTTCCATCCAGGCGGCAATGCCGGAGGCCGCACCGAAGAACACGCGGTCGCCGGTGCGCTGGTGCGCCTCGACGAATCGGGGCAGCAGTTGGGCATTGTCGTAGAGCATCTTCTCGAAGTGGGGAACCGCCCACGCCTCGTCGACGGCGTACCGGGCGACCCCACCGGCGATGGGATCGCTGATGCCGCCGCGCGCGATGGCGCGGAGGGTGGCGTCCGCCATGCCGTGCGCCTCGGGCTCGTGACGAAGATGAAGCCAACGGAGCAGCGGGTGGGGTGGGAACTTGGGGGCGTCCCCGAAGCCGCCGTGACGCTCGTCGACGCGGGGGGCGAGGTTCGCGAGCGCATCGCCGGCCGGGTCGGGCAGTGCAGCGTCGGCGGGGAGCGGGTCGAGACGGCCGGCGGGGGCAGCCATGCTGCCGCGGAGGTGCGCCTCGAGCTTCTCGGCGTCCTCGAGCAGTGCGTCGCGACGCTCGGTCCAGGCGTCGTGCACGGCGTCGAGCACGCGTTGGAACGAGGGCATGCCGGGCCGGTCATCCGGGGGGAAGTAGGTGCCGGTGAAGAAGGGGCGGCCGTCATGATCGGTGATGGCGGTGAGGGGCCAGCCACCTTGCCCGCGCATGGCTTGCAGGGCGGCCATGTAGACCGCGTCGACGTCGGGGTGTTCCTCGCGGTCGATCTTGACGTTGACGAAGCGTTCGTTCATGAGCGTGGCGGTGGCGTCGTCGCGGAACGATTCGCGTTGCATGACGTGGCACCAGTGGCAGGCGGCGTAGCCGATGGAGACGAGGACGGGGACGTCGCGTTCGCGTGCCTCACGGAAGGCGTCCTCGCCCCAGGGGCGCCAGTCGACCGGATCGTCGGCGTGTTGCAGGAGGTAGTCGCTCGCGGCGTGGGAGAGCAGGTTCATGGGGTGCACGCTAGCAACGCGGGGCGGAAACGCGCGTCGGGTAGGCTCGCGTCATGAGCGATTTGGCTGGGATGCGGAAGGGCTACACGGTGGGCGCACTCGACGCGGAAGCGCTGGGGGGTGACCCCCTCGTCGCGCTGGAGCGGTGGATCGTGGAGGCGGCGGAGGCGGGCGCGTTGGAACCGAACGCATTCGCGTTGGCTTCGGTGTCGGAGGCGGGGGCCCCGTCGCTGCGGTTCGTGTTGTGCAAGGGCGTGGACGGGTCGGGGATCTCGTTCTACACGAACCTGGAGAGTCGGAAGGGGCGCGAGCTCGATGGGCAGGGCGTGGCGGCGGCGACGTTCTGGTGGGACGTGCTCGAGCGGCAGGTGCGGCTCGAGGGGTCGGTGGCGCGCGTGCCGGACGCGGAGGCGGATGCGTACTTCGCGTCGCGTCCGCGGGGCAGTCGCGTGGGGGCGTGGGCGTCACCGCAGAGTCGGGTGATCGAGGGGCGTGAGGAGCTCGAGCGGCGTGCGGTGGAGGCTGAGGCGCGGTTCGCGGACGGGGGTGAGGTGCCGCGGCCACCGTTTTGGGGTGGGTACCGCATCACGCCGGTTCGCATGGAGTTCTGGCAGGGGCGGGAGAGCCGGTTGCATGACCGGATTGCATTTGAACGAGAAGCGGACGGTGCACCGTGGCGCACCGTCCGCTTGGCTCCTTGATCGCGGGCCTTACTCGGTTTCGGGTTCGTCGCCCTCGCCAGTGATGGGGGTGAGTTGTTCGGGGAAGGTCTCGATGGGGGCGTTCTCGATGATGGCGGTGATGGCGGCGTTGGTGGCTTCGCCGAGGAGTTGACTGCGGAGCGAGGCTTCGACCTCCTCGAATGGGGCGACGGCCGCGTCGACCTTTTCGCTGACGAGGATGAGGTGCTGACCGAATTGCGTCTCGACGGGGCCGATGGGTTCACCGACCGCGCCGTCGAAGGCGGCTTCCTCGAAGGGGGCGACCATCATGCCGCGTTCGAAGCAGCCGAGGTCTCCGCCGTTGGGTCCGCTGGGTCCGGTGCTGACCTCGCGTGCGAGTTCGGCGAAGTCTTCGCCGTCTTGGAGGCGGGTGAGGGCCGCTTCGGCGTCCTCGACGGTTTCCAGGAGGATGTGGCGTGCACAGACCTGCTCACCGCTGGTGAACTCGGCTTGACGTTCGTCGTAGGCGGCGCGGACGGCATCATCTTCGATGGTTTGCTCGGCTTCGACGTCGGCGAAGTAGATGCGGAGGAGTTCGTCTTCGTAGAGGAGGGTGCGGAGCGTTTCCACGCTGCCGATGCCGCTCTCCTGGAGGAGGGCTTCGAAGGCGGCGTCGTCGGGCGCGGAGCCTCGCACTTCGGCGACGCGGGCATCGAGGGCAGCATCTTCGACGGTGACGCCAGCGTCCTCGGCAGCGGCGACGAGGGCGACCTCCTGAGCGCGTTGCTCGAGGTAGGAGGGGGCGAGGCCGAGCAGTTGGGCGCGGGTGGCGTCGTCGAGGGGCTGGCCGCTTTGCGCGGCGAAGCTGTTGAGTGCAATGTCGAAGCGGACGATGAACTCGCTGAGGGTTTCGGTTCGGTCACCGACGCGGAGGACGACGGGATCCCCGTCGGTCTGCGCGTGCGCGAGGAAGAAGGCGGCGGTGGCCGCGAGGAGGGCGAGCGTGGGGAGCAGGAATCGTTGCATCGCGCGCACCCTAGCAGGCGAGGGGCATGAGAGATGTGAGCCGTAGCGTGGCGCCTCTCGGTCGCATGCCCTGATGGCGCTGCACGTGGGGTGTCTCTTGTGGGAAATCGAGATTCCCGCAGTGGACGCGGGCGCCAGTATGGCGGACCACCTGGGTGGGCATGAAACAGCGAAAACGCTCCGCTAGTTGCGTTCGTTGCGAATATTGCGTTTATTTCGTTTATGCGCTATTCTGTTTGTCGAACGTAGAAAGGAGCGAACCGATGGCCATTCCTCTCGAGCCCACCCAACGCAACCGTCAGGATGCTCAACGGCCCAATCCACACGAGATTGCGTTGGCGGAGGAAGCGAGCCGCTTGTTGGTGCATGTCGCCAACAAACCTGGCGACGTTCACCTTCAAGTTCTCGGAGCGTCCGAGGAAGCGCCCATCGTGACGATTCCCGAATCCGCGTTTCACTTGTTCCTTCAGCTCCTGTCCGAACTGTCGCGGGGGCATGGCGTGACCGTGATGGCACACCCTGCGGAGTTGACGACGCAGCAAGCGGCGGACCTCCTCAACGTGTCGAGGCCGTACCTGATCAAACGGCTCGAAGCAGGCGATATCCCCTTCCGTTTGACGGGCACGCATCGTCGTGTCCGTTTCGACGACTTGATGACATACAAGCATCGCGTCGATGAGAAGCGGCGCGAAGCGCTTGACGAGCTCGCTGCCCTGTCGCAGGACCTGAATCTGGACGACCTCGTCGAGTAGTCCGGTGGCACGCTTCACTGCCCTGTACGACGCGTGCGTGCTTCACCCAGCCACGATGCGTGACCTGCTCCTGCGCCTTGCGGCGGTCAATCTAATCAGCGCGAAGTGGAGCCGCGACATTCATGAAGAATGGATGCGAAGCATCCTTCGAAGGCGTCCCGACATCCGCCGTGAGAGCCTCGAGCGGGTCCGCGCCCTGATGGACGCACACGTGCCCGATTCCCTTGTCGAAGGATACGAGGCGCTCATGTCGGCACTCACGTTGCCGGATTCCAACGATCGTCACGTGCTTGCTGCGGCAATCCGAGGTCGGGCCGACGTCATCGTCACCTACAACCTGAGGGATTTCCCTGCGTCAGCACTGTCTCCGTTCGGGATTGAGGCGCAGCATCCCGACACGTTCATCGGTCACCTCATCGACGTGGATGCCCGTACGGTTCTTGCAGCCGTCCGTGCGCAAAGGGCTGCATTGAGAAATCCGCCCGTGGATGCGATTGCTTTCGTGCAGCGGCTCGAAGAGCTCGAACTCGCGCGGACCGCAGCGTTTCTGCGCGACGCACTCGAGCTGATTTAGAGGTCGTTGTCTCAAGTGAAGAAACGTCTGGTGAAACGAGGTGACGTCCTACGAATCGCTGTCCATCGTGTCACCCGCCGGCTCGGACGATGCCTGGGAGCCGTCTTCGAGGTCACGGAGGGTGCGGTAGGCGGCCTCTTGCGCCTTGCTGAGCGTCTCGGGCACGGTGACGCGAAGTTCGACGCGTTGATCGCCGCGGGTGCCGTCCTTCTTGGGCCAGCCCTGCCCGCGGAGACGGAGGACACGGCCGCTGGAACTGCCGGCGGGAATGGTGAGGGTGATGGGTCCATCGAGGCTGGGGGCCTCGGTGGTGCCGCCCAGGGCCGCGAGGTAGTCGGGGATGCGGACGATCGTGCGGATGTCGTCACCGTCGAGGTGAAGACCGCCTGAGGGGGTGAGGGCGACCTTGAGCATGAGGTCTCCACCGCTGGGCGCCTGCCCCCGCAGTCGCAGTTTCGCGCCGGGGCGGACGCCCTTGGGCACAGTGACGGTGACGTTGCGGCCATCGATGGTGATGGCGACCTCGCCACCGTGGTAGGCGCGGTGCAGGTCGAGGTTGAGGTTGCCTTCGGCACTCCGCGGGGCGGTGCGGACGCCTGGGCCGGTGCGCATGCGCCCGAATGGGTCTCCGCCACCCATGTCGACGAAGGGACCGCCGCCCATGCCGCCCCCCATGCCTCCGAAGAGGCTTTGGAAGAAGTCGCTGAAGCCGGCAGCGGTTTCGGGGTCGACGGTGGTCCAGGTGCCCCCGCCGGGTGCGCCGCCCCAGGCGCCGGGCGGCGGAACCTGGCCCGTACGACCGTACGTGTCGTAGATCTTGCGTTTTTCGGGGTCGGAGAGGGCGGTGTACGCCTCGTTGACCTCCTTGAATCGTTCCTCCGCGTCGGGATCGTCCTTGTTGCGGTCGGGGTGGTGCTTGGCCGCCAGTTTGCGGAAGGCGCGCCGAATGTCGTCCTGACTGGCGTCGCGGGGCACGCCGAGCGTCTCGTAGTAGTCCTTCACGGTCGCCATGCGGTCCCCTCCCTTCCTGGCGCGGGTTTGGGTGGTTTACGCCTCGTCTTGGTAGACGACGACGCGGGCGGGCCGGATGAGGCGGTCGCCGCGCATGAAGCCCGCTTCGAACACGTCGGCGATCGTGCCAGGTTCGGCTCCCTCCTGCAGGGGGGCACTGGTGAGCGCCTCGTGCTGGTCGGGGTCGAAGGCGTCACCCACCTCGCCGACACGCCGAATGTCGAGCTTCTCGAGGTTGCGTTCGAGCGTCTCCATGACGGCGCGCACGCCAGGCACGATGCTGGCGGGGTCGCTGCCTTCGGCGGCGGCGAGCGCCCGGCGCAGGTCGTCGTAGACGGTCATGACGGGCAGCACGGCGGCGTCGAGTCCAGCGTCGCGGGCGCGGTCCTGGTCACCCGCGGCGCGTCGGCGGACGGTGTCGAGCTCGGCGAAGGCGCGCAGGGCGCGCGCTTCGGCTTCCTTGCGTTGCGCCTCGGCATCCTCGAGTTGGCTGCGGAGGGTGGCGAGCTCGTCGCGCAGGATGGTGACCTCGTCTTGACCACCAGCCTCGCTGCCCATCTCCCCCTCCCCCTGCGCATCGTGGGATGGAGGGGGAGGGGTGGCTTCGCCGTGGGTGGGCTCGCCGTGGGCGGCTTCGGGCGCGTCCTGATCGGGACGAGCGTGCGTATCGTCGCGGTCGCTCACGCGTTCACCCGGCCGGCTTGAAGTCGGCGTCGATCACGTCGTCCTCTTCGCTGCTGGCCGCTTCCGCCGCGCTTTCTTCCCCTTCGGGCGTTTCGGTGGCGGCGGGGGCGGTGGCCTGCTGGAAGGCTTGCAGCGCCTCGGCGAGGTTCTTGGTGAGTTCTTCGAAGCGGTCCGTGTCGACGTTGGGATCGTCGACCGCCTTGGCGGCCTCGTCGACGGCGTCCTGGAGCGGTTGCTTCTGCTCGTCGGTGGCGCCTTCGGTCTCGTCCATGATCTTGACTGCCTGGGCGCGCATGGCGTCGCAGCCGTTACGGGCCTCGGCGAGCTCGCGGAACTTCTTGTCGTCCTCGGCGTGACTCTCGGCGTCCTTGACCATCCGTTCGACCTCGTCCTCGCTGAGGGTGGTGGTGTTCTGGATGGTGATGCTGGCTTCCTTGCCGGTCGACTTCTCGCGCGACGTGACGTTCAGCACGCCGTTCGCGTCGATGTCGTAGGTGATTTCGATTTGCGGCATGCCAGCCGGCATGGGGGGAATGCCGTCGAGTTTGAACTTGCCGAGGGACTTGTTCTCGCGCGCCATGCTGCGCTCGCCCTGCAGGACGTGCACCTCGACGCCGGTCTGGTTGGCGTCGGCGGTGGTGAACGTTTCGGTCTTGCGGACCGGCACGGTGGTGTTGCGTTCGATGAGGGTGGTGAACACGCCGCCCTTGGTTTCGACGCCGAGGCTGAGGGGGGTGACGTCGAGCAGGACGATGTCCTCGACGTCGCCGGTGAGTACGCCGGCCTGGATGGCGGCACCGAGGGCGACGACCTCGTCGGGGTTCACGGTCTGGTTGGGCGCCTTGCCGAGCATCTCCTGGACGATGGCCTTCACGGCGGGCACGCGGGTGGAACCGCCGACGAGGATGACCTCGTCGATGCCGCTCTTGTCGATCTTGGCGTCCTTGAGGGCGTCCTCGACCGGCTTGCGGAGTCGCTTGAGGAGGGGGGCGATGAGGTCTTCGAAGGTGCTGCGGGTGAGTTTCTTCTCGAGGTAGAGCGGCGCGTTGCTGGCGGGGTCCATGGCGATGAAGGGCAGGCTGATCGTGGTTTCGGGCAGGCCGGAGAGTTCGATCTTGGCCTTTTCGGCCGCTTCGATCATGCGTTGCAGCGCCTGCTTGTCCTTCTTCAGGTCGACGCCGTACTCGGCCTGGAATTCCTTGGCGAGCCAGTCGACGATGGCGTAGTCGAAGTCGCTGCCGCCGAGGTGCGTGTCGCCGTGCGTGGAGCGCACTTCGAAGACGCCTTCACCGACTTCGAGGACGGAGACGTCGAAGGTGCCGCCACCGAAGTCGAAGACGAGGACGGTTTCGTTGCCCTTCTTCTCGAGGCCGTAGGCGAGGGCGGCGGCGGTGGGCTCGTTGACGATGCGGAGCACGTCGAGGCCGGCGATCTTGCCGGCGTTCTGGGTGGCTTCGCGTTGGGCGTTGTTGAAGTAGGCGGGGACGGTGATGACCGCTTGGGTGATCTTCTGGCCGAGTTGCTCGCTGGCGTCGTTGACGAGCTTGCGGAGCACCATGGCGGAGATTTGTTCGGGGCTGTGGAGCTCGTCGCCGACCTTGAAGCGCACGCCGCCATCGTCGGCCTTCACGACTTCGTAGGGGGCGCGTTCGACTTCGTCCGAGACTTCCTCCCAGGTGCGACCCATGAAGCGCTTGATTTCGAAGAGGGTGCCTTGGGCGTTGAGGACGGCCTGGCGTTTGGCGACTTGGCCGACCAGGCGCTGGTCGTCCTTGAAGGCGACGACGCTGGGGGTGGTGCGGCCGCCTTCGCCGTTGACGAGGACGGTGGGTTCGCCACCTTCCATGATGGCGATGACGCTGTTGGTGGTGCCGAGGTCGATTCCGACGGCTTTGGCCATGAGGGGCCTCCATTTCGGGGTGAGGTTTCGTGCGCCCCTGATGGGCGAACGAGGCGCCCGCAGGCCCTCAGGTTGCTTGAGGGGAGCGGGCGCAGGACTTCCCTAGCCCGAAGGATAGCAGCCAGAATCGAAGCTGTCAACAGATGTGAGTGCATTACACTCAAGTTTCGTCGTGGCTCGTGGATTCCCCACGAAACGCGTCCAGCACGCCCTCAGGCGATCTCCACCCCATCCATCCGCGCCACCAAACCATGCACCAGGGCCGTCATTGGGACCTCCACGCCGTGCGCCTCCGCCCGCCGAAGCACGGTGCCCGACAAGCCCGACAATTCGAGCGGACGACCCTTCTCGCGGTCGACCAGCATCGACGTCTTGATCGCCTCGAACCCCCGAATCAGCTCGACCATGTCCTTGACGTCCTTGTCGAGCAGCGGCACGCCCGACGCCACCCCCACCTCCTTGACCTCACGCATCATCTGCACCACCGCCCCCGCGAAGGCCGAATCGTGACTCAACGTTCGCGTATCGAGGCCCGTGAGCGCCGACAGCGGGTTCATCGCCACGTTGATCATCAACTTGCGCCACAACTCCACCTCGATCTTCGAGGTCACCACGACCGGCACGCCGGTCCGCTCGAGCGCGTCGCCCACCTCCTGCGCGCGGTACGGGTCCGCCGCACCCCGCGAGCCATCGGGCCACACGCCGAGCACGACGCGCGCCTCGCCGTCCACCACCACGCTGCCCGGCGCGTCGATGTGACCACCGATCTTCACGGCGAGTCCACCCAGCGTTCGCGCCTCCCCTACCGTTTCGGCAATGGCGGGCTCGTTGTCCACCCCGTTCTGCAGCGAAAGCACCATCGCCTCACCCCCGCCCAGCCAATCCGCGAACCGTGCCAGCCACGGCGCGGTCTCCTGCGTCTTGAAGGTGAGGACGATCACGTCGAACTCGCCGACCGAGCGTTCTGCGAGCAGCGCCTCCTCCGACACCGCATCGACCGGCGCCTGGAACTGGAAGGTGGCGTGTTGCACCGTCAACCCTTCCGATTGCATGGCGGCGAGGTGCGCGCCACGCGCCACGAACGTCACCGTCTCGCCCGTCGCGACGAGGCGAGCGCCGTACGTCGCACCAATGCCGCCTGCACCTACGATCAACCAACGCATGGGCGCATCGTACCGCCGCCCCCCGCGTTGGCCGCGTCGTACCGTAGGGAAATCCGCGCGCCCATCAGGCGCCCTTGGAGGTCACCATGCAGTTCCTCGTCATCGCCCACGACGCCACCACCCCCGGTACGCTCGACCGCCGCATGGAGGTTCGCCCCCGCCACCTTGAGGAACTCGGTCCGCTCGTCGAGGCCGGGCGGGTCGCCATCGGGGGCGTCACCCTCGACGAGAACGGCGGCATCAACGGTTCCATGATCGTGATCGAGGCGGAGAGCGAGGACGAGGTGCGCGACCTCATTGCAAACGACGTCTACACCCAGGAGGGCGTCTGGGAACGGGTCGAAATCCGGCCGTTCCGCCGTTCGGTCTGAATCACGCCTCACGCCTCCGGAGCCACGCCGACACGCCGAAGGCGAGGACGGCGAGCGCGAGCGAGAAGGCGAGTAACTCGACGCGGATCTGCACCCCATCCGCATCGAACGCGCCCTCGAGCGACGCGCCGGCCAGCACCACGGCGAGGAGGCCGGGCGCGCCGCCGAGCGCGGTGGCGGACAGGAACGGCGCGAGCGGCGCGCGACTCGCGCCCGCAACGACGTTCACCGCGTCGCCGGGCATCGACGCGAGTCGCGCGATGAGGATGGCCTCGAACGCGCGTGCTTGAAGCCGCGCCTCCCAGCGCGCCCAGCGTCCCGGGGCTGCGTCACGCCGAGGGACGTCGCCCTGGTCCCTGCGCACCCAACGCGCCGCGCCGTACGCCACGGCAGCGGAGGCGAGGACGCCCAGCCAGGCGACCAGCGCACCCCACCAGGGACCGAGCGCCCAGCCGGTGAACAACGTGAGGATCGTCGAAGGAAACAGCACGACACCGCGCAGGGCGTAAGCAAGCAGGATGGCGAGAGCGCCCCACGGGCCGGTCGCGAACCGAATGAGCAGCGCGCCGAGCGACCCCTCGGGCCCCTCCCCCACGAGCAGCGCGGCGCCCCACGCCAAGGCGAGCAGGACCAGCCACGCCCAAGCGACCTTGGGGACGCGCCGCAGCGACCTCAAGACGTCGTCGCAGCCGCCTTCGCATGCGCGATGGCGCGGTCGAGCCGGTCGTCGTCGGTCAGGTTCAACCGGAGGGGCGTGAGCGACACGTAGCCCTGCTCGATCGCCCAGCGGTCGGTCTCCTCCTCGACGCGTTCACGCGTGCGCTCCGCGAACCAGTAGTGCTGCCGACCCATGGGGTCCTCGCCAGGGACGACGAAACCCTCGTAGTGCCGGACCGACATGCGCGTCCAGCGGAGGCTCGTCGGCGAGAGCGGGAAGTTCACGTTGAGGAGTGGCAGGTCGGGCGTGTCGAGGAACATCTCGATGACCTCGGCGACGTACGGTTCGAGTTGCGTGAAGTCCGGCTCCGCACCCGTCTCGTCCACCGGCGCGCTGAAGGCGATGGCGGGAATGCCGAGGAAGCTCGCCTGCTTCGCCGCGGCCACGGTGCCCGAGTGCCAGATGTTGTGCCCGATGTTGAGACCCAGGTTGATGCCGGTGAGGACCAGGTCGACGCGCTCCCAGTGGTGCGTACCCAGTGCCACGCAATCGGCGGGCGTGCCGTCCACGCGGTACGCCTCGATACCTTCGATGCGCGTGGCGTTGTAGTGCAGCGGCCGGCGCACGGTGATGGCGTGACTCATGGCCGACTGTTCGACGTCGGGTGCCACGATGCGCACGTCGCCGAAGCGTTGCGCGACGCGCGCGAGGGTGTGAATGCCGGGACTGTGTACGCCGTCGTCGTTGCTGACCAGAATCCGCATGGTCTGGAATGGTACCGCACGGACCGGAGCGGCAGGTCTCCGAATCGTCAGCCGGCGGGTTCGTGCACGCGAATCTCGGTCTCCACGGCGGGATGCTCGAACGCCGCTGCCGCGCTCCCCCCGCGCAGCAGGAGCTCCATCCAGTGTCTCCGACCCCCGCCCGGGAGCGGCCAGCCGCTGCTTCCGGGTGCGAAGGCAAGCTCGCCGTGTGCGACTCCGAAGCTTCCTCCGACGCGTAGCGCCTCACGGCGCACGCCGCCCATCTGAATCGTGACGCGCGTCCCGGGCTCGGGCGCGTCGGCGGCATCGACGGTGGTCTTGAGGTTTCCAAAGCCGTCCACGTAGGCGATGCGGTTTGGGGGGACGGTCGGCAGGGTGGCCGGCTCGACCTCGGCGCCGAGCCGTTCGCCGCGGAGCGCGGCGGCGGTGGCCTCGGGGAACAGGTCGCGCGACCGGAACTGCGAACCGGCGGTGGCCACGTCGACCTCACGCAGGTACGCGCCGGCTTCGGCGAGGAACGAGAAGGTGAATCCGGCGTTGACGCCGATGACCTGCACGCCGTTCGGGAGGCGGGCGTGGAGGAGGCGTTCGCCGTCGTTGTCGCGCCGCGCCGCAGCGTCATCGCGGCGAGGGGCGACGTTGTGAAACACCGCGCGGTCCTCTGGACCCTCGCCCAGCGCGAGTTGCGCCACGAGGAAGCCGGCGGTGAGGGTTGCGAAGGGAGGAACGGCGGTGGGCACGATCTGCGCGCCGGGCAGGTGAAGCGCGAAGCGTTGGGTGACCTCCGCGAAGGCGAGGTCGCCGGTTCCGAAATCGGCCACGACGTGAAGAAGCATGGCGTGCATGCTACCCACGTGCGAGCATGCGCCCATGAAACTTCCTCCCTTCCGTCTCGAGCGGTACTTCGCGAAGTACGAGTTCACCGCCCCGTACATGATGTGCGCCTCGGATTGCGAGTCGATCTCGACGGCGGAGCTCCTCGCCTTCGAACCGGACGCGGAAGCGCGGCTTCTCGGTCTTGGACTGGGTTACACCGAGGCGAACGGTGGGCGCGAGCTGCGTGAGGCCATCACGGGGCTCTACGAAACCGTGACGGTGGACGAGGTGCTCGCGCACACGGGTGCGGGGGAGGCGATCTTCACCTACATGAACGCGGCGCTGCAGCCGGGCGATCACGCCGTGGTGCACGCGCCGGGGTACCAGTCACTGGCCGAGGTGGCGCGCGCGGCGGGTGCGGAGGTGACGGCGTGGCGGGGCGACCCGGCGAACGGGTGGGCGCTCGACCTCGATGAGCTCGAGGGTTCGTTGACCTCTTCGACGCGGCTCGTGGTGATCAACGTGCCGCACAACCCGACGGGATTCCTTCCTGACCGCGCCTTCATGGAGCGCCTTGCGGCCATGGCCGAGGCGCACGACTTCCGGATCTTCTCCGACGAGGTGTACCGCGGTCTGGAGCACGACCCGGCGGACCGGTTGCCGGCCATGGTGGACCTGACGCCACGCGCGACGTCGCTCGGCGTGTTCGTCGTCACGCCGACGTAACAAATCGGGGCGGAGAAAATCTTGGACAGACCACCCGCCGTGGCCAGCGCCTTCCCCAGATGTTCCGTGTGAGAAAGGTCAACCGGAACCATTATCTGTTTATACATGCTGGCTCCTCGCATGGTGTCGTGCAGGCTACTTCAACAGCCGATGTTGTCACGCATTATTCCGCAGGGGTCAACGGCGGTGTCGCTATGCAAGCGCGATACCGCGATGGCGCGGCGTCGACAGCGGCTCGCCGACGATCCGCCACGTCGCCCG
>CAJXWR010000036.1 GCA_913062675.1 uncultured Trueperaceae bacterium
CCGCGGTCGTACCGTCGCTGCTCGAACGCCTCATCGACGCGCTGGGCTGGCGCGCGGCCTACGCCATCCTCGCGGGCATCGTCGCGAGCGTGGCGCTGCCGTTGGGCGTCACCTTCTTTCGTAGCGCGCCCGAGCGGTACGGCGTGACGCCCGATGGGTATCGCGCACCCGAACGCGACGCCACGCCCGCACGCGAGGCGAACCTCACGCTCGGCCAGGCTCGCCGGACGTCGGCCTTCTGGATCGTCGCTGGGTCGGGCGTCACCATCGCCGCGCTGTCGACGGGCCAGGTGTTCCACCACTTCGACATCGTCGCGCAAGCGGGTGTGGACCGATTGGGTGCGGCCGCCATCTTCCTGCCCCTTGGCCTGGCGGCTGCCGGGGCGAACCTGTCGTCGGGCGTTCTGCTCGACCGCTTCCCCCCGCGTTACCTCATCATGGTGATGCTCACGCTGCAGGCGGCCGCCTTGCTGCTCGCTGCATGGCTGCCACCCGCCTGGGTCCTGGCCTACGGCGCGGTGCTTGGCGCGGCGCAGGGCATGAATGGCGCCGTGAGTGGCGCGGTGTACGCGACGTACTTCGGGCGTGCGCACATTGGTGCGATCAAGGGTTTCGCAACCACCTTGACGGTGGCAGGCACGGCCGTCGGCCCGTGGGCATTCGCACTGGGCCGAGATGCTGCGGGTGTGTATGGACCGGTGCTGATCGGGTCCGCCGTCATCCCCCTCGCCCTGGCCATCGCGGCGTGGTGGATGCGTCCACCTCGACGCGCGCCCTGACGCGGGGACGTTTGGCCCTAACAGGTCACCGCGAACTATGATTGTGCGCCGATTCCTATACGTGGCCGCGTTCGTATGCCATGATGCGGGTCACGCGAGGGAAGAGTCTTCAGTTGCATCCGCCGTGCGGAGCGGACGGAGTGACGCGTATCCCCGCGAATCAGGGAGGTCCTGCATGACGGAAGTCCTACGATCCGCCCTTCAACATGTGCAGCAACGGGAAGTGGAGCGCCGTGACGTGCTCCGCCTGCTCGGCATGAGCGCCGCCGCTACGGCCGGTCTGCCCACGCTCACCCAATTCGCTAGTGCGCAAGACGTCGCGCTCGCCTCGGCCGTCATCGCCGGCAAGAGCGACGACATGATCGTGCACAATGACCGCTCCGGCGTGATGGAAACGCCGCTGGCCATGCTCCGCGAGCACCGCATCACCCCCAAGGACATTCTTTACATCCGGAACAACCAAATCCTCGAGCCGCAAGGCCGCTCCACCGACGGTGCGAGCCTCGAGGGCTGGACGATTGAACTGCGCGGCGCCGTCGCGTTCCCCCGCGTCGTGGACGCCACCACCCTCGCGGATCTTCCGCAAGAGGAAGTCACGATGGTGCTGCAGTGCAGCGGGAACGGTCGTAGCTTCTTCGCGCGCGCCGTGCAGACCCGCGGTACGCAATGGCAGCACGGAGGCATGGGTCAAGTGACCTTCCGCGGCCCGAAACTCTCGAGCCTGCTCGAGACCTTCGATCCGCCCCTCAACCCCAGTGGTGACGTCCGTTTCGTCACCGCCGAGGGTGCCGACGCGCCCGACGAGGGTGCCTCTCGCCCGGACTTCGAGCACTCCATGCCGATGCAAGACGTCATGGACAAGGCGATCCTGGCCATCGAGATGAACGGCGAGCCGCTCTCCGGCGCGCACGGCGGCCCCGTCCGCCTGGTCATCCCCGGCTACTACGGCACGATGAACGTCAAGTGGGTGCACCGCCTGCGGTTCGAAGCGTCGGAATCCAACAACGTCAACCAGATTCCCCGCTACCGCATCCCCAACGACCCCATCGAGCCTGGCACGCCCATCGACTACACCTTCGACAACAGCACGCCCAACTGGCGTCAACGCATCAAGAGCACGATCTTCGCGCCGCTCAACGAAGCGCAAGTGTCGGCCGGTGACGTCGAAGTGCACGGGGTGGCGTGGAACGACGGCGTCGTCGGCGTCACCGAGGTGCAGATCTCGACTGACGATGGTCAAACCTGGCACGCGGCCGAACTCGAAGCGCCCACGGGCGGCTACGGCTGGTACGAGTTCCGCTCCACCGTGAACCTCCCCGCCGGTGAGCACCGCATCTGGTCACGCGCCGTCGACGAGCGCGGCAACACGCAGCCGATCAACGGTGCGATCCTCTGGAACCCGTCCGGCTACGAGTGGAACGGCGCCGACTACGTCGACGTCGTCGCCTCCTAAGCTGAACGATCGACCTCGTCTCCGCCGGACCGTTCCGCGGTCCGGCGGTGCCGTATCGGAGTCCTGAACCTGTGATGTCTACGCTACGCCGCGTCCTCTACGCCTTCTTCATTGCCGCCCTGCTCACGCCCGCCATGGCGCAGGAGGGTGCGCTTCCCGCCGGTCCCGGCGCGGAGCTCGTCTACGCGAAGTGCCAGCAGTGTCACCCCCTGCGTTACGTCACCGAGTCCGCCGGTCTGCCCGACTTCCTTTGGGCCGACACGATTTCGCTCATGGTGCAACTCGGCATGCAAGTGACGGCCGAAGAGGAAGAGCTCCTCTACAGCTACCTCACGACCTACCTCGGCATGAACCCGCCCCCCGAGCCCGCCGAGAACGATGCGGTGGCTGCAGTCAGCAACGTCGATCCCGTGCAGGCATACGCGACGAACTGCAGCGCCTGCCACGGTGCGGACGGTGCGGGTCAAGCTGGGGGCTTCCCCCCGATCGTGGGGCACGCCAGCCAGCTCGCGCAAGCCGATCGCGGTTACCTCGTGAACCTCGTCCTGTACGGCGTCACCGGCCCCATCACGGTGGCGGGCAACGACTACAACGGCATGATGCCCGGCTGGTCGCACCTCTCCGACGACCAAATCGCCGCCATCTTGAATCACGTCGTGGCCGACCTCGACCCCTCCGCCGACCTTCCCGGTGGCCTCACGCCGTACACGCCTGAGGAGATCGCCGGAGCGCGCGACGCGGGTCTCGACGCCAACGCCGTGTACGAATCACGGCCGAGTCTTCCCTGATGCACCAGGAGGGACGCGTCCTCGGGCTGTACGCGGGAGGCGAGAGCCTCTCGAAGACGCCGCATGACGCCATGCGCGTTGATGCGGGTGGCGCACCCGGCGACCGGCATCACGGTCGCGACGCCGATCGCGCTCTCCTCCTCGTCCCCGAAGCCGACTACGCTGCGATCCGTGCGGAAGGCATCGACCTTCCGCACGGATCGCTCGGCGAGAACCTCGTCGTATCAGGCCTCCCCTCCGGCCTCCCGGCCGGCACGGTCCTGCGCGTCGGGTCGTGCGAACTCGAGGTCACCGGTCACTGCACCGTATGTGCCTCCCTGAGCGCCATCGATCCACGACTCCCGAAACTTGCGTACCAGCGCCGCGGCGTGTACGTCCGCGTCCGGTATGAAAGTCGCTTGCACGTGGAGGACACGGTGCGTATCGTTTCGCAACCTGCGGGGGCCACCCCGCCGGCTCGGACCGCCGCCACGCCCCCCGCGGCGGTACTCAGCCACGGATAGGAGACGCTGCGCGTGAGTAAACCCCTCGTCGACCAACACGGCCGCGTCGTGCGCGACCTGCGCATCTCCGTCACGCCCCGCTGCAACTACGCCTGCTTCTACTGCGATCCGCTTGGCGAAGGCGCCAAGGATCCGATTGGCACCATCAGCGTCGAGGACGTCGACGTGATCCTGACCGCCGCGGTCGAACTCGGCATCGAGTCGGTCCGCTTCACCGGTGGCGAGCCGCTCCTCCGCAAGGAGCTGCCCGAGATGATCCGTCTCGCCAAGAAGAAGCACGCCATCGAGGACGTTGCGGTCACCACGAACGCCAGCCTCCTCGCGCGCCGCTTGCCCGACCTGTTCGACGCAGGCCTCGACCGCATCAACGTCAGTCTCGATGCAGCCGACGCCGAAGCGTTCCGCGAAGCGACCGGCGGTGGCACGATCCAACAAGTGTGGGACGGGATTCACGCGGCGGAAGAGGCGGGCCTCACGCCCATCAAACTCAACGCCGTGGTCGTGCGGGGCATCAACGACGATCAACTCCTTCCCCTCGCCGAACTCACGCGCGACCGCGCTTGGCACGTTCGCTACATCGAGTACATGCACCTCAACAATGCCGAACCCGAGGCGTACCGCGAGCGGTTCGTCTCCGGCGCCGAGAGTCGCGAACGGATCGAAACGGTCTACGGTTCACTCGAACCGGTCGAAACCGACCCGTCGGCACCCGCACGCCTGTTCCGCGTTCCCGGTTTCGCCGGTGCGCTGGGTTTCATCGACCCGGTCTCCAACCCGTTCTGCGGAGCGTGCAGCCGCATGCGCGTCACGAGCGACGCGAAACTGCGCCCCTGCCTCCTCACCGACCGCGAGTACTCCATGCGAGAAGCGTTGAACGCCGACGATCCCCTTCCCGCCGTGATCGACGCGTTCCTCGTCGCCGCCCACCGGAAGGTGGCGAGTGGCATCACCTCCCCCGTCACACGTGACCGGACCATGGTGGCCATCGGAGGGTAGGCATGCCGCCCGAAACGCGCGACGAAGCCGCCTACCGCGAGCACCTCGGCATCACGCGAGAACCCCTCGACCTGCAAACGCTGATCGACCGCGTGGCTGACCCACGGAGTGGGGCGGTCGCCTCGTTCCTGGGCACCGTCCGCAGCCCGAACCACGGTCGCACGGTCCACGCCATCGATTACGAGGGGTATGACGCCATGATCGATGCGGAGCTGGCGCGCATCGCCCTGGACCTTCGCGACGCGTACCCCCTATTGGGGCTCGCCATGGTGCACCGCCTCGGGCGTTGCCTCCCTGGCGAAGCTTCGATCGCCATCGTCGCGTGCACCCCGCACCGCGCCGCGTCCTTCGACGCGTGTCGCGATGCGCTCGATGCCTGCAAGGCCCGCCTGCCCGTCTGGAAGCATGAGGAAGACGACGAGGGTGCGCACTGGGTGGACGGCAACGTGGTGGAGTCCGCAACCCTGTCCTGACCCCCCAGCGCGTGGGTACGATGCCGCGATGCTGGCAACCTGCGCTCCCAACTGCCTCCCCCACCGGGAGATCGCGTGAGCACGACCCACGCCACGACGACACCCTCGACCCAACAACCCTTGGCCCTACGGCGCGTCTTCGCCACGTGGTGGCCCCTCGCCGCAAGTTGGGGCCTGATGGGCATCGAGCTTCCCATCGTGAGTGCCGTCATGGCCCGCCTCGCCAACCCGGAAGTGCACCTCGCCGCCTACGGCGGGTTCGTCTTCCCCCTCGCGCTCATCATCGAGTCGCCCGTCATCATGCTGCTCGCCGCGTCCACCGCGCTCGGTCGCGATGCGCAGCGCTACCGCCTCATGCACCGCGTGATGATGATCCTCGGTGGCACCCTCACCGCCTTGCACGCCTTCCTCGCCTTCACACCCGCCTTCGACGTGATCCTCGTTCCCCTCCTTGACCCTCCTCCCGAGGTCATCGAACCCGCCCGCCTCGGCCTGCAAATCATGCTGCCGTGGACGTGGACGATCGCCTACCGCCGTTTCCACCAGGGGCTCCTCATCCGCTTCGGGCACTCCGGCGCGGTGGGGATCGGAACCGCCATTCGCCTCGTCGCGGGAAGCACCATCGCCCTCACCGGTCTCGCCATCGGCCTGACCGTCGCTCCCAATGTGCCCGGCATCCTCATCGCCACGCTCGCCATTGCGGCAGGCGTCACGAGTGAAGCCATCTACTCCGGGTTGCGCGCGCGACCCGTCGTTCGTGGACCGCTGCACGACGCGGAACCCATCCAACCTCCACTCACCCTGGCTGGCTTCCGCGCCTTCTACGTGCCCCTCGCCATGACGAGCCTGCTGCTGCTCCTCGTGCAACCCATTGGCGCTGCCGCGATCGGCCGGATGCCGTTCGCGCTTGCATCGCTCGCCGCATGGCCCGTCGTCAACGGGCTCGTGTTCCTCCTGCGCAGTGCAGGCTACGCGTACAACGAGGTCGTGGTCGCCCTCTCCGACGAACCTCACGCCGAAGCGACACTGCGGCGGTTCACGCTGCTCCTCGCGTTGGCGACAACGAGTATCGGGCTCCTGATTGCCCTGACCCCCCTCTCGACCCTGTGGTTCAGAACCCTGTCCGGCCTTCCCCCCGAACTTGCGCGCCTTGCGACCAACGCGTTCTGGGTGGGAATCTTCTGGGCGCCCCTGGACGTCGCACGAAACGCGCTGCAGGGCCGCATGGTGCATGCGGGTCGCACCCGGCCGATCAGCTTGAGCGTCGCGGTGTTCCTCGTCGTGGCAACCAGCATCCTGGCCATCGGTGTGGTGCTGCAACGCGGAGAAGGCCTGGTGATCGCCATGGTCGCCTTCGTGATCGCGCAACTCGCGCAACTCGCGTTCCTCGCCTGGCACGTGCGACGCCTTCCCCATGGCCCTGCGTGACACTTGACCGCTTGACGTGGAAGGCGTTCGCCTCCTACCGTTTGGCAACATGCTCGACGGTGCGCCCGTGACCCCAGCCAGCCAAGAGGCAACGAACACCACGCCAGCGGAACGTCGCGAGGAACTCGTGCGGTTCCTGAAGGCGCTGGCGCACGACAGCCGCCTGAAGATTCTCGGTTTGTTGGCGCTCCGCCCCATGGCGGTGGAGGACCTCGCTGCGCACCTTGGGCTCGAAAGCCCAACGGTGAGCCACCACTTGCGGGCATTCTCCGGTGTGGGTCTCGTTCGTTCGTATGGCGTGGCGCACCGCCGGTACTACGAGTTGGATCGTGAACGTCTTGCGGACGTCCTTGGGAACCTGTCCGCCGACGAGACGCTCGTCGACCTTGCCGCGGGAACGGGTGCGGATGCGTACGAACGGAAGGTGCTCGCCACGTTCCTGGACGAGGGGTACATCACGGTTCTACCGCTGCAGCCACGCAAGGTGCGGGTGTTGTTGCGGTGGGTGGCGTCGAACCTGGTGCCCGGACACGTCTACGGTGAAGAGGAACTCGACACGCTGCTCGGGTCGATGCATGGAAACGTCGTTCGCTTGAAACGAGAGTTGATCGATGCGCGTTGGTTACGGCGCGAGGGGGACGGTTACGTGCGCGTCCTCGATGCGCCGGCCTTGCAGGAACCGCCCGCGGAGGGCGAAGAGCGTCCCGTCTAGGGCAACATGAATCAATAGGTTTGAGGAACTCGTTGCGTCAGCTGCCGAAGCGACCGTCGTCGGTCGTGCGACCCACGCGTACGCGACCGGGCCCGAGGGACGTGAGCGTCACGCCCTTGGGTGGGTTGGCGAGGAGAGCGTCGACCACGGCGAGGGTTTCGTGATTGTCGAGTTCGAACGCGTCGCGTACGGCGTCGAGACGCACGATGACGGGGCGGGCAGGATCGGCGAACCAGGCGCCTACGCGGTCTTGAAGGCTGGCGTCGACCAGCGAGCTTTCCTGCACGTTGGGTTTCGGCGTGGATGTCGGCGTGGGCGTCGGATTGGGTGCTGCGGGAGGCGTCGGGGTGGGCGCGGTGGATGCCGCGAGCGCGGGTGCATCAAGGTCGACCAGGTCGTCGACCGTCAGGGGCGCGGGCATGCGGCGGGGTGCATGGCCAGGTCGGGTCGCTGCGGGCCGCGAGGCCTCACGCCGCCCGGGCGTTCCTTCGCCCTGCGCGCGTCGGGGGTTCGTGAAGAGCCCCAGTTGCACGGGATGCACGTCATCCTCTTCGGCGTAATCGTCCACCGGTTCCTCACTGGGTTGCGTGGAGGCGTCCAGCATTTCGGGGCGTGCCGGCGTCGCTTCGAGGGTTTCACGCGCCTCACTGGGTGAAGGGGTCTCCCTCGACCCGCCGAGCATGGCATCGTCGACCGTTTCCTCGCCCCGGTCGATCCAACTGGGGTCGAAGGCATCGATGGCTTCACGCGTCGTGTCGCGAGGTTCGGGACGGGGCGCGGGTCGTGCGTTCGGAACACCGGGCGTGAGGGTGGCCTCGGGGGGCGCACTGACGGCATCACTCCCGAGCCGTCGCACGGTGACGCTGCCGAACCGTTCGACGACGTCGGCGCCAAGCCGTCGTTGCGGCGTGGAACCTTCACCGACAAGGCGACCCACGAGGACGTGGGGTTCGCTTCGGCCGATCGCCAGGTCTCCCTGGCCCTCGGCGTTCAGGTGCGCCGGGGTTGCTGGGATGGCCGGATGCTCCGATTCACCCGCGGATTCTTCCTTGCGACGAACGCGGACCGAAGCGGCGACGAGTTCAGGCTCCGTCTCGCTCATCGTAGCCGCGTGCGATACCTCGTTGGCGCTCGATGGCGCGCCACTCGGTTTGCCGAGTGGAATGACGCGATCGCGCCACGCTTGCGGTGAGGCGAGGGGCGTGTCGGCTTCGTGCGCATCGCGGGTCGTGACGTGTTCTGACGGGTTGGCTGGCGCGCTCTTGTGCACGACGATGTGAACGTCATGACCATCACCCGCGAAGCGCAACTCGAGTTGATCGTTGACGTGCAGGTCGTGCCGCGCGAAGAGGGTGTCGAGACCTTCGAGATCGCGTGGCCCGGTGACGTGAAGGTGCACCGTCTCGTCATGCTCGACGTCGTGAGCGACGAGAATACCTTCGGGGAACCGGTTGCGTAGGGCGTGGGGGAGTTGGACGTGTCCCGAGTTGAGACAGTGCCGCGTCAGGCTGACCCGGTAACTGCGCTCACCTCGTTGAGGTCCGGCCGCGCGCCGGACTGAACTCTCGTCCATTGAATCCTCCCCGCGCAATTCCGTATGCAAGGGTACCACATCATGATGCGGGGAGGGTCACATCGCCAAATCTGGTACCTAAACCGGCCGTCAGCGCCGCGAGGCGTACCGCTCGTACGCCGTGATGCGCGTCTCCTTGGCGGCATTCTGCCCGCTCGGGTACACGTTCGCATCCAACCAACCCCGCTCCGCCTCGACGTCCTCCTCCGGTACGTACCGCCACCACACCCGAGCATCGGGATTCCAGCGGTACCCGCGCGCCTTGAGCACATCCTTCGTCTCGAACGGTGAGCCGAACGCCTCGAAACGCACGTCGACGCGCCGCGCAGCGGCAAGCAAACGCGCCATGCCGGTCTCCTCCAACTCGGGGAGGGGTTGGGCGAGGAGGTGCACGCCCGCAAGGCAATCGTTCACGGCCCTGTGCCCGTCGTAGAACGCGCCAATGCGGTAGGTGAGGTACTCGAGCTTGTTGCTCTCGTACCCCAAGCTCCGCCACGGCACGTCTTGCGAACTGCACGCCCAGGGTTGCTCGACGAATGCGGGGAAGCGCGCCTCCATGAAACTACGGTCGAAGGGCGCATTGTGCGCGATGACGAGGTCGGCGCGCTGCAACAACTCGACGACCTCCCCGTCATCGATGACTTGCCCCGCCACGTCCTCGTCACGAATTCCGGTGAGCGCAGTGATCTCCTTGGGGATGGCGCGACCTGGATCCTCGAGCGCGTCGAACGTCGCCTCGACCCCCGTGATCCTGCCGCCCTCGTCGTACCCGAACAGCACCATGGCGAGTTCGATGATGCGGTCCCGCCCCGCGTGCATGCCGGTGGTCTCCACGTCCACGTACAAGCCGCGGCGAAACACCTCGCCCGCCCCAACGCTTCGCGGGTCTTCAGGCACGCGGCGCACCACCCGGTAATCCGGGTGTGCATCGAGGAGGCGTGCGGCCGCCTCGACGTCCTGCATGGATCGATCCACCTCACTCATGACTCTCCTCCCCTCTCACGTCAGGGTACCGGTCGCCGCACGCCTCGTGGGTGAGCGCAGGCTTTGCACCGAGGCAAGCTCGGCGAAACCCGTGACCCATCCCGTTCATCGACGGCGTCGGCATCGGGGTTCATCCAACCACGTCATGCACGACACGTGCGCATCGGGTAGCGTCCCGACATGCCGATCCGGCTCCTCACCCAGCAAGGTGTATCCGGCCTCCCCGACGAGGTACGTCGCAGCCGCACGCCAGCCGACCGACGCGAGGATGCTCGCGGCAGAATCTGGCTCCTGCGCCCGCGACCGGGCGGCGAATCGTTCACCCGCGTGGAGTTCGACGCGAGCGAACGCATGTTGGAGCACGGGCTGCACGACTGGGCGTTCGGCTTCGGTCGCGGGAAACGCACGCTTGGAACGACACGCGTGCGTCATGGCGAGCGGACGGGCGCGATCCGCATCAGCCGCCACCTCGTCGAAGCGAACCTGCCCGAAGTTCTGCGCGACACGATTCTTCACGAAATTGCGCATGCGCTCGCGTACCGCCGCTTCGGACGGGCCGCCATGAATCACGGTCCCGCCTGGCGCGCCATTGCGCTCGAGGTGGGGGCCGAACCGCGCGCCACCTGCCAGGTGGGTCCCCTCACCCCCGCGCCGTACACACTCGAGTGCACGGCCTGCGGTGCGCAGGTCGGGTTGTACCGGAAACCGCGGTACGCCCCCTCGCGCTACCGCCACAAGGGTTGCGGCGGCACGTTCCGGCGAGCGGCCTAGCCGTCCCGGCGCGCAAGGCGACGCTTGAGCCGCGCCTCGCGGCGCGCAAGGTCGTCCCGCACGCCACCCCCGGCCTGGCGGGCCCATTGGACGGCTTCGAGCGCCGCCTCGAAATCCCCGTCGACGTGCTCCCGCAGCTTGGCGAGCTCCACCCACGCCTCGGCATGCCCCCGCTCGGCGAGTCGCGTCCAGGCACCGCGAGCGGCTTCCACGTTCCCTTCCCGTCGCCAAATCCGTGCGATGGCGAACGCTGCCTCGTCATGCTCCTCCATCCACGCTTGGTGCCGGCGCGCAGCCTCCTCCACCTCACCCAGCGCCTCCAGCCAGCGCGCCACGCCAAACCCCTCGTGCGCATCGCGAGGCTTCCCAAGCGTGCCGGGCGAACCATCGAACGACGCTTCGAGTCGTCGCTGCAGGGCGGCGAGCGCAACGATGTCATCGACGTTGTGCGTCACGACCCCCTCGAGCAGCGTCGCATCGCGGGTCCGGAGGTACGCCCGGTACCGCGCGGGCACCTCCGCACCGGGCACGTCGAGTTGGCTTCGCTGCACGCCGAGCACCTCGCGCTCGATCGTGCCGAGCGTGCAGTTCACGAGCGACCGTCCCCACCAACGCCGGGCGAGGGGAAGCAGGTCGACGTGCACGATCCCCTCCGTCGGGTCCGTCACGCCATGAAGCGCGAACCGCGTCCTGAGGAGCGGCACGTCGAAACTCGCGCCGTTGAACGTCACGAGCACCGTTGATTCCGCCAGCCGCTCCGCAAGGGCGTGCAGCCATGCACGTTCGTACTGCGGGCCGGGCAGCAGCAACTGCTCCACGAGGAAACCCTCGTCGTCGTGCACACCCACCCCGGCAAGGAACACGTACGTGCCCGTACCCCCCGCCAGCCCCGTGGTCTCGGTGTCGACGTACACGACGCGTTGCCGCCCACCCACGCGTGGGACACCCACCCGGTCGGCCCATCGCTCCAAGAACGGGTGAATCGATCCGTCCCCCAGCGGCGCGACGCCGTGCCGCGCTCCGGGTGGCTGCCAGGCGCGGCGCAGCAGGTGCACGCCCTCCCGCCCCTCCACCACGACCGCATCGAGCGCAGCCGCTTCGACCTGCCACGCCGGACCTTCCGGCGCCTCGGCTAGCGGCTCGTCTGGGCTTGCGCCTTGCAGCGCGCGCAGGCGTGCCAGCAGGTCACTCACGCGAGGGCCTCCAACAGGGCGATCGCCTCACGCTTCCCGGCGTGCCCCGCCTCCCCCGCGGGACCCACGCAACTCGGGCAACCGTCCTCGCACCCGCACGTCGTGATCAGCGCGTGCGCCGCATCGAGCAGCGACGCGTGAACCTCGGCGAGCGCATCGGCAAGCCCCACACCCCCCGGAACGGTTTCGAACACCACGATGCCCGCTGCCCCCTCCAGCACCGCGCTTGCCGGATCGACGTGCACCCCCAAATCGCGCGCGTCCGCCATGACGTGCAGAGGAGCGAGCGACCGCAGGGCGTACGCCACCGCCGCAAGCCCACTCCGTACGTGAACGGCGCGTTCGGCTTTTCGGTGGCACGACGGGCAGAGCGTCACCAGGTTGTCCTTCCGATTCGCCTCGCGCGCCGTGGCGAAGGCGCGGAACGGCACGAGGTGATGAACGTGCAGCGGCGTGCCCGGTCGTCCCGCGGTAGCCTCGCGTTTCGCTCCACAATGCCGGCAGGTGAACGCGTCCCGCTCCAACACGGCGCGCCGCACCTGCGGCCAATCGGGACCGTAGTCGTTCTCGTCGTTGCTCCAGGCCCGCATGCCGCGAAGCTTCTCGACCGTCGCCTCGTCGGGTGCAAACGCATACGCGCGGGTCAGCAGCGTCGATGGCGGCACGTCGAGCCGGTAGCGACCCAAGGTTTCGCGCGTCACGCGATGCAAGCGCCGGTACCCCGTCACCGTCTCCGTGACGGTCACCTCGCCAAGCGCCACGCGTGCCGCCTTCTCCACCCAGCGTTGCAGCTCCCCCACCGGCGTGATGGTCGTCTCGCGAAACGCGCGCGTCACCACGTCCGCGCGGGTGGGTTGCAGATGCGCGACGTGCTCCCCCAAATCGAGTGACGTCACGTCGTACGGCACGCCATCATGCAGGTACACGGCTCCCGGGTGCGCCAGCCAGCGGGCGCTCGGCCCATCCACCGTCCCGACGACGGTGCCCTCGCCCGTCACGAGCGTCACGTCGTCGCGGCCCGCCGAACGCAGCGAGACCGACTCGGCCGGGTACCGGTCGCCCAGCCAATAGGTGCGCCCTTCGGCGACGTGCACCTCGCCGTCGCGTCGCATCTGCTCGGCGAGCATGGCGACCTCGCCCGGACCCAACCGCCCGTACGCCTCATGACGCTCGAGCGGGAGCTCGAACGTCGCGCAACGCAGGTGGTCGAGCGCGAGGAGCAGGTGATCCGGATCGCTCAACGCCCGCTCCGATGGTGCACCGAACAGGATTTCGGGTCGACGCGCCAAGTACTGATCCAACGGTCCCGCCCCCAGCACGAGCATGCCGATCCCCGGCGCGTCGCGGCGACCGGCCCGACCGACCTGCTGCCGGAATGCTGCGCTCGAGCCGGGGTACCCGGCAATCACCACGGCGTCCACGCCCCCCACGTCGATGCCGAGCTCGAGTGCATTGGTCGCCACCACGATGCGCGCCTCCCCCGACCGCAGCGCAGCCTCAATGTCGCGCCGTTCGCTCGCAAGCAACCCACTTCGGTAACTGCGGACGCCCGGCACGTCCGGCCTCAGTTGCACCACCGCCTCCTCGACGCCCTGCCGCGACCCGGCGAACATCAAGACCTGCCGACCCGCCTCCGCGAGGTGGCGTGCGAGCGACGCCGCCTCGGCAAGGCTGGGCCGACGAATGCCGAGCGCCTCGTCCACGAGGGGCGGACGGACGAGCAGTAAACTGCGCTCCGGTTTCGGTGCGGCATCCCTTGCGACGTGCACCACGTCCCGCCCCAGCACCGTGGAGGCATGTTCACGCGGATTGCCGAGCGTCGCGCTCGTGGCCAGCACCTGCGGCGACGCGCCGTAGTGGCGCGCCACGCGCTGCAGGCGTCGCAGCACGCCAGCGAGGTGACCTCCGAACACGCCGCGGTACACGTGCACCTCGTCCACGACGATGAACCGCAAGCCCGCGAAGAACCTGCGCCAGTTCGTGTGGTGGGGCAGGATGCCCGCGTGCAGCATGTCGGGATTCGTGAGCAGGGTGCGGACCGCACCTCGAATCGCGGGTCGTTGGCTTCGAGGCGTATCGCCGTCGTAACTCGCGACGGTGCCGCCAGGCAGCTCGAGTGCTTCCGCGAAACGCGCGAAGGCGCCCGCCTGATCGGCCGCGAGTGCCTTCGTCGGGTAGAGCGCGAGTGCCGTGGCATGCTCGTCACGAAGCAACGCATCGAAGATGGGCCACTGGTACGCGAGGCTCTTCCCGCTCGCCGTGCCCGTCGTGATCAACACGTCGCGGCCTGCACCGACCGCATCGATCGCCTCCCGCTGATGCACGTACAACTGCTGCATCCCCAACCGCCCGAGCGCCCGTTCGAACTCGACCGGAACCCCCTGCGGGAACGGGGCGTACGTGCCCTCGACCGCCGCTTCTCGCACGGCGTGCAACGCCTCACTTCCCACCTCACGCACGGCGGCGCGTGCGACGTCCATCACGTCCCCACTCGACGTGTCGAAGTCGAGCTGGGCTCCCTTCATGCGTTCTCTCGCGTTGCCATGGACAACTCGTGTCCCATCCAGCCAACCCTCGACAATCCGAAGCACAAGCTCATCTTCGTTCCCTTCGCACCGGCGTCGAGATTCGGACCCACCACCCTCCGCACGCCATCCCTCGAGCCAAGAGCCGCCGTGACGCTGAAGCGCACATGCGAGTCCGGGCCCAAACGCGCACCCAACGACGGTCGACCTGGCGTGACGTCGGCCGTCCACGCGCTGGCAATCTGTCGATCCGCGCTCCCGAGGAGGCGCTTGCCAAGAGCCACGCACAGTGAGTCACCGCGTCGGCGCGACGTCCCATGGGAACACCATAGCCAGCGCACCTCCACGAATCCATTCACGTAGGCATCCAGAGACCGAAGGAGGCCTACCGAACCCATGGCGACCATGACACCTCGGGACGTGACGTCGCACGATGCGCCACCTACGCGAGGCGCACCATGCATGCATCCCACATCACCGATGTCCGAATCGCACTTGCACTCCTTTCGTACCTGACGAGCCAGCGTCAGGGGTATTGGAAATCAAGGTCATACGTGCCTGCATGCGTGTCAATGGATACGGTGCCCCGTTCGAATCGGCGGACGAAGACGTTCCCATCCATCCGCTCGATGGGCGGGCCAAGGGGTGCTCCCGTGCGAATCGTGTCATAGATGTCGTGGTAGACCCAGCTCTCGTCGAACCACCCGCCGCCCTCGGGTTCGGCTTCCATATTGGAGAAGCCGAAATAGTCCCCCGGACCCATGGTGACGAGAAAGGCGGCGATGCTGAACTCGAGAAACGCTTGCTGCGTGAACCGAATGCGCTCGCCCTCATCATTGAAGCATCCTCCAAGGCAACCGCCACCACTCGGAAAGTAGGGCGTGTGCACAATTGTGGGAATGCCACGTAGGGTCTCGTCGATGGCGTTGCGAACCTGTCGTGTCGCCGTCTCGCCAAGATTCCACATCCAGAATTCGTTGTTTCGTGCGAACGGAATGCCATCGAGCGCCTGCAGGAGCGCCTCCTCGCTTCGTGGACAGTCGTTCTCCCATGGGACCTGAGGTCCGTTTCGTGTGAATCCAATCGTGGTGGAGAGGATTGGGTATTTTCCGTGGGCGACGAGGAAGGCGAAGGCGTCCGCGTACAGCTCATGCTGTTGGTCCATGAACGCTTTGCGTTGAGCCCGGGAAAGGTGACTGAGTTGACGTGCTTCATCGCAGGCGACGCTGTGCGCGTTATCGAAGAATACGCCACTCGACTGACCCTCGGCAGCGCGTTCTACGATCTGCATGAATGCCCTGCGCGCTTCGGGTTGGCGAACATCCCAACGGCAGTAGGAGAGGCCGGTTTCTGCGCCCGTCTCGCCGACGTCGAGGGGGTAATCGATGAAGCCCCAACAATCGCGATCATCGGCCAAGAAGAGGTGTTGTCGTTCAAGGATTTGGCGTTGGGGCTGGAACATCGTGCTCGCCCACTGGGCGCTGCGGTACACCAGCGTCGGTGGACCATCGTGGATTGCGATTCGTTCGGCTTGCTCGTCCATGAAGCCGCCCAGGTCACCGCCAGCCCAGAGCCCAGTCGTGAATTCTTCCATGTACTGGCCAGCACGGTACTCCACGATGGCCAGTTCGAAGCGAGTGATTTTGTCGAGCTGCTCCGGGGTGTAGGGCCCGTCGGGGTTGGCAGCGAAGTACAGGGAAGGGAACTTCTCGTAACCGGTCCATTCCCAGGGTTGCCAGGTGGATGGGAGACCGCCGCTCCCATCTGGATCCGAGGCCATCGATGGATTGGAGCCACAGGCGGCGAGCGCCAGTGACGCGGCCACGAGGGCGATCGCGAGGAACCGTCGATGGCAGGAGAGCATGCGAGGCGTGGACAACCTCGTCACTCGAGGGGCACGGGCTTCAATCGCGTACCATCGCCGAGAAGCCCGACCATGCACTCGAGGGTGCCATGAAGACAATTTTCGACGATGGTCGTCATGACGTCTTCGTCCCAACCATTCATCCAATCTCCGTGGAAGGTCGTACCGCCATCAGCACCCGTGGGATCAGTGACGAAGCGCCACGCGGAGGGTGAGCCGGTTTCCTCGGTGACGTAGACGTGGAAGTTGTACGAGATTTCGGGGATGGCGACGGGGTGCGAGTTGGGGCACGATCCGGTTCCTGGGTTCGGCGCCGTCGCTTCCTCGGGGTACGCCATGTGCGATTGGTGGTCGTCACTTGCGAGGTTCATGCCATCCCAGCATTGCGGGAACACCAGACGCATCTCGACGATATCGCCCACGTCGCAGTCCGGTAGCGTGGGAATGTGATCGAGGGGGTCACCAGGACTGAACTGAGGCTCTTCGGGTGTCCAGCTTCCGCAACGAAACTTGGTGATTGCGACAGCTTGCGGTGCACTGGCCATCGCATCACCCGCGATCATGCGTAGGCCGGGTGGGGGCGGGACAATGTCATTGGGGGGAAGGTGATAGCCGGTCTTGTAGTAGATGAGTGGGTCGACGTAGCGAATCCGTTCTCCAAACGCGTCGTAGAGCGATGGAATCCAATATCCAGAGCGATTGAGCGTATCTCCATCGCAAAGCGTTTCGTCCGCTTCGATGAGCGTGTCGATCGTCGTAAACGCGTCGACGGTGGGATTACCTAGGAAGACATGCTCGTGGGCAGCGCCAGGCTCGTTGGGTTTGACGAGTGGGTCGTCGTTCGCCACGTGCGTCTCGAGGCAGTGCGTTCGGAAAGCACCCGTGCCATCCTCACGTTCGCCAACCCTCTCGTCACTCACGATGATGCCGGCTGGAAGGTCCTGCGAATCTTCGCTCCGCTCGGGAGCGCTTGCCATACCGGTGCAACTCGCGAGTGACAGGGAAATCATAGCGACGAGCGTCAGGACAGTCAGAGAACGCAAATCCACGAAAATAGTGTAGCAGCCTTGCGAAACACAGCGGGTCCGCGTGCGGCGTGACGACCGCACTAATACACTCGACCGTTGCACGTGATGAGCGTTGGTCGCGTATAAGACCCGTCACGAGGTGCCGAGCGATGATTGGCACCTCAAACACCCGTTTCTTCTGCGTGAAAGAAGGCATGTACGGCTGCCGCTGCGTTGGGTCCGACGCCTGGCACAGCGGCCAGCGTCGCGAGGTCGGCTTCGCGCAAATCGTCGATGCTCGAGAAGTGGGTCAGGAGGGCATCGCGACGCTTGGGGCCAATCCCCGGCACGTCATCGAGCAGGCTGCGCGTCGCCGCACGCCCCCGGCCCTTCCGGTTCGACCCGACGGCGGTTCGGTGCGCCTCGTCCCGCACGTGCACGAGCAGACGCAAGGCCGGGTGGGTGAGGGGCAGGCGAATCTCACGACCCGACTCGGTGACGAGCGTCTCCTCCCGCTTCGCGAGCCCCACGATGGGCACCTCCACGCCCACCTCGGCAAGCGCCTTGCGTGCGGATGAGACCTGGCCCTTGCCCCCATCGATGAGGAGCAGGTGGGGGGGCGGAAGCGTCTCGGCAAGCCGGCCCGTGAAGCGTCGAACGAGCGCCTGGTGCATCGAGTAGAAGTCGTCCGGCTTGTCGAGTCCCCGAATTCGCATGGTGCGGTAGTCACTCTTCTTGGGTCTGCCCCCCTCGAACGCCACGATGGAGGCGACGGTGTGCGTTCCCATAAGGTTGCTGATGTCGTACCCCTCGATTCGCCAGGGGGCGTCGGTCAGGTCGAGCTGCTCGCGCAACTCCTTCACGCCAGGTGCCTCCCCGCGCCGTTCGAGGGCGGCCAGTTCGGCGTCCACCGCCGTCCGTGCATTGCGGTTCGCCATGGCGACGAGCTCCACCTTGTCGCCACGCTGCGGGGTTCGAACCTCGACGTGCCGGCCCGCGCGCTCGCCCAGGAACGTCTCCCACGTTCCAGCGTCGAGACCCTCGTCGGGCACGAGGACGAGCGGGGGGAGCCGCACTTGCTGCCGGTAGTGCGCCGTCATGACCCGCTCGAGAATTTCGACGCCGGTCGCTTCCTCGGCATTGACCACGAACCGAGCTTCGCGCCCCACGACGCGACCGCCGCGCATCTGGAAGATCTGAACCGCCGCGTAACTTCCGGCCACGGCGAAACCGAGGAAATCGAGGTCGTTGCCGGGAGAGCGTGCGACGGAACTGTCGTACCCGGTGACCCGGCGAATCGCATCGGCACGGTCACGCACCTTCGCTGCACGCTCGAAGTCCAGGCGCTCGGCTGCCTCGCGCATCTCGCGTTCGAGCTCGTCGAGCACGTCCCCCACCCGGCCCTCGAGGAACGCGCGCGCCTGCCGCACCCGCTCGGCGTAGGCGGCCTCCTCCGCCTCACCGATGCACGGCGCGAGGCACTGCCCCATGTGGTACCGCAGGCACGGCTTGCTGCGGGGCTTCATGGGGGAACCACTGTTCACGCGCAAGCCGAACGTCTTGTTGACGACGTCCTGCACCTTCTTCACCGCACCTGCTCCGGGGTACGGCCCGTAGTACGAGGCGCCGTCGTCCTTCCGGGTGCGCGTGAACACGAGGCGTGGGTACGGCTCGCGCGTCAATTTCAGGAAGGGGTACGCCTTGTCGTCCTTGAGTTGCACGTTGAAGCGAGGCTTGTGCCGCTTGATGAGGTCCGCCTCGAGGACGAGCGCTTCGGGTTCGGAGGCCGTGACGATGAACTCGAGGCGTTGCGCCGTCGCGGTGATCCAGCGCGCCTTCCCGAACCCCTGCTCGGTATTGAAGTACGACGCGACACGCGACCTGAGGTTCTTCGCCTTGCCGATGTACACCGGTCCCTCCGAACCCTGGAACAGGTAACAGCCAGGGCCCGTGGGAAGGACGGGGAGGTCGTCGCGCGTCATCGCCACGTCGCCATTGTCGCCCGTGCAAGGCGTGGCGGGGTAGCGCGGGGTGTCACACGTACAGCGCGTCGCCCACCGGCGTCAAGAGGTCGGCACCGTCGTTCCCCGGTCGATTCACGTTCGTTCCGACCGGGATGGCTTCGAGATCGCGAGGGTCGCCCGGCTCGAGGAAGTCCGAGAGGCTTGCCGCGTCGCGCCGTTCTGGATCCAG
>CAJXWR010000037.1 GCA_913062675.1 uncultured Trueperaceae bacterium
GATCAACTCAACCGCGAAGCTGCCAAGCACGGACTGCTGTTCGGGCCGGATACCTCGACCACCAACCGCTGCATCGCCCCGGATCACATCGGTTTCGGTCTCTCGGACAAGCCCGCAGACTGGGACTACCTGCCGGCGCATCATGCAGAGAATCTCGAAGGGCTGCTCGAATCCCTCGACCTTCGAGAGATCACCCTGGTGGTGAACGACTGGGGCGGGCCGATCGGCCTCTCCTACGCGATCGGGCACCCCGACCGCGTGAAGCAGGACCTCATGCAAGTCGAGCTCGTGCCCGAGGCGTACGGGGGCGACACGATCACCGTCGACATCAGTGCCGAGACGGGGCAAGGCATTCCCGAACTCCTCGAGATGATTGCCCTCGTCGCCGAACTCGCCGACCTGCGTGCCGACCCGGATACGCAGGCGCAAGGCGTCGTGATCGAATCCATTCTCGACAAGCAGGCGGGCGTGCTCGCCACCATTCTCGTTCAGGAAGGCACCCTGCGCGTGGGGGACGCCGTCGTGTCGGGTGAAGCGTGGGCCAAGGTGCGGCGCCTCACCGACCACACCGGCGCTACCCTCAAGGAAGCGGGTCCCGCCATCCCCGTGCAGGTGCTCGGGTTCTCCGATCAGCCGCAGGCAGGCGCGACGGTCGAGGCGGTCGGAAGTGACGCCGAAGCCCGCGCCCTCACCGCCGAACGCACGTCCGAGCGGGAACTCGCCGAGCGCGAATCGATCGGGCGTAAGGACGTCACCCTCGCCGACCTGTTCGGCAAGGCCAAGGTCACCACGGTGCCGATCATCCTCCGCGCCGACACGCAAGGCACGCTCGAAGCGATCAAGGGCGTCCTGCTGAAGGAGAGCGACGCGACCGAAGAGGTCGACCTCGACATCATGCTCGCCGACGTTGGGGCACCCACCGAATCGGACCTGCTCCTCGCCTCCACCGCCGATGCGCACGTCATTGCCTTCGGCGTGAACCCGGCCGGCAGCGTGAAGAAGTCGGCCGAGCGTCAGGGCATTCCCCTCAAGACGTACAAGATCATCTACCAGTTGATCGAGGACGTGCAGCGACTCATCCGCGGTCAAATCGAACCGGAGTACGAGGAGCGCATCATCGGGCATGCCGAGGTCCGCGCGGTCATCAACGTGCCTCGCAGCGGCACGATTGCCGGTTCCTACGTCACCGACGGCTTGATTCGCCGCAACGCCAAGGCGCGCGTCACGCGTGACGGCAAGGAAGTCTACAAGGGCACCATTGCCGGCCTGAAACGCTTCAAGGATGACGCCCGCGAAGTCACGCAAGGGTTCGAATGCGGCATCAACCTGCAGAACTACGACAACGTGCAAGAGGGCGACATCGTCGAGGCATACGAGATGGTCGAGGTTCCCATCACCTGATGCCCTCCCCTCGCGACGCGAAACGGGACCGGTCCGCACGGCGTTCACGCGCAGTGCGGACCGCTCCATGGTTCGTCGTCGCCCTACTCACCCTCGCGACCCTCCCCTGGAGTTTCGCGGCGAGTGACGCCGATGCGCCCGGCGAACCGGGCTTCCATGCCCCCGCAGCCACCCTGCTCCTCGCCGCACCCGCCAGCACGAGTCCCGTGCAGGGCATCGGCACGAGGCTCAGCCTGCATCCGCAAGCGCTTCATGCGCACCCACGCCGCGCAGCGACCCGAACGACGCCGCGCCTTGCGCCCGCCACGCCCCCACGCCACGCGCAGGACTGGTTCGCGCGACGCAACCTCGAAGGTGGGTGAGGTCCCCACGACCGACCTGCAACCGCCCCTCCCCCACCCCTTCGATTGGAGTCCAACCCCATGACGCAACGCGCCCTCACCGGCTTCCTGCTCCTCGTCGCCCTCATCGCCGCAATCGCCTACCTCTGGAAACCCTGGTCCAGTGACGAGTCCCTCAAACTCGGACTCGACCTGCAAGGCGGCCTCCGCGTCGTCCTGCAATCCGAAATCCCCGACCCCCTCCCCGAGGACCTGCAGACCGCCCGCAACATCGTCGAGAACCGCGTCAACGAGTTCGGCGTGTCCGAACCCATCATTCAAACGAGTGGCGGAAACCGCATCATCGTCGAGCTTCCCGGCCTCACCTCCGCCGACCAGGACCGCGCGCTCGACCTGATTGGCCAACAAGCCATCCTCGAGTTCGCGCTCGTGCGCAGCGAAGCGAACGCGCTGCAAACCGCGCAGCTCACGCTCGATGACCTCGAACCGACCGTCTTCACCGGTGAGATCATCCGCAATGCCTACGCCGATTTCGAGCGCGTCGGCACGGCCAGTCTCGGGCCCGCCGTGTTCTTCGAAATCGACCGCGAGTACGCCAGCGACTTTGGTGACTTCACCGGTACGAACACGGGTCGACGCATGGCCATCGTGCTCGACGGGACGATCATGACGGCGCCCACCCTGCAATCGCGAATCAGCGACTCCGGGCAGATCACCGGCATTGGATCGCTCGACGAGGCGACCGACATTTCGCTCGTCCTTCGCAGCGGCAGCCTGCCCATCAACCTCGAGGTGCAAGAGGTGCGCGCCATCGGCCCCACCCTCGGTGCCGACTCCATCCGCGCGGGTCGGACCGCCGCCCTCGTCGGCGGTGCCGCCGTCCTCCTGTTCGTCGTCGCCTACTACGGCCCCCTCTTCGGTGGCGTGCTCGCCATCGGCATCCTCCTCGCCATGCTGTTCGTCTTCGGCATCCTTGCAGGCCTGGGCGCCGCGCTGACCCTGCCTGGACTCGCCGGTCTCGTCCTCACCATCGGCGCGGCCGTGGACGGCAACGTCATCAGTTTCGAACGCATCAAGGAGGAACTGCGCGAAGGCCACGGCCTGCGGCTCTCGATGAAGCGCGGGTTTGCTGCCTCCCTCTCCGCCATCATCGACGCGAACGTCACGACCCTCCTCGCTGCCGGTGCGCTCTACCAGTACACGAGCGGCGCGGTGCGCGGCTTCGCCATCACGCTCGCCATCGGCATCATCTCCGCCGTGTTCGTCAACACGGTCGTCGTGCCGTGGATCCTCGACCTGCTGAGCCTCCGCACGAAGCGCCCACTCATGCCTCGTGGTTTCTACCTGACGGGAATCCGCTTGCGCTTCGTGAAGCGTGCTGCCATCGTCGTCGGCGTATCCTCCCTCCTCGCCATCGCTGCGATCGCCAACGTCGGTTTGAACGGGTTGACGTTCTCCACCGACTTCACCGGGGGGACCTCGCTACTGCTGCAGGGCAACGAACCCATCACGCCGAGCGTCGTGCGGGACGCCATCGACGAACTCGGTTACGAAGGGGTGGAGGGCGCCTCCGCCACCGTGGTCGAGGTGCAAGACGACGTGCTGGGCGCGAACCTCGTGAGCGTCCGGGTCGGGCTCACCGACACCGAAGGCGTAGCTGAGCAGTTCCCCAGCGACCTGGCCAGCGCCCTCGACGCAGCTCTCCTGCAAGCCGACTTCGTGGGTCCCTCCATCGGCGCCGATCTGCGCCGCGGCGCCATTTACGCCGTCGGCGTGGCGCTCGCCCTCATCCTCGTGTACGTCGGCTGGCGCTTCTGGCCCACCTGGATCGTCGCCATCGCCGCCATCCTCGCCGCCATTCACGACGTGGCCCTCACGCTCGGCGCCATCGACCTGTTCGGTGCGGAGTTCAGCATTCCCGTGCTCGCCGCGCTCCTCTTCGTGGTCGGTTACTCGCTCAACGACTCGATCATCATCGCCGACCGCGTGCGTGAGAACTTGCGTCGCACCCGAGACCGGACCTACGACGAGATCGTGGACCTGTCGGTCAACCAGACCCTGTCCCGCACCGTGATGACGTCCACCACGACCCTGCTGCCGGTCCTCGCGCTGCTCCTGTTCGGCGGCAGCGTGCTCCGCGACTTCTCGATCACCCTGCTCATCGGGATTGGCGTGGGGACGTACTCCAGCATCTTCATCCTTGCGCCACTCGTCGTGTGGTTCAAAGGACGGCAACGCCGCGCGCTGCGCAGCGCTTCCTAACGCACACCCGTAAACGCAAGCGTAGCGAGCCCGCGGAGTTACTCCGCGGGCTCGCTCCATTCGAGTTGCCGCACGAACGCACCCTCCCACGACATCACGACACGCCATCGGCCTGCCTGCGCGCGCTCCACGTCGGCAGGGAACTCAGCCCGCCGTTCACTCCCCACGTCCTCGGACGTGAGCCAGAGGCTCGCCGAGGCAACCTCATCCCCCGCCGGTGGGAACCACTGCAGCGCCAACCAGCCCTCCTCGGGCAGCGAGCGAAGCGTGAAGGTCACCACCGGCAGACCCGCTTCCCGCACGACCTGAACGTCCCGCAGCAACAGTTTGGGTTCGATGGTCGGCAGTTCGGCAGGCACGGGCGGCAAGAACAACGGCATGCAGCCAGCCAAGAGGATCGGAACCAGCAGCGTGAGCCACGACCGACGCGTCACGCGTCTCACGCGGCGTCGCAACGCCTGATTCGAAGATGCGTTTCGGTTCACCCGTCCACCCTACCCAGAAGCGCCGCAGCCAATGCGATGGGTGCCGTTTCCGCCCGAAGGATGCGCGCCCCGAAACGCACCGCCACGGCCCCCTGCTCCACGAGCTCCGTCACCTCTCCAGGCTCGAACCCGCCCTCCGGTCCGGTCACGATCGTCACCGCTTCCTGCCCCTCCTCCAGCCAAGCGTCCACCACGTCACCGTAGAACCGGTCCCCACGAGGATCGGCAATCCAAGTGGGCTCGGTCCCCACCACGTCACGGAGGGGCACCGGGTCGCGCACCTCGAGTACCGAGGAGCGGCCGGACTGCTTCGCGGCTTCCTCGGCAATGCGCGCCCAACGCTTCGCCTTCGCTGCACCCAACGTAGGCACGTCAGCGCGCCGCGCATGCACGAGCTGCACCGCATGCACGCCCAGCTCGGTTGCTTGCCGCACCACGCCCGCCAATTTGTCGCCCTTGAGAAGAGCCACGGCAAGCGTGACGCGGATGGGCGCCTCCCGCTCTCCTTCACGGGGCGCCTCCAGGGTCAGGTTCACCGCACCCTCCTCCACCCCGGCAACCACACCGTCCGCCACGAGGCCAGAACCGTCGAACGCCTGCACGGGGTCTCCCGGCGCCAAACGCAAGACGCGGGCAAGGTGATGCGCTTCCTGACCGACGAGACGAACGGTTCCCGCCTGCAACGAGCCGACGCGAACGCGACGCACCCTCACGCTTTTTGCGCCTCGAGCAACACCCAATCCCCATCCGCACGCCGATGCGTCACGCGCAAGCCCGCCGCCTCGAGCGCGGTTTGCACGTTCGCTTCACGCTCCTCCAAGATGCCGGTGACGATGACGAAACCGTGCAGCGCAACGATGCTCGCGTACACGCCGGAGAGCGCCACGTGCGCCTCGGCATACAGGTTGGCGACGAGCACGTCGCACGCGTGGCGTGGATCGCGTCCGTCCACGCTGCCCACCTCGAACGTTGCGCGGGCATGGTTCCGGCGGGCCGCCTCACGCGCAATCGGAACGGTGGCCGGGTCGGTATCCACACCCAGGCTCGAGGCGGCACCCAACCGGTCGGCGGCGATGGCCAGAATGCCGCTCCCCGACCCCACGTCGAGCACGCGCAACCCCGTCAGGTCCCGCGACGCGAGCTGCTCGAGTGCCATGCGCGTCGTGGCGTGATGCCCCGTCCCGAACGCCATGCCCGGATCGAGCCACAACACGTGCAGTCCCGGCTCGACCGTCACGGCGCGATGCGTACCCGCCACGACGAGGGGAGGCACCACCACCGGCTCGAGACTTGCGTAGTACGCCTCGAGCCAATCCACGTCAGGCTCCTCGCTCCACGTGCCCTCCACGGGCAGGTCGAGACGACCATCGAACCAAGCGGCAATCTCGTCACCCTGCTGCTGCAAGCCCCGGCACCCCAAGGCCCACAACCGTGCCGCCTCGGGTGGGTCCTCCTCCAGCACGCCGGGAAACCGGAAGACCATCACGATGACCGCTCCCACGACCCGGAGGACGCAGGCGCTTCCGCGGCGTCCTCATCATCGAGCACGATGTCGAACCCAAGGCGCTCCCCCTGCTCGAGGAACCAAGCGACGTCCTGCGAACGCGCCGTTCCCCCCGTCGTCGCACGCTCGCGCTCACCCGTGGCCGCCAGAATCATGGTTTCCGCCAGGCAAGCGGGAACGCGTCCCTCCCCAAAGTGCAAATCGAGATCGCTCACGCTGCTCCCCGGTGGACGCACCACGCCACCCGGAATGAGTTGCACGCCCGGCACGTCACGCACCGCGGGGTCCACGTCCGCGGGTCGACCCAAGTCGTAGATCCACGCACCGGGCCGCACGTGCTCACTCCGCACGACATAGCCCGGTGCACTCGTCGCGGTGAACACGAGCTCCGCCTCCGCCACGTCGGACACGTCGGTGGAGGTCACCACCTCGCAACCTTCCGCCTTGCGTCGTAACGTCCGCGCGCTCCGCTCGAGACGATCTTCGTCCGTTCCAATCAGCACGAGGCGCGCGACGTGCGGCACGAGGGCGCGCGCCACGCCGAACGCCACCACGCCATTCGCACCCACCACCGCCGCGGTCGCGTCCGAAAGGCGTCCGCCCGCATACCCGTACCGCGCAAGCAACCGTGGAATCGCCGCTTGCACCGTCGCAGCGGTGTAGCTCCCCCCATGCGTCACCGGTAGGTCCGGCACGGCCTCCTGAACCAACCGGCCCTTCTCCCCCACCGTCGACCAGTACGCACCCAACCCGAAGGCCACGGCCCCCAACTCCTGCGCCAGCTTCGCGCCCCGAATCGCCATCGTCGTCGCCGCCTCCGGTTCACCCCGAATCTGGTCGGGCAGCATTGGTCCACCAATCAACGCCACGTCGAGCGTCCGCCCATCGGGAAGATCGACGCCGCGCAGGATGCCGTGCAGTTGCGGCCGTAGCCACGGCAAGACGCGCCGCAACGCCGCTTCACTCAACCAACCCCGACGGTACAGGGCGTACACCCAACCCTGGCTCGGCACTTGCCAGACGTCATCGAGCGTCATCGGGTGAATCATGAACGCGGCACGCAAACGCCCCTCCGAAACGCCCTGCACGGGCGGCGGATCGCCAATGCGTGGCTCCGTTCCATCCGCCATGCGCATCAAGGCCGGAATGCCCCGCAGCGTCACGATCGCGAGCCAGGCAGCTGCCAGCCACGTCACGCTCGACGGCCAAGCCAGGAGCACGGCCAGGCCCGCCAGGGTCGCCGTCGTCGCATACCCCCAGCGCGCCAGAACGGCAGCGAACCCCGCTGCCGCCGTCAACACCGCCGCCACGGGCAGGACGCCCACCTGCAACAGGGCAAGCACCGCACCCAGCAGCACGCCGTTCCCTCGACCCCGCGGCGAACGCGACCCCACCCGCCACGGGAACGGCCACACGTGACCCGCCAGGACGAACACGGCCGCAAGCGTCGCCTGCGGCAGCAGCAGCACGGCCAGCGCTCCCTTCACCACGTCCAAACCGAACGACACGGCCGCGACGTGCGGACCCAGCAAACGAAACACGTTCTCCACGCCCAGCAACCCGGGAGACACGTTGCGTGCATCTCGCCCCGTCGCGCGGCGAATCCACCACGCCCCCAGTGGCGCACTGCCCAACAGCCACGCGAACAGCACCGTGCTGACCACGACCGAAACCTCGTTCACGCCGAGCATTCTACCGATGCACCCCCGCCCGGGCCGCCGGACCGCACCCAACCCGCCGGCCGCTGGGTACGATGCACGGCGTGGAGACCCGCACCCCCCCACAGAACCTCGAGGCGGAACAAAGCGTCCTCGGTAGCATCCTGCTCGACAACGACGTGTTCGCCACGCTCGAGGGCTCGCTGCAGGCCAACCAGTTCTACAAGGAGGCGCACCGCACGATCTTCCGCGCCATGGAGCGATTGTTCGGCCGCGGGGACCCCATCGACCTCGTCACCCTGACCGAAGACCTGCGACAAAACGGGGAACTCGACGCCGTGGGCAACGTCCCGTACCTCATCGGACTCGCCGACAGCGTTCCCACCGCCGCCTACGCGGAAAGCTACGCGAAGATCGTGCTCGAGAAGGCCGTCCTCCGGGACTTGATTGGTGCAAGCGGCAAGATCATGCAAACCGCCTACGATGCCGCCATGCCGCTCGAGGAGGTCCTCGACGCCTCCGAAAAGGCCATCTTCGAGCTTGCCTCGCACCGACGCTCGAGCGACTTCGGTTCCATGAACATGCTCGTCACCGAAACCTTCGCCTACATCAACGAGCTGTTCGCCAACCCCGACCCGGTCTCGGGTCTCCGCACCGGCTTCAAGGAACTCGACCAAATGACGGCAGGGCTTCAACCCTCCAGCCTCAACGTGCTCGCCGCGCGACCCAGCATGGGCAAGACCGCCCTGGCGCTCACCATCGCGCAGCACGCCGCCCTCCGCGAGGGTGTCACCGTCGGCGTGTTCAGCCTCGAAATGTCGTCCGTGCAGCTCGTGACCCGCATGCTCTGCAGCGAAGCCCGGGTCGACATGAGCCGCGTGCGCAACGGTCAACTCACCGACCGAGACTTCCAACGGCTTGCCGACACCGCTGGGAAGATGAGCGACGCGCAAATCTACATCGACGACCATGCGGACATGACCGTCATGGAACTCCGGAGTCGCGCCCGCCGCCTCATGACCGAGCACGACCTCGGCTTGATCGTCATCGACTACCTGCAACTCATGTCCGGCTCGACATCGGGGCGGTACGGCACGGAGAACCGGCAACAGGAAATCAGCAGTATCTCGCGGGGCCTCAAGGCGCTCGCCCGCGAACTCGACGTGCCCGTCCTCGTGCTCTCGCAGTTGTCACGCGCCGTGGAGAGCCGCCCCAACAAGCGTCCCATGCTGTCCGACCTGCGTGAATCCGGCGCCATCGAGCAGGATGCCGACCTCGTCATGTTCATTTACCGGGACGAGTACTACGACCCGCACTCCGAGAAGCAAGGCATCGCCGAAATCCTCATTGGGAAGCAACGCAACGGCCCGGTGGGAAGCCTCGAGCTGCAGTTCCACAATGCGCACGTTCGCTTCAACGACTTAGCTCGCGGCGCCCCCTGACCCTGCGAACGCGTCGCACGCCGTGCTGCGCCACGGTGCCGCAAAGTACGACTCGTTAGACTTGACGCATGTCGAGATTCCCTTTCCGTGGTGCCTTGCTCGTGCTCGCCGTTGGCGCGCTCGTGATTTTCGTCGCGGCTCGTGGCTCCATGAACGGCGGCGACACCATGCGAAGCTACAGCGCTTTCGAACGGGAGTTGCGGGCGGGAGGCATCGAACGCGTCGAGATCGACGGGTCCATCCTCAACGTCACCCCGAGGAACGGTGACCCCTACGAGACGCGTCTCGCCACGCCCCCCACCGACCTCACCCCCTTCACCGACGCCGGTGTCGACGTCACGGTTGCCGAACCCGGAATCGCCTGGGGTCGCCTCGCCCTGTTCGCCCTCCCCATCGTCCTCATGGTGGCCTTCCTCGTGTTCCTCGTGCGAGGCCAACGCAGCGCGAACGGTCCGGAGGGTGCCAACACCTTCGGGAAGTCGCGCGCCCGCATGATGACCGAGGAAGATACCGGCATTTCCTTCGCCGACGTCGCGGGCGTCGAGGAAGCCAAAGCCGACCTCGAGGAGGTCGTCGAGTTCCTGCGGACGCCGGGTCGTTTCCATGCACTCGGGGCTCGCATTCCCCACGGCGTCCTCATGGTGGGGCCGCCAGGATGCGGGAAGACGCATCTCGCCCGTGCCGTGGCCGGGGAGGCAGGGGTTCCCTTCTTCTCCATCAGTGGCTCCGACTTCGTGGAGATGTTCGTGGGCGTGGGGGCAGCCCGGGTGCGTGACCTGTTCGAAACCGCGAAGAAGAGTGCACCCTGCATCGTGTTCATCGACGAGATCGATGCGGTTGGTCGCCGCCGCGGCATGCAACTCGCGCCTGGGAACGACGAGCGGGAGCAGACCCTCAATGCCCTCCTCGTCGAAATGGACGGCTTCGAAAGCGATCACGACATCATCATCATGGCGGCCACGAACCGACCCGACGTGCTCGATCCTGCCCTGCTCCGACCCGGCCGCTTCGTTCGCCAAGTGATCGTCGATGCGCCCGACGTGCGGGGTCGCGAAGCCATCCTCCGCATTCACGCTCGCGGCAAGCCTCTCGCCCGCACGGTCGACCTGAGTCGCGTGGCGCGCCGCACGCCCGGTTTCGTCGGTGCCGACCTTGAGAACCTCCTGAACGAGGGGGCTCTCGTCGCTGCCCGGCAGGGACGCCGCGAAATCGTCAACGCCGACCTCGACGAGGCCGCTGACCGCGTGACGATGGGTCCCGAACGCAGGAGCCGCGTCATCAGCGAACGGGAACGTCGGATGACGGCGTACCACGAGGCGGGGCACGCACTCGCTGCGCACCTCCTTCCCCATGCCGATCCGGTTCACAAGATCACGATCGTGCCCAGGGGGCGCGCCATGGGGTACGTCATGCAGGTACCCGAGGAGGACCGCGCCACGGCGAGCCGTGACGAGCTCCTCGACCGAATCGCCGTCGCGTTGGCGGGTCGCGCCACCGAAGCGCTCGTCCTGGGGGACGTCACGACCGGTGCGCAGAACGATTTTCGGCAAGCCACCGACCTTGCCCGCCGCATGATCACGCGCTGGGGCATGAGCGAAACGCTCGGACCGGTCGCCCTCTCCACCAGCGAGGACGGCTGGCTCGGTGACCAGGAGGGGGCACGCTTGTACGGCGAAACGACGGCAACGACGATCGACGAGGAGATCAAGAACCTGCTCGAGCGGGAGTATCAACGCGTCGGGAATCTGCTCGAAGAGCATCGTGAAGACCTCGACCACATCGTGGAGGCGCTCCTCGAGCGGGAAACACTGCACGACGAGGAGTTCGTGCTCCTCCTGCAAGGTGAACCGCTGCCCGAACCACCCCCCGTGCACGACCCGGAACTGCGTCCCTCAGAGCGCACGGCAAAGCGCTCGAACGAAGCGGCGGAGGCCAGCCAGCCCACGCCACCGGGAGGTACCGCCGAACCGGGCTGACGGTGCCGTGCGCACCTCGGCAATGAGGGAAATCCACACCAACAAGATGGGACGCACCGTGCTAGCCTCCCCTCAAACGGGAGGAGGGCACATGGCGTGGCAAGCCAGCGTGTCTCGCTTGTTCCGTCCACGCATCGAGGCGGTCGGACTCGAGGTCGGTACGGCGAACCTGAAAGCGGTCGAGGTCAAGCCTGGCTCACCCCCGAGCCTGGCGAAACTTGGTATGCGACCCACGCCTCCCGGCCTCATCGAAGATGATCACGTCGTCGATCCTGACGGCCTCGCAGCTGAACTGCGCGCCTTATTCGACGAGGCGGGCATCGACAAGCGCCACGTCGTCACGGCGATCGGCAACCGGCAGGCGATCACCCGCAACATTCAGGTGCCTCGCATGTCGCGAAGCGAACTCGAGGAGGCCATCAAATGGGAGGCGGAACGGTACATCCCCTTCCCCATCGACGAGGTGAGCCTCGATTACTACGTCCTCGACAACCCAGAAGACGTCCCCGAGGGCGAGGACCTCGAAGTCGTCATTGCCGCCGCGCGTCTCGAACTCGTTCGCGAGGAGCTCGACACGCTGCAACGCGCAGGCCTCGAACCCGTCATCATCGACGTCAAACCGTTCGCGCTGCTCCGCTCCCTGAAAGGCGCGCTGCTTGGAGAGCACCTCACGAAGCAAACCCTGACGCAGGGAGGCTACACGGAGGCGAACGAGATTGGCGTGGTTCTCGAGATTGCGGCCAGTTCGACCACCATCACGCTGGTTCGCGGGGATCGCGTCCTCATGAACCGCAACATCGGCGTTTCGGGCGACGACTTCACGACGGCGCTGCAACGCCGCTTCGGACTGGATTTCGATGCAGCGGAGGACGTCAAGGTTCGGCACGGTACGGCAGCGCTCGACGCGGACGCCGAAGAATCGCTCTTGAACCCCGACGTGGATGCAGGACCCTACAGCGCCGCACGGGTATACGAAGCCCTTCGCCCCGTCGTGGTGGATTTGACGACCGAGATTCGGCGGAGCCTCGAATTCTTCCGGGTCCAAAGTGGCGATGCGAGCATCACCCGCATGTTCATCACGGGGGGTGGAGCGAAACTCCGTGGCCTGCCTGACGCGATTGGAGATGCACTCGGCTTCCGCGTTCGTATTGGGCAGCCCTGGCTGTCCGTCGTCGTCGATGAACGCCGGTTCGACATGCCCTACCTCGAGAGCGTCGGCGCGGAGTTCGGCGTACCGCTCGGCCTTGCCCTCCGGGGGGTGAATCCGCTTGATTAGCGTCAACCTCCTCCCAAAGGATCTTCGTCGCGCCTCGGAACCGGTGTACTGGCGGCTGTTGACCGTGCTCCTTCCGCTCGTCGCCCTTGGCACCATGGCGTCCCTTCAGTACGTCGCCTGGAGCGACGCGCAGGCACGCACCGCGGAGGTGCGCGCCATCGAAGCGCAACTCGTCGTCCTGCAACCTGCCATCGACGCGCTCGCCGACGCGCAAGCGCAACGCCGCGACTTAGAAGCGCTCTCCGAACGCGCCGCAGCCATCCGCGAGGGGGAAATCACCTGGAGCCCCCAACTCTCCGGACTTCTCGCGACGCTCCCCCGCGCGAACAGCAACGAGAGCGTCATTGATTTCGCCGACCTGACGCTCCGAACCCTGGACAGCCCACTCGTGGACCCAGCGCGGTACGAAGGCGCACCTGCGCTTGCAGAGGCCACCATCTCCGGCAACGTGACCACGCTCGACGTCCTCTCGACCTTCATTGGGAACCTCGAATCGAACGGTCGTTTCGGCGTCTCCTTCCAATCTGCTTCCGAACGAGTCGACGAGGAGGCAAGCACGAATCGCTTCACGTACTCGCTCACCGTCGGCATTCTCGATGCGAACCCGGGAGTGGGCCCATGAGGCGCTTTGCCTCCAAACGGAACGGACAACGCAACACCGCCCTCATCACGATGGCCGTCACGGTCGTCGTCGCGGCAGCCTGGTACTTCCTCGCCTACCAGCCTGCCCGGCAGAACGCAACGCGACTCGATGCGGACATGGTGACGCTGCAAGGACAAGTGGATCGCGCGCTGCGTGCCCGGGAACGGCTTCCCGAAGTCGAGGCCGACATCGAGAGACTCCAACGGGAACGCACCGCCTTCCTCGCCGAACTCCCCACGCAGAGCGATGTGTCAGGCCTCGTCGTGCAACTCCGTGCCGCGGCGACACGAAGTGGCGTCGCCGTCACGCGTTTGGCGCAAGGCACCGTTGCGGCGACGGGTGCCGTGCCCGACGTGCGCACCATCGGCTTCACGGTGGATACCCGCGGCCGCTACGCCAGCACGATGGCGTTCCTCGGTGAACTCGAAGCGCTCGAGCGTTACGCCCGCATCGACGAGATTCGCTTGAGCCGCGTGGGTGATGCCGTCGACCCCCTCCTCGACGCGAGTTTCCGGGTATCGGTGTTCGTCTTCACGGGAACCGATCCCGGCGCGAACTTGGGGGCGGCGCCATGACGCTTTCGCGCACGCTACGCATCCTGCTTGCCCTCCTGCTCCTCTCCGCCGCCGCGTTCGTGTGGTTCAACTCCCTCGAGCAGAGCGGCAGCGTGATGAACGTCCCCGCCGATGCGGGCACCCCTCGAAACGGCGTCGCGGGAGTGACGCCCCCACCTTCTCCCACGCCCGCGACGAACCCCGGCGAGGTGGAAGCAGCGGACGCTGCTCGCACGATGGATGCAGCGGAAGCGATGGACGCCACGACCCTGCCGGCCTCCCCCGTCGACACGGAAGCGGAAACCGTCAACGCTCCCCGACGTGCACCGGACACCGAAGCCATCAGCGAATCCCATGGCGCCCCTGAAGAACCCGGCACCGAAGCCGCGTCCAGCCGCCCGACGAGCGTGACCGTTGCGCCCCCCGTCACGGAGGCTTCGGCGACACCCACCACGCGCCCACTCGGCGACGTCGAGGTGCTCACGCTGCCCCTGCTTCCCGAATCGGAGGCCGAAATGCCCGAGGAAGCCGCCGACGTCGGGACAAGCGATCAGAACGCGGTTCATACCTTCAACCCCTTTGCTCCGGTCGGGACGACCCTCGGCATCGCCCCCGAAGAACCCGACGGTGAACCGAGCGACGTGCCCCTCGCAGCCATACCGGTTCCCACCGCCGTACTGCCCACTGCCACCGTGCGAACACGCACGCTCACCCCACTGCCGAGTGGCACGCTTCGCTCCACACCCGACCTGTTGCGAGATCGACGTGCCGATCCGGGTGTCGCGCCCCCGAGCAACCTCGCCAATCGCGCGATCCTGACCGTGCCCACGCCCACCGGCTTGGTACCCTCCAGCCCGCGAACTGCCGCACCTGGCAGGACCCTCGGTACAACCCTCGTTCCCCTTCCCCCCGGCGCCATCGCGCCGGGTGTCGCGCCCCCGAGCAACCTCGCCAATCGCGCCATCCTGTCCGTGCCCACGCCCACCGGCTTCGCAACCTCGAGCACCCGAACCGCCGCGCCCGGCAGTCCGCTCGGTACGACCCTGGTTCCCCTTCCCCCCGGCGCCGTCGCGCCTGACGACACGGCTGAAGCTGAACGCAGCCTCGGCAACGACCCGGTCGCTCGATACCTTCAGGAACGCAACGTCCGCTTCACCGGCGTCGTGACCGGCTCGATTGGCGTGGGCGTCTTCCGCAGCAGCGACGCGAGCAACCCCATCGTTCTTGCGCTCGGTCAAACCCTGCCCGACAGCGACATCACCCTCACCCAAATCGGCGGTCAAACCGCGGCATTCACTCTGGGAGACACGACGCACGTGTTGACCCTCGACCTCAGGCGGTGATCATGAAGCGAATCGCGATGCTCCTCCCCCTCACCCTGCTCCTCTTGAGCGTGCCCTTGGCTGCGCTCGCGTCCGAGCTGCCCGACGACCCCAAGTTCGATCAACCCGTCGTCTTCACGACCGGCAGCGACGGCGAGGAACTCTCCGTCATGGTGGCCGCCCTCGCCCGCTCCGTTGGCCTGACCCCCATCGTGGATGACGTGCCCTCGGTCCGCATCACGTACGACGTCGGTGACCCCAAGCCGTTCCGGCAGGTGTGGTCCCTCGTCATGACCCTCAACGAGCTCGATTACGTGCTGCAGGACAACGACGTCATCGTCGTCGGTCCTCCCGAAGCACTCGCGACGCTGCGTTCCCGCAGCGGTCTCGAACCCGCCGATGCGGCTGAGCGTCCCGACCTCGAACAACGCGTCTACCGCCTCTCACACGCTCAAGCACCCGACCTTGCCACGGTGCTACGGGATAGCGACGTGCTCACCACGACGGCCGACGGCGCCACCGCGACCGCCGAGTTCACCGTGGTGGCCGACGCCCGAACGAACAGCCTCATCGTGACGGGTACGCGAGGCGTCCAGGACCGCCTCGCCGAATTGATTCCCCTCCTCGACGCGCCGCAACCGCAGGTGAACGTCAACATCCGCATTCAGGAGGTGAACCGCAGCGTCATCAACGACTTTGGGGTCGACCTCAGCGCAGCCACGGGAAGCTTCGCCACCACGCTGCTCGGCGGTGGCCTTGCCTTCGTGTTCGATGCGCAGCGCTCCATCAGTCAACTCAACCTGGCCGCCGTGCTCGACACGCTCGAGCGTCAGAACCTTTCACGCAGGCTCGACGATGCCAACCTCACCGTCCTCAACAACGAAACCGCCACCCTCAACTCCGGTGGCACCCTCACGCTGCTCGTGCAAGCGGAAACGGCCGATGGCGACACCGAAGAACGCATCATCGAGTACGGCGTCACTGTCGACGTCACGCCCCGCATCTCCTCCGATGGTCGCATCACGCTCACCGTTTCTGCCGGCGTCTCGGACCTAATCGAGTACTCCGACAGCGCCGTGAACCTCGCCGACCAGCGGGTGCAATCCATCGTGACGGTCGAACCTGGACAAACCGTCCTACTGGGTGGCCTCGTGGAAAACGTGTTCCGCACGAACCGCCAAAGCCTGCCCGTTCTGGGTCGACTCCCCGTCGTTGGGCCTCTGTTCGGGACGACCACCACCGAGCAGAACGATAGCGAGCTCCTCCTCATCGTCCAAGCGGACGTCCTGAACGCACCCTGAGGTCCCTCACGGTGAATCGGGCGCTACGGGAGCGAGCGTCGTCCTAGACGGCGTGCGTGGTAGGCTCCGCGCATGCTTCGATTCCTGTCCGCGGGCGAGTCGCACGGCCCCGCACTCACCATCCTCCTCGACGGCGTTCCTGCCGGTCTCGAGGTTCAAAGCGAACGTGACATCGACCCCTGGCTCCGTCGCCGTCAAGGCGGGTACGGGCGTGGCCGTCGCCAAGTCATCGAGCAAGACCGCGCGCGCATCCTCGCAGGCGTTCGCGCTGGACGGACCACCGGTGCGCCCCTCTCGCTCCACATCGAAAATCGCGACTGGCAAAACTGGACTGAAATCATGTCTCCCGACCCGGGTGGCGAGCCGCGCAAGCGGGCGTTGACCGAAGCCCGCCCTGGCCATGCAGACCTCGCAGGCGGCATCAAGTACGGGCACACCGACCTTCGTGACGTCCTCGAGCGGGCCAGCGCACGAGAAACGGCCTCACGCGTCGCTGCCGGAGCGGTGGCCATGCGCCTGCTCGATACGATCGGTGTGACGGTCGCTGCACGCGTCGTGTCGCTTGGGGGCATTCCCTGCGATGGCGGCATGCACTGGGACCGACTCGATGAGCTGGACGAGAGTCCCCTGCGTACGTTCGACCGCGATGCGGAAGATCGCATCATCGACCGCATCGATCAAGCCAAACAGGATGGCGATACGCTCGGGGGCGTCATCGAAGCCCGTTTCCGCGGTGTTCCCATCGGTCTTGGCAGCCACACGCAGTGGGACCGCAAACTCGACGGTCGCCTCGCGCAGGCGGCCATGAGCATTCAAGCCATGAAAGGCGTCGAAATTGGGGATGGTTGGCACGCTGCCCATGCACCTGGAAGCGACGTGCACGACCCCATCTACCCCGGTGATGCCGGGATCGAGCGGCGTAGCAACCGTGCGGGTGGCCTCGAGGGAGGCATCACCACCGGCGAGGACCTGGTGGTGCGCGCCGCCATGAAACCCATTGCCACGCTCATGAAGCCGCTCCCGACCGTAGACGTCGCCACGGGACAGGCGGCGGACGCAGCCCGCGAACGGAGTGACACGACCGCGGTTCCCGCCGCATCCATCGTCCTGCTCGCCATGACCTCCATCGTGCTGGCCGACGCGGTCCTCGAGAAGTTTGGTGCCGACACGGTTCGAGAAATCGTCGAGCGTGTCGAGGCGCATCAGCAGTACGTGGCAGCGTACGGGCGACGTGACACCATCCACTCCTAACGAACACCCAAGCGATACGCACCCCGTCCGCTGGGTGGCGCTTGCCGGCTTCATGGGAACCGGGAAGAGCCGAATTGGGTGGGAGCTCTCCCGGCGCCTGCAACTCACCTTCATCGATACCGACCGCGTCATCGAGCGTGTCTCATGCCTCAAGATTCCCGAGATCTTCGAGCTTTACGGCGAGGAGACCTTCCGCGCCTACGAAACCGAGGTCGTGCGCCGCACGCTCCGACTCGACGACGTGGTCGTCAGCACGGGCGGGGGTACCGTCGTTCGTGAGGAGAATCGGCGCCTCCTGCGCGCGCGTGGTCCCGTCGTCGTGCTCGATGCCAGTCCGGAAACCATCTACAAGCGCACCCGCCGCCACAAGCGCCCCATGCTCGAGGTGGGCGACCCAACTGAACGGATTCGCAGTCTGATGCGCGAACGCGCACCCGCATATGACGAGGTCGCCTCGTTTCACGTCTCTGGTGACGATCGCGTCTCGACCGACGTGGTGGACGACATCATCGAGGGTTTATGGTCGTGGGCCGAACGCCATCCCGATTTGGCTGCCCAGGGGCCCATCGACCGTCGCGAGGCTCCGGCGCCGGGCGAAGACCCGATTGCGCGTCTCGACGAGGCTGCCGACGCCGCCTTCGAGGAATCCGACGCGCCGGAGGACGCCTGAATGTCCGAGCGCGTTCACGTCGACGTGCCTCGCGGTTACGACGTCATCGTTGGCGTCGACCTGCTCCGTGACCTACCCCGCCAGTTTGCGCACCGCCGCATTGCGCTCATGAGCGACGCGAACGTCGCACCCCATCACGCCACCACCCTGCGCGAGGCGTACGAGCGGGCCGGTCGTGACGTGGTGGAGATCGTCGTCGCGCCCGGGGAGCAAAGCAAATCGGTGGAGACCTGGCATGAGGCCCTCACGACGCTTGCCGCGCACGCGTTCAGCCGTGACGACGGCGTCGTCGCGCTTGGTGGCGGCGTCGTTGGTGATCTCGCGGGTTTCGTCGCAGCGAGCTACGCGCGTGGCCTCCCCTTCGCACAAGTTCCCACCTCGCTCCTCGCCATGGCGGACGCCGCGATTGGCGGGAAGACCGGCATCAATCTTCCCGAGGGGAAGAACCTCGTGGGCGCCTTCTGGCAACCGAGCATCGTCGTGATGGACGTGACGACCCTAGCGACGCTGCCCCCTACCCTGTTCGAGCATGGCCTCGTGGAGATGGTGAAGCATGGCCTCCTCGCCGACCCCGGTCTCATCGATCCGCTCCTCGACCCGACGCTGGGACCCACGAGCGACCCGTCGACGCTCGAACGCCTCGTGGCCGCCTCCGCCCGCGTGAAGGCGCACGTCGTGGCGCTCGATGAGCGCGAGGAGGGGGACGCTCGCGCCATGCTCAACCTGGGTCATACCGTCGCCCATGCCCTCGAAGCGTTCACCCAGCACGGGTTGAGTCACGGCGAAGCCGTGGCGTGGGGCCTCGTCTATGCTGCCGAGCTGTCAATCCTTCACCCCAACCCCCTCGTCACCGCGAACGAACGGGAGGACTGGCGGCCGGTTGCACGCCGACTCCTGGACCGGATCATGCCGACCGTTCCCCCTGCAACGGCGTGGGAGACGCTCCTCCCGTACCTGTCCCGCGACAAGAAGGTACGCGGTGGTACGCGCCGTTGGGTGCTTGCCGACGCGCCCGGGGCGCCCTGGGTGGCGGGGGACGTGACGACCGACGAGGAGGTCGCCGCTTGGAACGCGTTCCTCGACGTGCGCGCTTCCTGGCTTGCTGACCACCCGAAACGCGCTACGCTCGCACCGGAGGCG
>CAJXWR010000038.1 GCA_913062675.1 uncultured Trueperaceae bacterium
GAAACGCAAGGCGCGCAACCCCTCCACGACCCCCCACGCGTGCGGCGCATCCGCCATGTGAATCCGGCGTTTGCCCCGCAAATCGGCGAGTTCCGCGTGGTGATTGCCCACCACGATGCCGTACCAGGGGCCCTGCAGCATGTCGCGATCATTGCCCGTGTCGCCCGCCACGACGATGGAGGACGCCTTGAAGCCCCACGCGTGTGCGAGATGGCGAATCGCCGCTCCCTTGCCCGCCCGCGCAGGCAGGGCGTCGAGGTACCGCCCGGCCGATGCAATCAAGTGTGCTTCCACGCCCCGCTCCCGCAAGGCGGCATCCAGCGTCTCGAGTGACACGTCCCCATGCAGATGGAAACTCACCTTGCGCGGCGTCTGAGCCGCCTCCTCCTGCAGTTCGAGCCCGAACCCCTGCAGCACGTCCCGTGCAACCGTAGGGTCCCAGCGGTACGTCACGTGACGCCGGAACCCGTCATCCACGATGCGTTCCGGTCCGTAACGAACGTCGCTCCCCACGTCACAAATCACGATGGCCGGGTCGGGCAAGCCATACCTGGCAATCGCATCCTCCACGAGTTCCAAACGGCGACCACTCGCCACGGCGAACGCCAGGTCCCCTGACGCCAACGTCTCGCGCAAGGCGGTCATCGCCTCCGGGTCGGGCTCCCCGTCGACCAGCGTGCCGTCGATGTCGCTGACGAGCAGCCGCCGTTCCTGCAGCAGGTCGCGGCCCACCCGCGTACGCCAAGACGATGCGGAGCGTCCATCCGCCTCCTTGCCGCGCGCCTGGGCCTCCTCCACGAGCGGCGCAACGTCCTCGAGGTACGACGTCACGTGCGCTCGCCAGGAGTAGTGGCGGCGCACCCCCTCGATGCCCGCCTCGCTGTACTGGTCCCACAAGGCAGGATCGGCCAGGATGCGGTGCAACGCCCGTTGAATCGCCTCGGTATCGCTCGCGTCCACCAGTTCACCTGAACCACACCGCCCAAGAATCTCCTTCGGGCCCCCGTGATCGGTGGACACCACCGGCAAGCCCGACGCCGAGGCCTCGATGATCGTGATCCCGAAGTTCTCCACCAAGGCTGGATTGACGAACACGCCGCGCCGCTCGGCCGCGAGCCGGTACAACACCGGAATGTCGACGTCCGGGTCGTGCCGCTTCGGGAGCGCCAGACTGCCGTACAGGTCGTAGCGGTCCATGCGGAGAAGCAGGTCGGTCAGGACCTCCCGCTCGTTGTCGCTCATGGCCTCGATGTCCTTCCGGACGCCTGCGAAGATCGCCAGGTTCGCCAGGCCACGCAACTGCGGGTCACGCCCAAAGGCGTCCACGAGACCCGAGATGTTCTTCCGCTTGTCGGGCCGGCTGATCGCAAGGATCAACGGCTTCTCCGGGTGGGTGAGGAAGCGATCGAGCTCCCGCTTCATGCGCACCCGCGCTGCCGTCACCGCATCCCCCGAATCGAAGGCGTCGTCGGCATCGTAGAACCACGGGTAGAACCGGTCCACGTCCGTTCCGGGAGGGAGGACGAGGAAGCGTGCCGCGTCACGCGCCTCGTACAGGGCGTAACCACGCTCCACCTCGTGCTGCGTGCTGGCCACCACCCGGTCCGCATCCCGCAGCAATTGCTCCTCCACCTCCACGCGATGCGCCACGCGGTACCGCTTCTCGATGTCCTCCTCACTCACCCCTGCACGTTGCAGGACGTCGCGCTTGTTGCGGCCCAGCGAATGCCCGGTAAAGACGAGGGGCACGTCGAGCCGTGCGGCGAGTTCATGCGCCACGTACCCCGCATCCGCATAGTGGCCGTGCAGCACGTCGGGAAGCACGTTGCGATCCCGGTACCAACGCAGGACGCCCGCCATGAAGGCGTCGAGGTGAGGCCAGAGCGTCTCCTTGCGTCTGTACCGACCCCCGCCCGCTCGAATGCGGACGATGCGCGCGTTCTCGCCGATGGCTTCCTCCTCGACCGCGTAATCATCCGAAACCCGCTCGTCATCGACGAGTCGCGTGAAGAGCACCACGTCCGCCACCTGCTCGTGGCGGCCCAGGGCGCGCGCGAGTTCCACCACGTACGTCGTTTGTCCACCCGTGTCGGCATCGCGACCCAGTTCGAGGTCGTGCCCACGAATCAAGCCGTGCACGCTGAGGTGGTGAATCACCAAGCCATTCCGGGTCGTCTCCCGCATGACCACCTCCCGCGCCATGGTAGCCAAGGTGCTCCACATGCTCGTCCGCTGCAGTACCTCCACGCCCCACCGCGGTGCTATCCTCCCCCGGATGTCGCTGCTCACCAAACCCCCAGCAGCCCTCGCCCTCGAGGATGGAACCGTGTACTACGGGTACGCCTTCGGGTACCCCGGCCGGACCATCGGCGAGATCGTGTTCAACACGTCCATGACGGGTTACCAGGAGATCCTGACCGACCCGAGTTACCACGGGCAAATCGTGACCATGACGTACCCCCACATCGGCAATTACGGGGTGTCGGTGTACGACATGGAATCCAACCGCCCGTTCGCTCGGGGGTTCATCGTCCGTGAATTCTCGCGCGTGGCGAGCAACCACCGCGCCAACCAGGATTTGCAGAGTTTCATGGAGCAGCACGCCATCGTCGGCATCGAAGGCATCGACACGCGCGCGCTGACGCGCCGGCTCCGCACGGGAGGCGTCGTGAAGGGCGTGATTCATCACGGCCCCGTCGACGATGCGCTCGAAGCGGAACTCGTCCAACTCGCGCGCGAGCATGAGGACATCGACGGGCGGGACATGACGCCTGAGGTGACCACCCCCCTGCCGTACGCGCGCCCCAGCTTCAAGGACACGCCCCGCGTCGTGGTGATCGACTTCGGCATCAAGCACTCCATCGTCTACAAGCTCGAGCAGGCGGGAGCCGAGGTGATCGTCGTGCCCGCACAAACCACGCCCGCACAAATCATGGCGCTCGACCCGTACGGTCTCGTGCTCAGCAACGGTCCAGGCGACCCGGATGGACCCAAGTACGCGCACGACACCGTCTGGCAGCTCCTCGGGCTGCTCCCCACCTACGGGATTTGCATGGGCCACCAGCTGCTTGGCCTTGCCGTGGGCGGCAAGACCTTCAAGCTTGCGCACGGCCACCATGGTGCCAACACGCCGGTGAAGAACGTGGTGACCGGCGAGGTGGAGATCACCAGTCAAAACCACAATTACGCCGTCGACGTGGACTCTATCCCCGGGAATCAGTTCCGTGCGACCCACATCAACTTGAATGACGGCACGCTCGAAGGCATGGCGCACGAGCGGTACCCCGTGTTCAGCGTGCAGTACCACCCCGAGGCGAGCCCCGGGCCGCACGACGCGAACTACCTGTTCCGCCGCTTCATCGAGGAGGTCAACCTTTTCGAGGGGGCCTCCGCATTGCCGCAAGGGTTGCAGCAGGCCGAAGGCTGAACGCCACCTCAAGCCAAATTCAGTTCACGCTGCGCGCGCGTGCGGCATCGGGACCCAACCAGGCACGTCTGCGCCACAGGTACAAGCCAAGACCCGCCGGGCCCGCCCACCACGTGAGGAGCAGTTCCACGCGGGGAACACGGCCGTAGTACCGCGCGTCGCGGAACACCCAGCACCCCGCAAACAGGTCGAGGGTGAGCATGTGCGCCCAGGCGGTGAGGAAGCCGAGGGGCGAAGAAAGCAGGCTTGCGAGGGTGGAGGCGTCGAGCGACGCGCTCGATGGGGGAGAGGTCACGAGACCCGATACGAGAAGAAGGGCGTACACGCCGGCCAGCGCGATGAACGGCCAGGGCGACATGACGAGTCGCACCGTGGCGCGACTCCGGGGGAACAACAGCATGGAAACCCACCACGGCAACGTTGCGAGGTTGAGTAGCGCGAATCCCGTCTCCATGTGCCTACCGTCCTTCCCGCGCGTCGTCGAGCACGATCGTGACGGGACCGTCATTGGTCAGGTCGACCTTCATGTCGGCACCAAACGAGCCCGTCGCCACGGGTACGCCCCACCCAGCAAGCGCGCTGCAGAACGCTTCATAGAGCCCTTCCGCCTGCTCGGGGCGTGCCGCCAACTGAAACCCGGGTCGGTTGCCGCTCCGCGTGTCGGCATACAGCGTGAACTGGCTCACGACGAGGGCGCTTCCGCCCACGTCACGCACGTCGAGGTTCATCTTTCCAGCTTCATCCTCGAAGATGCGCAACTTCGCGATCTTCGCTGCGAACGGCTCGACGGAGGCCTCATCATCGGCGGTCCCCACGCCCAGCAGGATCATGAGGCCATGACGAATCTCGCCAATCGTCTCGCCAGCCACGCGCACCGATGCCTGCGACACGCGTTGCACCACGGCGCGCATCAGTTGACGACGTCGCGATCGACGATGGGCAGGGCAACCCCGTCACTGGCGGTGTCGTCGTCCATACCTTCCGTCGCGCGGAGCGCTTCTTGCACGCGCGTCAAGGCGTCATGCAGCGCCGCACGTTCGGTCTCGTCGAGATTCCCATGCGTCTTCTCCTGCAGCATTTGAAGCAGCGCCAGGCTGCGCGTGGCCGTGCGGCGCGCATGCACCCCATCCTTCGCGAGGTGTCGCCCCATCGGGCTGTTCTCCTCCACCGTCACCGCCTGGGCGGAGGCCAGCAAACTGTGAATCAAGCCAATCAACACGGGGTTCGCCACGTCAAAACAGTCCTTCCTGCCGCGACGTGTCGATCGCGACCGGTCCCGTCACGTCAGGCAGGGTGGCAAGGGTGGCCGCAAGGTCCTTCATCGCCTCCCACATTTGCCATTTCGGTTTCCCGCGCTCCCGACTCGGATTCCGAAGCAGGTAGGCGGGGTGATACAGCGGCATGAGGCGAATCCCATTCCAGTCGTGCCACGTCCCGTGAAGGCGCGTGATGCCCTCGTCGACGTTCAGGAACCAACGCGTCGGAACGTTGCCGAGCGTGGCGATGATGCGCGGTTGAATCAAGCGAACCTGCTCGACGAGAATGCCGCTCGACGCATCGATCTCCATTTGCGTGGGGTTGCGGTTGCCTGGGGGCCGCCGCTTCACGAGGTTCGTCACGTAGATCTCGCCTCGGTCCAAATCGACGCTTTCCAGGATGCGGTCGAGCAGTTGACCGGCGCGACCCACGAACGGGCGGCCCGATAGATCCTCGTCCTCGCCGGGTGCCTCGCCAACGATCATCAACTTCGCATCCTCCGGCCCATCCCCGAACACGAGGTTGTCCGACAAGTCCGCGAGCGCGTCTTGCGGTTCCCCCGCAAGCCGTTCGAGATCCTGCAACGTCACGACGGGACCGTCACGCCTTCGCTTCACCCTCGTTCAGGCTGGGGCGCATGCTGCGAACCTCGCGCCGGACCTTCGGCTCGAGGCCAATCATCAAGAAGAAGTTCTCGAGGGCGTTCTCGCGACCCTTCACGTCCACGTGCATGTGTTCCTCGGTGCCCGTGACGAAGGGCAGGGCGCGGTACAACGCCAACGCGGAGGCGGCCACCTCCGCTGGGGTGTGCCGCTCGGCAAGCTCGGTCAGTTCGGCGTACACCTCGCGGCGCGCCTCGGCATGCTGGCGAAAGGCATCGGGATGGTCGGTCTGGTCCGCGCGCAACAAATCCTGCTTCGCGCTGCGTCGGTAGTGCTTCAAGCCGTGCAGGATTTCGTCGCTCGTGAGGACGACGTCGACTTGAACGTTCAACGGGGTGCCCGTCTGTCCAACGTGCTCCATCCCAAACTTCCTTCCCTCCGGCCGGTCAAGGCGTCGGATGCTCGTAGGGTAGCGCTCCGTCGCTACGCGCGCAACGGACCGGTACGAGGGGGCGGCGCATCGTCGTCTCCCTCGAGCGTGTCCAGCGCCTCACGATGCAGTGCAGCGATGTGATCCTCGTCGCTTCGGAATCCGCAGGCGCGACACTCGATCTCGTCGAACCCCTCGATGAAGTGCCAGCGGATCGTCGACTCTTTAGCCCCGCACACGGGGCACGGCGTGCCGTCGTATTGTCCCTCCGCGTCGTACACGAACGGCCTCCTGCCCGGGAGGCTACCAAGGTTGGCTTGGTAGCGTGCCCGCATGACGCACCCAACCCAACCCGGTGAAGTTGCCCCACGAGACCGTGACACCGTCGATGCTGTGATGCGCGAGGCGCGCACCCGTTTCCCCGCCGTCATGGCCGGCGAGACCGTCTTCCTCGACAATGCCTCGGGTGCGCAGCTCCCCGAACGCGTGCTCGACGCGATGCAGCACGCCATGCGCACCCTGCAGGTCAACAAGGGCGGTCACTACCCCGCCTCCCAGCGCGTCACCGCCGCCAAGGAACGCGTGCGCGAACGCACCGCGGCGTTCCTCGGTGCGCCGCACGACGCGGAGGGCGTCGCCTTTGGGGCGAACGCGACGACGCTCCTGTTCCTGCTCGCCGAAGCGGTCGTCGATACGCTTGAGGAGGGCGACGAGATCATCGTCACGGGTCTCGACCACCACGCCAACCGCGATCCCTGGTTGCGGCTCGCGCGTCGCGGCGTCGTGGTGCGCACGTGGGCGCCCCGCAGCGCGGATGGCGCGCTTCACCTCGGCGACCTCGAGGGGCTCCTGAACGGTCGCACCCGCGTCGTGGCCATGACCGCGGCGTCGAACCTGCTGGGTACCCACGGCCCCGTCGCGGACGTCGGGGCGCGCCTTGCCGACCACCCCGCACGCCTCGTCGTCGATGCCGTGCATCACGCCCCCCACGCCCTACCTGACGTGGCGGCGTGGCAAGCGGACGCCGTGGCGTTCAGCCCCTACAAGGTGTTCGCACCGCACCTGGGTGCCCTCTGGATTCACGAGACGTGGCGGGCCGAACTTCCAGATTGGGGGTTGTCGTTCCTGCCGACCGGTCCACTTCGCTGGGAGCCGGGAACCCAGAACCATGAGGCGATCCTTGCCTGGGGTGCGGCGCTCGATCACCTCACCTGGCTCGGGGAGCGCCTCGGGGTGCCAGGCGAGGAGAGCGAACGGGCGCGTTGGCGGGCCGCGTACCACGCCATCGACGCGTACGAACGCCGCCTCCTCGAGCGGTTGCTCACCGGGCTCGACGCGCTCGGTGCGAAGCGGTACGGCGCGCGTGGCCTCGACGGGCGCACCGCCACCGTGGGGTTCACGCTTCAAGGTCACGAACCGCTCGCCATCGCGAAGTACCTAGGCAAGGCGGGCATCGCGGTGACCGCGGGCCACGCCTACGCCGAGCGACTGGTAACCGAGCACCTCGAACTCCCAGACGGGGTGGTGCGCGCCAGCCTGCTGCACTACTCCGATGAGAGTGACGTCGATGCCTTACTCGCGGAGCTCGCCACGATCGTCACGTGACGCGCGGGCCAGCAGATCCTGGGCGGCCGACCGCGCGGCCTCACCCTCGTTCCCGGCCAGCATGCGAGCCAACTCGCGTTCGCGGTCCGGTCCCGTCACGGGGGTGACGGTGCTGATCGTCCGGTCGCCCTGCACCGCCTTGCCCACGCGGACGTGCGCGTCTGCGAAGGCGGCCACCTGCGCGAGGTGCGTCACCACGAGCACCTGGTGACGTTGCGCCAGTTCGTGTAGGAGTTCCCCCACTGCGGCAGCCGCCTCGCCGCCCACCCCAGCGTCCACCTCGTCGAACACGAGCGTGTGACGGTCGCTGCCGGTCACGAGCCACAAGGCGAGCATCACGCGAGACAATTCGCCTCCCGACGCGGCCTGCGCGAGCGGCGCTGCACGCTCCCCCCGGTTCGCCGCGAAATCGAAACGAATCTTGTCCGCCCCGTGCGCACCCCACGCCCCAGATTCGAGGTCGACGGTGAGGCGCGCGCCCTGCAACGCGAGCCGTTCGAGCAGCGGCGTCACGTCACGCGCCAACCGCTCCCCAGCATCGCGCCGAGCCTCGTGCAGCGTGCCGGCAAGCGCCGAAAGGACGCCATCGATCTCGGCGAGGCGCGCATCGAGCTCATCGATGCGTGCATCACTCGTCGCCAACGCCGCTCGCTCGCGGCCAGCCTCCTCGCGGTACGCCAGAACGCCCGCCGAGCCATCCCCGTACTTCGCGAACAGGCGTTGCAGCAAGGCGAGTCGGTCCTCCACCTCGTCGAGGCGTCCTGGTTCCGCGTCGAACGTGTCGAGGAAGCCTTGGAGCTCGGCGGCAATGGCGCGACCCGCTGCGACCGTCGCGTGCAACTCGGTTGCCAGCGTGGTCAACGTCGCGTCGAGATCGGAGACGTCGCGTAGGGCTCGCTCTGAAAGCGCCAAGGCATCCACCGCGCCCCCCTCCTCATCGAGGGAAGCGACGGCGCTGCGCACCTGGCGCGCAATGCGGTCTGCATGCCGTAGGGCGCGAGCCTCCAGCGTGAGGGCCTCCTCCTCGCCCGGTTCCAGGGCGGCGGCATCGATCTCCGCGATGTGGGCATCGAGCTGCTCGGCGCGTTGCACGCGGGTGCGTGCGTCGCTGGCCAGTGCCTCCCGTTCGCTCTGGAGCGCTTGTCGTTCACGCCAGGATGCTCGCCACTCTGCAAGGGCGGACGCACCGCGCGCGTCGAGGAGCCGGTCGAGCGCCGTGCGTTGCGCCTGCGGGGAGAGGAGTGCCTGCTGGGCGTGCTGCGCGAACACGGCGACGCGCGCGCCGACCGTGTCGGAGAGTTCCGTCACCGTCACGATTTCGCCATCGAGGCGCGCCACGTTTCGGCCCTCGGTCACCAAGGCGCGGGATGCCGTGCCGTCTTCAAACTCGGCTTGCACCAGGGCGCGTGTCGCGCCACTGCGAACGAGTCCCGACTCGGCCCTCACGCCGGTCAGCAAACCCAGCGCGTCGACGAGCAGACTCTTGCCCGCTCCCGTCTCGCCCGTGAGCACGTTGAGGCCCTCGGAGAGGTCGATGCGGACGTGTTCGGCAAGAACGAACTCGCGGAGTTCGAGGACGCGCAGCACGCGCCTACGATAGCGCGTGCCGTGCGAATCGGTTCAGGCTGCAGATTCCATCAGCTGGGATGCCGGTCCAGCTCCTTCTCGACGGCGGCGAGAACCTGGTTTTTGGCGTCCTCGAGCGTGACCCCCACCAGTTTCGCGCCGGCGGCAGCGACGTGCCCACCGCCCCCCAGTTCGATGCAAATGGCCTGCGCCGAGATGGGTGCGCGCGCTCGGACGCTGATCTTCACCGCATCCTCGTGTTCCTTGAGCATGATGGCGACCTGGCTTCCCTCGACGTAGCGGATGACACCCACGTAGTCGTCACTGTCGTCGTTCGCCCCCTGGAAACGCGCCTTCATGGCGAGGGTGACGGTCGCGAGCGTCGCGCGCCCGCCGAACGGAAGTTCGAGCGTGTCCATGACGGCACCGAGCATGCGGTAGTACGACTCGGGCCGCCACTGCAACCGGTCGGTCAGTTCCACGTACGACACGCCGTGCCCCATCAGGTCTCCCGCAGCGCGCAGGACGTCGCGGTCGGTATTGGCGTAACGGAAGGTGCCCGTGTCGGTCAACATGCCCGTCAGGCACGGCGTGGCGAGCGCCTCGTCCCACGTGACGGGCAGGGCGTCCACCACGTCCTTGATCATCTGGGCGGTGGCGGCCGACCCGGGGTTCACCAGGGCAAGGTCACCGAACCGCTCGTTCGTCCCATGGTGATCGACGTTGAGGACGAAGGCGGCACCCTCATGCGGCGCGCCCTCGCTCCGGGCCAGCTCCGCCACGTCCAGCACCGCCAGCAATGCACCGTCGGGCAGCGCGTCGAGCGGGCCAGAGAGTTCACCCTCCTCCACGAGGAACCGCAGGAACGCCGGCGGCTCCATCGGCAGGGTCACGTCCTTCCCGAGGCGCCGCAGGGCGCGCGCCAGCGTGAGCGTGCTGCCGAGCGCGTCCCCATCGGGATCGACGTGCGAAATGACGACGATGGGCCCCTCCCAGGCGGTGAGCTGGTCGGCGATCGCGCGGATCTTCTGGGCATAGTTCGGATCGTTGGCATTGTCGGCAGGGGGTGGGGGAGGGGTCATGCCGACGATGATACCCATCCCCTGCATCGCGACCGGACTGCCGGTCAGCGAACAATCCTGAAGCGCCTCGCCTGCCATACTGCCGTCGTGAACGAGCCACGCGAAATCCCCATCGTGGAGCCGGTATCCCAAGAGGATGGCCTGGGTCCGACGTCGCTTCAGCCCGTCCCCCTCCCCGAGGTGGCGACACCGCGACGCCGTTCACCCTTCCTCCTCGTCATGTTGTTCGCGGCGTTGCTCGGCATCGTCGCCGCCCCGTACGTATCGCAACGCTTCGCCCCCGCGCCCGACGTGGTGTTCCTCCCGGTGCAGGCGCGAACGCCTGACCCCGTTCCCCCGACGGGTGTGCTTGCCGACGTCTACCAGGTTTCGCGGCCCGCGACGTTGCGCATCGAAGCGCGCTGCGAGGGGCGCACGAGTCGAGGCGCCCTGGGGGTCGGCACCGGGTTCTACGTGTCGGATCGAGGCGACGTCCTGACCGCGTATCACGTCGTCGAAAGCCAAGACGGTGGCTTCTGCCCCATCGAGTACGTGGGCGTCGAGCCCGGGGGTGGAGAGGTCACGCTCGAACTCGTTGGCTTCGACGCGTACTTCGACATCGCCTGGATGCGTGCAAAGGGGAGCGACGCGCCTCCCTTCCTCCCGCTCGCCAGCGAGGCGCCGCGCCCTGGAGACGGCGTCGTCGCCATCGGCAACAGTCGTGGAGACAACCTTGCGCCGCGCGCCGGTCGCGTGGTGCGTCTCGGCGTGGAGGCCAGTCGCGCCGATTTCGCCGATGACACGATCGAACTGACCGCCGCGCTCGCCCCGGGTGATTCGGGCGGTCCCGTCCTCAACGAGGCGGGCGAGGTCATCGGCGTGGTCAGCTACATCAGTTTCGCGCCGGAGGCCGGAACCGGCGGGGAGTTCGTTCCTCCGTTCCTGCGCGGCCTCGAACTTGCCGGCGGTTTCGCGTCGTACGCCATTCCCGTGGCCGAGGAAAGCGTCCTCGTCAGCGCCATTCGCGAAGGTGCGCAGCGTGACGTGCCGGTGATTGGCTTCTCATGGCGCCCCGGGTTCGATTACGACCCGTCGAGTGGCGACCGCACGTTCGGTCGTCGCCCCGGCCCCATCGTGGTCGAGGTGGCGCCGGGTGGGCCTGCCGAGCGCTCCGGTTTGCAGTCGTACGACGAGCGTGCCGTGTACGGCCCCAATGGCGACGTCGTGGACGTCGAGCGGACGGCGGACGTAATCATCGCGGTCGATGGTGAACCCACCCCGACCTTCTACGACCTGCTCGAAACCGTGCGTCGCAAGCAGATTGGCGAGACGGTCAGTCTCACCGTGCAGCGCGGACGCGCCACGGTTCGGCTCGAGCTCGAGCTGGGCGCCAAGCGCGACGTGTTCTGAGCCAAGGCGCATGCAAAGGTTCCGCCCCCGACGTTTCGGTCGGGGGCGGAACCGTTCTCGTGGTGGGCGATGGTGGACTCGAACCACCGACCTCGTCGTTATCAGCGACGCGCTCTAACCGGCTGAGCTAATCGCCCACGAGCAGACGAGAGTGTAGCACCCCCTTGCGATGCAATCAACCAGCCTGACGGGCGACGCTTCTCGGCGCATGGGAACGCGAGCCTGGCAACGAACCCGGCTCGCCACGGCGGGTAGCATGGCGCCATGGTCGACATCCTGCACCTCGCCAAGCCCCGTGGCTTTTGCGCCGGCGTCGTCATGGCCATCGACGCGGTGGAGGAAGCCGCCCGCGAGAACCGTGAAGCGGGCAGGGGAGACCTTGCCGTGTACCACGCGATCGTGCACAACGACACCGTCGTCGAGCGGCTCGAAAGCGATCACCACGTCCATTTCGTCGAAGACCTTGGCGAGCTCGACGCCATCGAGGAATCCGTCACGCAGGCCGGCGGGACGCTCGACCCCACCATCGTCTTCAGTGCGCATGGCGTGTCCCCAGCCGTGCGGGAGCGGGCGCGTGACCTGGGTCTCACCACCATCGATGCGACGTGCCCCCTCGTCACGAAGGTGCACAGTGAAGCCATCAAGTACGCGCGAAAGGGCTACCACATCCTCCTCATCGGCGATTCGAGTCGTCACCAGGAGGTCATCGGGACCCGCGGCGAGGCGCCCGACGCGACCACCGTCGTGTCCGTACTCGGAAACACCAAGCACGACCCGGAGCTTGCCGACCCGCACACGGTGACCGTGCCCGACCCCGACAAGGTGGTCGTCCTGACGCAGACCACGCTTTCCGTCGACGACACGATGCGCACCGTCGCGCTGCTGCGCGAGCGATTCCCCAACCTCGTCGTTCCCGCCCGCGACGACCTCTGCTACGCCACGAAGAACCGTCAGGATGCCGTGCGCAGCATCGCACCGAACGTCGACGTGTTCCTCGTCGTCACCAGCGACTACAGCAGCAACGGCATGCGGCTCCTCGAACTCGCCGAACGCCTCGTCGGTCGCGCACACCGCATCGAAACCGCGGCGGACCTCGACCCCGCCTGGTTCGACGACGTGCGCTCCGTCGGCATCACCTCCGCCGCCAGTACGCCCGATGACCTCGTGCAGGACGTCGTTGCCTGGTTCCGTGCCCGCAATGGCGATCTGCAGGTCGAGGAGACCGGCGAGTGGGAGGACATCGAGTTCCGGAAGCCCGCCCGCGTTCCCCCCGAGCAGCAACTCCCCACCGTCCCCTGACCATGCCGCGCGCAGCAAGCCCCATCCTGTCGATTGCGCCGATGATGGCGTGGACCGATCGAGCCTACCGGCGCATGATGCGGCGCATCACGCGACGCACGCTGCTCTACACGGAGATGGTCACCACCGGCGCGATCCTTCACGGGGACGCTGAACGCCATCTCGCGCGCGCACCCGAAACGTCCCCGCTCGCCCTGCAACTCGGAGGGGACGACCCCGAGGCGCTTGCGCAAGCCATTCGCATCGCCGAGGCGTACGGGTACGACGAGTACAACCTGAACGTCGGGTGTCCCAGTGACCGTGTGCAGCGCGGCCGTTTCGGTGCCTGCCTCATGGCCGATCCCGAGCGCGTCGCGGACGTCGTTCGCGCCATGCGCGAAGCCACGCCCAAGCCCGTTACCGTCAAGCACCGGATTGGCATCGACGACCGCGACGCCTACGACGACATGCGGCGCTTCGTGGACGTCGTGGCGCGCGCCGGCGCTGACCGGTTCACCGTTCACGCGAGGAAGGCGTGGCTGCAGGGTCTGAGCCCCAAGGAGAACCGCACCATCCCGCCACTCCGTCATGACGAGGTGGCGCGCCTCGCTGTCGAACGGCCTGACCTGATCATCGAGACGAACGGGGGCATCACCACCCTCGATGCCGTGGAGGAGCACCTCGCGCACGTGGACGCCGTGATGGTCGGTCGTGCCGCCTACGAGGCGCCCATGCGGTTCGCGACCGCCGACGCCCGGTTCTTCGACGCGACGGCGACCATTCCGACGCTCCGAGAGGTCGTCGAGGGCATGCGAGACGTGGTCGACGACGAGTTGCATCGAGGCACGCGCTTCGCCACGGTCGCCAAACCCATGATCGCGCTTGCGCGGGGCGTGCCCGGCGCGCGGGGGTGGCGCAGGACGCTGGGGGAGGGAGCGCACCGGACCGGCGCTGGACCGGACCTCATCGACGCGGCCCTGCGTACGCTGCCGGACGAGGTGCTCGACCACCGCGCCCGCGTGCCCCGCGATGCGGAATCGCGAACCGTGGAGGTCGCAGCTCCGCAACTCGCCTGAGTGCTACGCTACGCCGCATGGAGCGATGGCTGCGCGGCATCCGGGGGGCGACCACCGTCCTCGAGGATCGCCCTGAATCCGTGTTGGAAGCGACCCGCGAACTGTTGCAGGTCATGCTCGAGCAGAACGGCATCGACGATTTCGAGGTCATTGCCTCGATCTTCTTCACCACCACACCCGACCTGGTGTCCACCTTCCCTGCCGAAGCGGCACGCGAGCTCGGCATGGACATGGTGCCCCTCATCTGCAACACCGAGATTCCCGTTCCCGGGCGTCTCGAGCGTGTCGTGCGCGTCATGATGCAGGTCAACACGACCCAGTCGCAGCGTGACGTGCGGCACGTCTACCTACGCGAAGCCGCGAAACTTCGCCCCGATCTCGTCAGCGCACAGTAGGTTCGTTCGTGTGGGGTGACGAACGCCTCAGCGCTCGTTCGACCATTCCGACGTCGGCACCAGCTCGCCACCATCCACGGTCGCGAGGGTGACCTTGTGCGATCGGTTCGTGGTGACCTCCAGGGTTGCCTGGTCGAACGTCTCGGGGCCCACGAGCGTCTTGCGGACGAAGTACCCTCCAGGAACGGCACTCATTTCACTCGTCTTCGAGATGCGAACCGAGATGACTTCACCATTGCGCGCCGTGCGGACGCGCGCATGCAACGCCGACGGTTCCTCCTTGAAGCGCCGATCCTGCCGACGGAACATTCCAAACATGCAGGTATCCTAGCGCACGTGGCACCCCCCGCGGAGCGTCTCCCGTCCCCACGATTCCGGCACCTGCTCGAGGGTGCCTACGAGGCGGCCATTCATGCCGTGCAACCCGGCGTCGTGCTCCGCGGCGTGCTGCCCGACCCACCACGCGCTGGACGCGTCATCCTCCTTGCGCTCGGCAAGGCCGCGGACGCGATGGCGCTCGAGGCTGAACGCCACTACCGGAACGCCGGCGTCACCGTCCAAGGGGTCGTCGTGACCCCCGAGGGGCATGCAGCTCGTGACCCAGGCGCACTGCCTCGCCTCACCGGCACGCACCCCACCCCCAGCGAGGCGTCCCGCACGGCAGGAGAGGCGCTCCTCGAGGCTGCCGGTCGCGCCGAACCGGGCGACCTGGTGCTCTTTCTCGTGTCGGGGGGTGGCAGCGCTCTCGCCGTCGCGCCCGACGGCGTGACGCTCGAAGCGCTGACCGAACTTCATGAAGCGCTGCTCCGCTCAGGCGCGGCAATCGACGAGATGAATCTCGTGCGGCGTCAACTCGATCGCCTGAAGGGTGGAGGGCTCGCTGCGGCAGCCGCACCCGCACGCGTCGTCACGCTCGCCTTGTCCGACGTGGTGGGCGACGATCCGCTCGCCATCGCGTCGGGACCCACCGTCCCGCACCCGCATACGCCCGCCGATGCGCTCGCCATCCTCGACCGCCATGGTCTCGACCTGCCCGAGATTCGTGCCCGCCTGCAGGCCCGCACTGCGGCGCCGGTCACCACCCCGCCGTCCGCTTCGGAGAACGACGTGCACGTCATCGCCACGAACCGGCATGCGCTCGAAGCCGCCCAGCGATTCTTCGAGGCGGCTGGGGTCGAGGCCCGCATCCTCGCCGATGACGTCACCGGTGACGCGCGGGAGGCGGGGAGGGCGGCTGCGCGCGACGTGCAGCCGTGGCTCGACGCGCGACGGGACGATCCCCAGGCCCCCTCCATCGCTTTCCTGACGGGGGGCGAGACCACCGTGACCGTGCGCGGGTCGGGACGCGGAGGGCGCAACAGCACCTACGCCCTCGCCTTCGCGCTCGCCCTTCCGGGCGCGGCGCCCGTGCACGCCCTCATCGCCGACAGCGACGGGATCGACGGGTCGGGCGGCCACGCCGGCGCGTTCGTCGAACCCGACCTTTTTGAGCACGTCGACCGCGCCACCGCCCTTGCGCGTGACGCCGATGACGACTCCTACGCCGTGTTCGAAGCGGCAGGCGCCCTGTACCGTCCCGGACCGACCGGCACCAACGTCAACGACCTCCGTTTCGTCCTCCTCCCCGGCCCAAGTCTGGCTGGAGACCCGTGAGCCGCATCATCGCCGCCGACGAGGCAGGCATCGAGCTCGCCGCACGAACGCTCCAGGACGGGAGCCTCGTCGCGTTCCCCACGGAAACCGTGTACGGGCTGGGTGCTGCGGCGCTCGATCCGCACGCCGTGCGCCGCATCTTCGAGATGAAGGGGCGACCCAGTGACCATCCCGTCATCGTGCACCTGCCGCTCGACGCGACGCTCGAGGCCTGGGCGACGCCCGTACCGAACCTCGCGCGGCAAGCGGCCGAGGCGTTCTGGCCCGGCCCCCTCACGCTCGTCCTTCACCGAAGCGACACGGTTCCGGACGCGGTGACGGGCGGGCAAGCCACCGTTGCGCTGCGCATGCCCGACCACCCGGTCGCGCAGGCGCTCCTCCAGGCGTACGGAGGTGCGATCGCCGCCCCGAGCGCCAATCGCTTCGGGCGCATCAGTCCCACCCGCGCCGAGCACGTGGCCAGCGAGTTTCACGAGGACGACCTGCTCATCCTCGAGGGCGGTGCGAGCCGCATTGGCCTCGAAAGCACCATCCTCGACCTCTCACGAGACACCCCCACGCTGTTGCGGCCGGGCGCCGTGACGCACGCCATGCTCGAAACGGTGCTGGGGCGACCCGTGACGGTGGCCGGCACGCAAGCCGATGTGCCCCGCGCGCCCGGGCGCCTCGAAAGCCACTACGCGCCGCGCGCCCCCACCCGCCTCGCGTCCGCCGATGAACTCTCCACCCCCACCTGCGTCGAACCCGGCGGGGCGCTCCTCCTCCGCGACGCCATGCCGCCCATCGCCAGCGGGGTGACGACGCTGCGGCTGCCGAACGACCCGGAGGGGTACGCCCACGGCCTCTACGACGCGCTACGCAGTCTCGATGCGGAGCAACCCAGCGAGATCGTGATCGAACGTCCCCCCACCGATCCCGCTTGGGTCGCCATCCTCGATCGGCTCGCCCGCGCGAGTCACCCAGGCGGCCCGTCACGCACCCGCGAGCAGAGCGCTACGCTACCCACGGCGTCCAGCGACGCGAAGGAGGAGCCATGACCGAACCGACGACCGACGCACCACGCGTCGCCATCCTCATGGGCAGCACCAGCGACTGGCCTACCCTCGAACCGGCCGACGCGCTCCTCACCTCGTTCGGCGTGCCGCACGTGTGCCGCGTCGTCTCCGCCCACCGCACCCCCGATCGCCTACGCGACGTCGCCCGTCAAGCCGCAGGCGAAGGACTCGAAGTCCTGATCGCAGGAGCGGGAGGGGCCGCGCACCTGCCCGGGATGCTGGCCGCCTGGACCACGCTGCCCGTACTCGGGGTGCCCGTCCGCAGCAAGGCGCTCTCAGGCACCGATTCCTTGCTTTCTATCGTGCAAATGCCGCGCGGCGTGCCCGTCGGAACCCTCGCCATTGGGGAAGCGGGTGCCGCCAACGCGGCCCTCCTCGCGATCCGCATCCTCGCGCTGCGGGATGCGCGCCTTGCCGAAGCGCTGCACGCCTACCAGCGTGAACAGGCCGAAGCCGCACTCGACCCGGACCTGCCCACGCCCCACTACCAACCGTGAGCGACCCCAACCGCATGCTCCCACCGGGTGCCGTGCTCGGCGTCCTCGGTGCCGGGCAACTCGGCCGCATGTTTGCCGAAGCTGCGACCCGCATGGGCTACCGCGTGCACGTCTACGCGCCCGATGCCGACGGTTCCCCTGCCGCGGTGCACGCCGAGCGCGTCGTGGCAGCCGCATGGGATGACGAGGCGGCACTCCAAGACTTCGCGCGAACCTGCGACGCGGTCACGCTCGAATTCGAAAACGTGCCCGTCGCGGCGCTCGACGTGGTCGCCCGCCACGCGCCCGTGCGTCCCGGCCGGCGGGCACTCACCCTTGCGCAGGACCGCATCGAAGAGAAGCAGTTCCTCACCTCGATTGGCGTGCCCCTCGGCGAGTGGCGCCCCGTGCTCGACGCGACTGACGCCGCCCGTGCGTTCCAAGCGCTTGGGACGCGCGGCATCCTCAAGACCGCGCGCCTTGGGTATGACGGCAAGGGACAACGCCGCGTCGCAAGCGAGGCGGAAGCCATCGCCGCCTGGCGCGAACTGGGAGAGGTGGCCTGCGTCCTCGAAGCTCAGGTCGACCTTCACGCCGAGGTCGCCATCGTCGTCGCACGGGGCGTCGACGGCAGTCTCGTCACCCATCCCGTCATCCAGACCGAACACGTGAACGGCATTCTCGACGTCGCGACCGCACCCGCCGCTCTCGACCCCGCCACGCTCGAGGCTGCCACGCACGCAGCGCGCAGCGTCGCGGAGCACCTCGACCTCGTCGGCGTGACCTGCCTCGAATGCTTCGTGACCCACGACGGAACGGTCCTCGCGAACGAGATCGCGCCTCGACCCCACAACTCCGCGCACCTCACCATCGAGGCGGCCCACACCTCGCAGTTCGAACAACAAGTGCGCACCCTCGCCGGTCTTCCCCTCGGCGATCCGACCCTGCGCCAGCCCGCCGTCATGGTGAACCTGCTCGGTGAGCACCTCCCGAGTGCAGAGGACGAAGATGGCTACCGCCGCGCCCTCGCCACGCCCGGCGTGCATCTCCACCTGTACGGCAAGCAAGAGGCCCGCACGGGCCGCAAGATGGGGCACCTCCCCGCCGTCGCCTCCGACGGCGCAACCGCGCGGCAGCATGCACTCGAGGCCCGCGCCGCACTTCGCGTCGCCCGACCCTGACGCGCGAACGCGAGAGCGGGTACGCTTTTCCGAATGCAGAACGTTCGCTACCTCGATCCCGATGCGAAGACCCGCTTCGCCGAGGTGCGTGAGGTCATCGCCCCGGTGCTCGCGAACCTGCCCGAACGCGACCGCCAGATTTTCCTGTTGCGGCTCGAACGTTGGCTGCAAAACCTCCTCGATGGGTTGCGACCCGTCTACGGCCAGCCCCCCGACTACGACACGTTCCTCGAGCAGCTCGTCACGAAGCTCGCCGAGGGGTTCGTCGCCCGTCCCGAACCGCTCAAGGAACTCGATCTCGAGCGGGACCTGACCCCCGACTGGTTTCAACGTGAATCCATGCTCGGCTACGTCTTCTACGTCGACCGCTTCGCGCGCACGCTGCCTGGCGTGCAGGAGCGCGTGACGTACCTCGAGGAGCTCGGAGCCACCTACGTGCACCTCATGTCCACCCTCAAGGCACGCGAGGGTGAGAACGACGGTGGCTACGCCATTGCCGACTACCACGAGGTTGAGCCTGCGCTCGGCACGCGCGACGACCTGGAAGCCACCTGCGCCACCCTCCGCGACCACGGCATGAGCACCTGTATCGACCTCGTGCTCAACCACTGCGCCGACGACCACCCCTGGGTGCAAGCC
>CAJXWR010000039.1 GCA_913062675.1 uncultured Trueperaceae bacterium
CCGCCTTCCGTCCCCCCACCCCGATTCACTGGACCGACCCCGACACGGGACGTTTCGTGCGCCCCTACGTGTACGACGTCGAGGTGGAACGCGACCCCATCACCTTCCAACGCGTCTACGTGGAAGACACCTCGCAGGCGTACCCCATCAAGTTCTTCGTGAAGCGGCCCGACGAGCCGTATAGGATCCTCGGCCTGTTCGAAAGCGACCTCCGCCTGTTCGGCGTCGACGACCCCGCCCGCATCTTCCTCTGGGGAACGAACAACCTCGGCAAGGACGTGTTCAGCCGCGTCCTCTATGGAGGCCAGGTGAGCCTTACCATCGGCGTCCTCGCCGTTTGGGTCTCGCTCTTCCTCGGCCTCCTATTCGGCGGTCTCGCGGGTTTCTACGGGGGGTGGGTCGACGAGTTCGTCATGCGCCTCGTGGAGGTGCTCTCCGCCATTCCCGGCTTGTTCCTCCTCGTCGTCCTCGCGAGCCTCCTGCAGGATCCACGCAACCCCCTCGCCCAAGCGTTCGGTCTCCAAATGACGAGCGCACAGACGTTCCTCATGATCGTGCTCGTCCTCGGTTTCGTCGGCTGGGGTGGCCTCGCGCGCACCATCCGGAGCCTCATCCTCTCCATCCGGGAGATGGACTACGCTTCTGCAGCGAAGGCGCTTGGCGCCAGCGAGAGCCGCATCCTTTGGCGGCACCTCCTGCCCGCCACCGCGAGTTACGTCATCGTCGACCTGACCCTCGCCATTCCCGGATTCATCCTCACCGAGACGGGGCTCTCCTTCATCGGTCTGGGTCCCAGCGAGGTCGATACGGCAAGTTGGGGGCTGCTCCTGCGTGACGCCACCGCGCGAGGCATCTCCATTCAATTCGTACCCTGGCTGCTGATTCCCGGCATCCCCATCTTCCTCGCGGTGCTCTTCTGGAATCTCGTTGGCGACGGTCTCCGCGACGCGCTCGACCCCCGCAAGCGCCGCTGACCCCGATTCCCCGCTGGCACCTAGACGTACCCCGCGCCATGTGGGGTACACTCTCTTCAACGGACGTATCTGAACGGCACGACCTTATAGCTCGACCTCCAATTTCGCCAGTCCGATTTTGCTTCGACGCCCGGTTATCGCGTCGAGGATGGTGACGTGACGGAGTTTCGTGACGCACCGTCGGAACGGGAGGAATCTGCATGGCGAACGCTGACCGCCTGTTGGACGTCCGCGACCTGAAGACGTACTTCGATACCGACGAAGGTACCGTCAAAGCCGTCGACGGCGTGAGTTTCCACATCGACCGTGGGGAAACCCTCGGCGTGGTGGGAGAATCCGGCTCCGGAAAATCGGTGACGAGCCTCTCCACCATGCGCCTCATTCCCCAACCCCCCGGCCGCTTCGCGGGAGGCGAAATCCTCTTCGAAGGTGAAGACCTGCTGAAGAAGAGCGAGCACGACATGCGACGCATTCGCGGGAACGAAATCAGCATGATCTTCCAAGAGCCCATGACGAGCCTCAACCCGGTCTACACGGTCGGCGATCAAATCGCCGAAGCGATCGTGCTGCACCAGGGCAAGACCCAGAAGCAAGCCATGATGATGGCCACGGAAATGCTCGACCTCGTCGGCATTCCCGAGCCCGGCAAGCGCGTCAAGAACTACCCGCACCAGATGTCGGGCGGGATGCGGCAACGCGTCATGATCGCCATGGCGCTGTCCTGCGGACCGAAACTGCTGATCGCCGACGAGCCCACCACGGCGCTCGACGTGACGATTCAAGCTCAAATTCTCGACCTGATGCGCAAATTGCAAGAGGAAATCGGCATGTCGATCCTCTTCATCACGCACGACCTGGGTGTCGTCGCCGAAATCGCGGAGCGCGTCGTGGTCATGTACGCCGGTCGCGCGGTCGAGGAAGCCGACGTGGGCGACATCTACGGAAACCCGCGCATGCCGTACACGCGCGGCCTGCTGAACTCCATTCCGCGTGTGGACAAGGCTGCCGAGCACCAAGAACGCCTCGAGGCCATTCCCGGCAACGTACCCAACCCGCTGCACCTGCCCGAAGGGTGCGCCTTCCACCCCCGCTGCAAGTACGCGGAACCCAGCTGCACCGAGGCCATTCCCCCGCTCGAAGACGCGGGCAACGGCCACATGGTGCGCTGCTTCCGCTACAACGACATTGACCTGCGTGAAGACGAGGTGACGGCATGAGCGACGCGTCGAACAACCCCGCCACCCAAGCGGCCGAACCCATCCTCGAGGTCAAGGACCTGCAGAAGTACTTCCCCATTCGTGGCGGCATCCTGTCGCGCGTCGTCGCGAACGTCAAAGCCGTGGAGGACGTGTCGTTCGCCGTCCAACCCGGCGAGGTCGTCGGCCTCGTGGGGGAATCCGGATCGGGTAAGACCACCGCGGGACGCTCCATCCTGCGTCTCATCGAACCCACCGCAGGCAGCGTGAAGTTCCAGGGCACCGAAATCACCACGCTCAGCAAAGCGAAGATGCGCGAGTACCGAAAGAAGATGCAAATCATCTTCCAAGACCCCTTCGCGAGCCTCAACCCGCGCATGTCGGTCGGCGACATCATTGGTGAAGCCCTCCAGATTCACAACCTCGCCTCCGGCCGTGCACGCGAAGAGAAGGTCGCCGACCTGCTCGAACGCGTCGGCCTCTCCCCCTCCCACATGCGCCGCTACCCCCACGAGTTCTCCGGCGGTCAGCGTCAACGCATCGGCATCGCGCGCGCCCTCGCGGTCGATCCGCTCTTCATCGTGGCGGACGAGCCGGTCTCCGCGCTCGACGTGTCGATTCAAGCGCAGGTCGTCAACCTGCTGCAGGACCTGAAGGAAGAACTGGGGCTCACGCTCCTGTTCATCGCGCACGACCTGGGGGTCGTCGAGTACATCAGCGACAAGGTCATCGTGATGTACCTCGGTCGCATCATGGAGATCGCGCCCGCCAAGGAGCTGTACCGCAACCCGGTCCACCCCTACACCGAGGCGCTCCTCTCCGCCGTGCCCATTCCCGATCCGACCCTCAAGCGGGAACGCATCCTTCTCCAGGGCGACATCCCCAGCCCCATCAACCCGCCGTCTGGATGCGTGTTCCGTACGCGCTGCCCCATCGCCGTCGAGGAATGCAAGCACGTCGTCCCACCGCTCGAGGAAGTGTCCCCCGGTCACTTCAAGGCGTGCATCCGGCGCCCCTGACGCCGCAATGCCCGACCGCGCAACCCGAAGCACGACGACCGAGCAGGAGCCCCCTGCTCGGTTGTCGCGTCGGGACACCTGGCGGCTCGTGTTCGCCACGTACCGAGCGACGTTCCCCTACCTCCTCGTGACGGTGCTTGGCCTCACCCTCGCCACGTGGATCGTGACCACCCTCTTCGCCTTGGGAAGTGGGGGGTAAGCCATGACGCAAGCCCATGACGTCGATACGCGCATCCTTGAACGCCTGTTGGACGCCCTCCCCTCACCCGCGGGAGACGACGCGCTCAGTCGCTTCGCGGAACTGCAACGTGACTACCCGCTCCGCGGTGGCAAGGGGCTGAGGGGTCGCCTCGTCGTCGCCTCCGCTCTCGCGCACGGCGCGCAGCTCGAGCATGCCATCCCCATTGCAGCCGCCCTGGAACTCTTCCAGAATTGGGTGCTCGTGCACGACGACGTGGAGGACGGTTCGGAAACGCGGCGGGGTGCGCCCGCCCTACACCGCACGGTCGGCATTCCCGTCGCCATCAACGTGGGGGACGCCATGCACGTCGCCATGTGGCGCCTCCTCATCGAGGCCGACTACCCCAATCGTGAAGCGATCTTGAAGGAGTTCGGCGAGACGATCACGCGCACCGCCGAGGGACAACACCTCGACCTTTCCTGGGTGGAGGAGGCACGCTTCGATGTGGACGAGGCGGACTACCTCGACATGGTGGAGCGGAAGACGGCGCGCTACACCATCGTGGCGCCCCTCCACCTCGGTGCCTTGCTGGCCGGCGTGACGCCCGATCCTCGCCTCGAACCGGCAGGCCTGGCACTCGGTGCGGCCTTCCAGATTCGCGATGACGTCCTGAACCTTCTGCCCGACGAGGGCGGGTACGGCAAGGAGTTCGCGGGTGACCTGTACGAGGGGAAACGCACGCTCATCCTCGCGCGCGCCCTCCACACCCTGCCCAGCGAAGACGCGATGCACCTCACCCGCCTCCTGAATCGCGAACGTAGCGAGATTGCCGAGGCGGACGTACGAGACGCCCTCGCCCTCATCGAGCAGGCGGACGCGCTTCGTTATGCGCAAGAAGTCGCGGAACGGAAGCTCCGGGACGGGATGGAACGCATCGAAGCCTGGATGGATTCCCTCCCCGAAGGGACCGATACGCAGATGCTGCGTTCGATGCTGGGGAGTCTCGCGAGTCGCGTGGCCTGAAAACCGGGCTCGCGACAGGGGTCACACGCGCAGCGCGAACACGGTGACGACACCGAGCAGGGCGCCCATCAACACCTGCGGGTAGGTGTGACCCAACAGGGTCTTGAGTGCCTGGGGTTGAAACCCGGCGTCGAACAGGTGCCCCAGCTCCTCCACCAAATCGTTGATGAGTTGTGCTTGCACCCCCGCTGCCCGCCGAATTCCGGTCGCGTCGTACATCACGATGCCGGCAAGGACCATCGCAATCGCGAAATGCGGGGACGCCCAACCCACCTCGAGACCCAAGGCAAGCGCAAGCGCCGTCACCGAAGCGGAGTGCGAGGACGGCATGCCGCCCGTCTCGAGCAGGCGATCGGGCGCGAACCGACGTTCCGTGGCCGCGACGATCAACAGTTTCAGCACTTGCGCCGCAATCGTGGCCACCACGGCAGCAACGAGCGGACCGTTGTCGAAGACGCTCACGCGCTAGCCTCGCCTCGCCTTGGCTGCGTGCACGGTGTTCGCCACGACCATCGCGACCGTCATGGGTCCCGTACCACCTGGCGTGGGTGTGACGGCGGACGCGACCCCCGCCACGTCGTCGGCGACGTCACCTCGAAGCACGCCATCGACGGGCGCTTGCCCCACGTCGAGCACGACGGCGCCCGCCTTCACCATGTCCGCGCGAATCATGCCGGGTTGCCCCGCCGCCGCGACAATCACGTCCGCGCGACGCGTGACGCTCGCCAGGTCCCGAGTGCGCGAATGCGAAAGCGTGACGGTGGCATTCCGCGCCAGGAACAGTGCGGCTGCGGGTTTACCCACGAGGTTGCTGCGCCCCACGATCACGACGTCCTGCCCCTCGAACGGCAGTACGTAGTGCTCCATGATGCGAATCAAGCCTGCCGGGGTGGCGGGCACGAGACCCGGTCGGCCGCTCCACAACAGCCCCACGTTCACGGGGTGTAAGCCATCAACGTCCTTGGCAGGGTCGATCGCATCGAGGATCTCCGAGGCGCGCAGGTGCCCGTACAACGGAAGCTGAACGAGAATCCCATCGACGTCCGCATCGGCGTTCAGCGAGGCGATCTCACGGAGCAGGTCCTCCTGCGTCACGCTGGCTTCGAAGACACGCGTTTCGCTCCGCACGCCCGCCTTCGCCGCGAGCCGTTCCTTGGAACGCACGTACGAGGCGCTGGCGGGATCGTCTCCAGCCCGCACGAACACGAGTCGCGGTGGCGTCGGCATCGCCCCGACGCTCATTGCGAGCTCCTCCATGAGCGTCTTCGCCACCTCACGTCCGTTCAGAACCCTTGCAGTCATGACGCCTCCACGGGCTCCGCCTCGTACTCGCGGTACCAAGAGGCGAGAACGCCATTGACGAACCGTCCCGAATCCTCGCCACCGAAACGTTTCGCAAGCCGGACCGCCATTTCCATCGTCACGCGCGGCGGAACGTCCGGCTCGTAGAGCAGTTCGGTCATCGCGAGACGAAGCACGTTGAGATCGGTTTGCGACATTTGCGTGAAACTCCAGCCTTGAATCCGGTGGGCAAGATCGTCATCCACCTCGCCGCGATGGTCACGATACGCGTGCACGAGACGCTCCGCAAAGGCGAGTCCTTCGGCGTCCACGACGTCCTCGTAGCCGTCACCCTCGCCCTCCTCATCGAGCGTCTCGAGCGCCTCACCCCGGACTTGACGCCAAACCTCGTCGAGGTCGGATCCACCCCGATCCGATTGAAACAACGCGCGAAACGCGAGTTCGCGGGCGCGTCGCCTAGCCATCCACGCGGTCCTCGCCGCCCTCATCCTCCACGTCGATTCCTACGACGGAGACGCGTACCGACCGCACGGTCAAGCCCGTCATGGACGCGACCGACTCGCGTATCACGGCAATGGCGCGCTCACTGACCTTGGGAATCTCGAGACCGTACTTGACGGTGACGTTGAGCGAAATGTCGACCATATCGCCCTCCCGCTCGATTCGAATCCCCTTGGCGCGACGGCCCGTGAGGAACTCACCGACGCGAGGGGGCGGGGAGAGGGGTCGCATGCCGTCGACGCGTTCGAGCGCGAGCTGCGCAATCCCGAAGAGCACGTCATTTCCAAGTTCTGGTGCTGCCGAGTTCATCGAGAACCTCCGAGGTCAGGACATGCGGCGGGCGATGAAGTTGGTGTAGATCGCGCCGCGTCGATAGAAGGCGTTTTCGAGGACGTCGAGGTGGAAGGGAATCGTGGTCGTTACACCCTCGATCACGGTTTCCCGTAGCGCGCGTTCCATGCGCGCAATGGCTTCTTCCCGCGTGGGGGCCCAAGCGAGAATCTTCGCTACGAGACTATCGTAGTTCGGGGGGATGCGGTACCCGGCGTACACGTGCGAATCGACGCGGATGCCGGGACCGCCGGGCCAATGCACGTCGGTAATCGTTCCAGCAGACGGACGAAAATCGTGGGCGGGATCCTCGGCGTTGATGCGCACCTCGATGGCGTGGCCCTCCACCTCGATGTCGTCCTGCGTCACGCTCAACCCTTGCCCCGCCGCGACGCGGAATTGCTCCTGCACGAGGTCGAAGCGCGTCACGAGCTCGGTCGCCGGGTGTTCGACCTGAATCCGCGTGTTCATTTCACTGAAGTAGAACGCCCCGTGAACATCGACGAGGAACTCGACCGTCCCAGCGCCCCGGTAGCGAATGTACTTCGCGAGGGTGACGGCTGCGTCGGCGATGCGGGCCCGCAAATCGTCCTCGAGCAGGCTGGGGGCCTCCTCCAGCACCTTTTGGTAGCGCCGTTGGATGGAGCAATCGCGGTCGTAGAAGTGCACGACGTTGCCTTCCCCATCCCCAAACACTTGAATCTCGACGTGCTTGGGCTCCTCGACGTACTTCTCGAGGTACATCTCCGGGTTCCCGAATGCGGCACGCGCCTCTTCACGCGCGCCCACGAAGAGGCGTTCGAGTTCATTCTCGCTCTGCACGACGCGCATGCCGCGCCCGCCACCCCCTGCAGACGCTTTCAGCATCACGGGGTAGCCAACCTCGGCGGCAAAGCGTTGCGCCGCCTCGACGTCGTCAAGGGGACCCGAACCGGGCGTAATGGGCACGCCCGCCTCGACGGCAAGCGCACGCGCACTGGCCTTGTCGCCAATCCTCCGAATCGTTTCAGGTCGTGGACCGATGAACACGAGGTTGTGCTCCTCGCACTTCTCGGCGAACTCGGCGTTCTCGGCGAGAAACCCGTAACCTGGATGGATGGCCTCGCAGCCCGACACCGCCGCAGCGGACAGCAGGTTGCGGACGTTCAGGTACGACGCGTTCGCGGGTGCAGGCCCAATGCACATCGATTCATCGGCCAGGAGGACGGGCAGACTGTTCTGGTCGGCTTCGCTGTACGCGACGACGGTACGAATCCCGAGCTCGCGTGCGGCCCGGAGGATCCGCAAGGCGATCTCGCCGCGATTGGCAATCAGAATCTTCTTGAACACGACTCAGTCCGGATCGATGCGGAACAACGCCTGCCCGTACTCCACGGGCTCTTCGTTTTGCACCAGAATCTCGGCAATCGTGCCCGAGGTTTCCGCTTCGATCTCGTTCATGAGTTTCATGGCTTCGATGATGCACAGCACCGCGCCCTTCTGCACCCGGTCTCCCACCTTGACGAAGGGGGCGGCATCCGGTGCGGGCGAGGCGTAGAACGTGCCGACGATGGGGGCGGTGATCTCCACGTGACCGGGTGCCGGTGCCGACGCGACCGGCGCCTCCGCGGGTGCGGCAGGTTGGGCGGCGGGCGCCGCAGGTGCGACGGGAGGGGCTGCGGCGGGTGCAGGCGCTTGGGCGGCAGGCACCGTCGTCACGACGTGCGCCGATGCGCCACGCTTGATGACGATGCGCGCATCACCGGATTCGAAGTGGAACTCGTCGACGTCGGTGGCGACGACGGCATCAAGGAGCTTCTTGAGGTCCTTGAACTCCATCAGGCTCGCCCCAGGTACTCACCGGTCCGCGTGTCGACGCGAATGACCGTTCCCGTTTCGACGAAGAGGGGTACGGCGACCGTCGCGCCGGTCTCGACGGTGGCGGGCTTGGAGCCACCGGACACGGTGTCCCCCTTCACGCCGGGATCGGTCTCGGTGATTTCGAGTTCGACGACGTTGGGAAGCGTGACCTTGAGGGCCTTCTCGCGGTAGTAGTCGACGGTGACTTCGATGTTCGGCTTGAGCCAGCGGGCCGCTTCGCCAATTTGGTCGCGGTGCAAGGCTGGCTGGTCGTATGTCTCGAGGTCCATGAAGGTGAACATGTCCCCGTCACTGTAGAGGTACTGCAGCGTCTTGTAGTCGATGAAGATGTCGGACAGCTTCTCCGAGGCGTTGAACGTCCGCTCCACGATGCTGCCCGTCTCCATGTTTCGGAACTTGGCGACGACCTTCGCGCCTCCACGGCCAATCTTCTGGTGTTGATACTCGAGGCACTCCCAGAGTCCCCCGTCCATTTCTACCTTCGTGCCGTTTCGCAGGTCGGTCACGCTGATCATGGCTTCACCCTCCAGGGAAAGGACGCCGTCGAGGCGTCCCGTTTTGGTCGGCGACCACTCTACCACCCGCATTGCACCGCTTGCCGACGTGGACGGGCGGAACGAGACGTGGTGGGTACACTTCGCTTGATGGGATTCTTCGATGAGCGCCTCGCCGAGGGACGTGCCGTGCTTGCGCCCATGGCGGGATTCACCGACGCGCCGTTTCGTCGCTTGTGCCGGGAGCAGGGGAGCGCCTGGGCGGTGACGGAAATGGTGAGCGCGAAGGCGCTGGCAGGTGGGGATGAACGCACGTTGGCAATTGCGGCGCCCTACCCTGGAGAACCGGACCTGGTGATTCAGCTCTTCGCCTCCGATCCCGACGACGCGGCGCGTGCAGCCGAATTGCTGGTGGAACGGTTCGACCCCGTGGCCTTGGATTTGAACATGGGTTGCCCGGTGAAGAAGATCGTGAACAAGGGGTGTGGCGTGGAGTTGATGGGGGACCCCAACTTGGCGGCGCGTATCGTGAAGGCCATGCGGGAGGCGGGGGGTGTTCCCGTCTCCGCGAAGCTTCGTTTGGGGTGGGACACCGTGACGCTCGACCCGGTGGCGGACGCTCTCATCGAGGCGGGCGTCGACGCGCTGGCGGTGCATGGGCGCACGGCGCAGCAGAAGTACGACGGGGAGGCGGATTGGACGCCCATCGCGGCATTGGCGGCGCGGAGTCCCGTTCCGGTCCTCGGTTCTGGGGACGTGACGGATGGGGTGGGCGCACGGTCTCGCATGGCGCATGGCGTGGGCGTGATGATTGGCCGGGGTGCACTGGGTCGACCGTGGACGTTCGCGGAGGTCCTGCGGGGGGAGCGGCCAAGCGTGGAGGCGATGGTGCGCGTCCTGGTGCGCCATGCCGAGCTGCACGTCGCGTGGTACGGGTCGGAGGCGGGGTTGCGAGGGTTGCGAGGGCATTTGGCGAAGTACGCCATGCAGCTGGATGGGTCGGGAAGCCTGCGAAATGCATTCGTGCAGGTGAACACCGTGCAGGACGTGGTGCAGGCCCTGGCGAGCCTTGGCTACCCGGTGGAGCCGCGCGCGAATCCACCGGAACGCCCGGCGCATGCGCATGCAAGCGTCGACGCATGGGCGAACGCCGGTGATTGAGGCGGCCTTTCCGTGAGTCCGCTGTTCCGTTTGGCGTGGCGGCACGTCCTTCGCCATCCGTGGCGAAGCGCCGCCACCGTACTGGGCGTTGCCGTGGGGATTGCCGCGGTCCTGGCGACCCTCTCGGTGGGTTCGACCGTCCGCGCGAATCTGCAGGCCGAGTTCGCGTCGAGCGTGGGGCGTGCTTCTTGGCTGATTGCGCCTGGCACGTCGGGACGCGCGGTTTTGCAGGTGGAACCGGTGGTGGCAGCGCTTCGTGACGTGGACGAAGTGGCGGCGCTTCGCCCCGTGTTGAGCGTCGCGATGGAACCGGTTCGTGGGATCGAGGCGTACGAGTCGGCCACCCTCCCCGGTGTCGATACGGGATTCTTGGTGGTGGGGCGCGACGTTGGGGAGGTGGACGCGCTTCCCGCCACGCTCCGCGACGGGGTTTGGCCCGCCGTGGGGATGCGTCAGGTCGCCATGTCGGCCTCGTTTGCGCGGGCGCGCGGCTGGACGCTGGGGGACGAGGTCTCGTTTGCCACGCGGTTCGGTCCCGTGGACTTCACGCTGGTGGGGTTGCTCGACGCCGGCGCGGGGCTTGCCACGAGCAATGGGGGCCGCGTGGCCATCACGTCGCTCGACGTGTTGCAGGAGGTCGTGCGACTGCCGGGGCGGGTGTCCTGGTTGGAGGTGGAGGCGTCCGACGGGGTGTCGCGTGACGCGTTGGAGGCGGCCTTGCGGAGCGCCTTGGGTTCCACGCTGGGGGAAACGTTGAGTCTCACCCTGCCCGCGGGGCCGGGAACCGTGGCGGGGGGCATCGTGGAGACGTTGCAGGCGGGTTTGCTCGTGCTTGCCGCCACGCTCCTGGCGTTGGCCGGTTTTCTTGCCTACAACACGTTCATGGCGGGCGTGGTGGAGCGAACGCAGACGTACGCGACGTTGCGGACCGTGGCGTTGCGGCGGCGTGAGGTGGCGCGCATCGCGCTGTACGAGGGGGTCATCGTGGCGTTGCTGGGGATGGTGTCGGGGTTGGTGTTGGGTGTGGCGATGGCGTGGCTGCTGGCTTGGGTGAACGCCGTGGGGTTGGGCTTGCCGATGCGCACCGTGTCGCTCCCGTTGGGTGCGTTCCTTCTGGCTGCTGGGGTGGGGGGCAGCGTGGCGATCTTGGCGTCGGTGTTGCCCGCGCGGGTTGCGTCGCGTGCGGCACCCCTCGTCGCGCGGCGGGAGGCGGACGTGACGGTCACGCCCAGCAGCGTGCGGGGGGGCGTGGTGACGCTCGTGGTGGCGTGGGGCGCATCGCAACTCCCGTGGTCGGGTTGGGTTTCGATTCCCGTGGCGGCGCTGGTGATGACCGCGTTCGTGATTGGCATTGCGTTGGTATCGCGACCGTTGCTTCGTGGCGGGTTGCGGTTGGCGGGGCCGCTTCTTCACCGCGTGTTTGGGGCACCCGGACGGCTTGCCATCCCGTTCACGCTGCGGAGTTCGAACCGGAATGGCGTGGCGGTGGGAACGGTGGCGGTGGGGGTGGCACTGGTGATTGGGGTGGGGTCGATGGTGGCGGGCATAAACCGGTCGATCGAGGATTGGATCGACGCGTCGATCGTGGGGGACCTGTTCGTCACGTCGCCCGTGGCGTTCGATTCCGCTTTCGTCGAGGCGCTGGGTGACGTGGAGGGCGTCGATGAGGTGTCCGGCGTAGCGATTCGTGCCGTCCGCTTCGAGCCGGAGGGGGACGTTCGCGCGCGGAGCATCGCCATGGTGCTCGTGGATCCGGAACGGTTCCACCCAACACGTGGCTTTGGGTCGTTTCCCTACGTCGAGGGTCAGGGCGACGATGCGATGGGTTTCGCTGCGCTCGAGGCGAGCGATGCGGTGATCATCTCGAGTGCGCTTCAGGAGCGGTTCGGCCTGGCGCTTGGCGACAAGTTGTCGTTGCGCACGGATGCGGGTTTCGAGCCGTTTCGCGTGGGTGCCGTCGTGGTGGATTACACGGGGGGTGGGGAGTCGGTGCTGACGAGACTCGAGGATCTCGAGCGATTTGGTGCGGGGACGCCGGACCTGTACGTGTTGACGGTCGAACCGGGGGCGGAACGCGGCGTCGTGGCGCAGCGGGTGCGGGACGCCTTCCCGGAGCGTTTCCTGGACGTGACCGATGGCGGTACCTACCGGGAGGAGATCGTGGCGGTGAGTCGCCGGACGTTCACCACGACGAACGTGCTGCTGGTGTTGGCGGTGGGCATCGCGGCGTTGGGCGTGGCGAACACGTTGGGGATGAACCTGGCGTCGCGGCGTCGTGACGTCGCCACGTTGCGGGTGACGGGCTTGTCGCGGGCGGGGGTGCAACGGGTGGTGTTGGCCGAGGGCCTGATCGTCGTGACGGTCGGGAGCTTGGTGGGCGTGGCGTTCGGGTTGATGCTGGGTGACCTCGTGACGGCGGGTGCGACGGCATTGACGGGGTACCGCCTCGAACCTTCGGTACCGTGGTCGTTGGTGGTGATTGCCTTGCTGTCCTCTCCCCTGGTGGGTTTGATTGCCTCGTTCGTTCCAGCGCGCGTCGCTTCGCGCCAGCCGCCGGTCGTGGCGTTGCGGGGGTCGACGTGAGCGGCATTGCCATCGAGGCGCGCAACGTCGTGAAGTCGTACCGGTTGGGCGAGGTCGTGATTCCCGCCTTGCGGGACGTGTCGCTTTCGGTGGCGTCGGGCTCGTTCACGGCCGTGATGGGGCCCTCGGGAAGCGGAAAGTCGACGTTGCTGCACGTGTTGGGCCTCGTGGACGTACCCGATGCGGGGGACGTCCTGGTGGCGGGACGAAGTACGAGCGCATTGGATGATGATGCACTGACGGTCTTGCGGAGGGACACGATCGGGTTCGTGTTTCAGACGTTCGAGTTGATCGAGGCGTTGTCCGCCCGTGAAAACGTGTTGCTGCCGGCCGAGGTGGCGGGGCGCGTGGATGCGGGCCGGGAGCGCCTCGCGCATCTTGCCGAGCGACTCGGGATTGCCGAGCGGCTCGATCACCGTCCAGGACAGTTGTCGGGAGGGCAACGGCAACGGGTGGCTCTTGCGCGCGCGTTGGTGAACGACCCGGTGGTCATCCTGGCGGACGAGCCGACCGGGAACTTGGATTCGGCGACCGGTCGTGACGTGCTCGACGTCCTTCGTGCGGGTGTGGACGAGGAGGGGTGGACGGTGTTGATGGTGACGCACGACCCGGTGGCGGCCATGCGCGCCGATCACGTCGTCTTCCTTCGCGATGGGACGTTGGCGGGTTCGGTGTCGGGCCGTGCGGACGACGTGCGCGAGGTGATCGCTCGCTTCGCGGGGGTGTAACCCCCGTGCGCCGCGCGGCGTTGCTTCAGGCAAGCCGAATGCGGGGATCGAGAATCGCGTAGGTGACGTCCGCCACGAGATTCGCGAGGGCGAAGACCGTGACGGCGGCGAGGGTGATGGCTTGCATGAGGGGCAGGTCGCGCCGATCAATGGCGAAGGTCAGGAGTCGACCGAGACCGGGGTAGTTGAAGACGTTCTCGACGACGATGAGACCGCTGATGAGCCACCCGAAGCTGATGGCGATAATCGTGACGGTGGGTAGGAGTGCGTTGCGGAGCACGTGGCGGCGCAGCACCGTGCCGTGGCTCGTGCCCTTGAGGCGTGCCGTCCGGACGTAGGGACGTGTCAACTCGGCTGCGACGCTTGCGCGCGTGAGGCGCGCGATGTAGGCCAGCATCACGAGGGTGGCGGTGATGGCTGGGAGGACCATGGCGGGAAGCGCCTCGGCGAACGTTGCGCCAGGCGCGATGGACGCATTAGCGGGGACCCAACCGAGACCGAACGCGAACAACTGGATGAGGATCAGGCCGGTGACGAACTCGGGTAGGCCGACCACCGCGAGGCTGGTGACGGAAATGAGGGTGTCGGGCCAACGGTTGGCATGGAGCGCGGCGACGACGCCAAGGAGGATGGCGAGGGGCACGGCAATGAGGAGCGTGAGGCCGGCGAGACGCATGCTGTTGCCTAGCCGCTCGAAGACGAGCGGGGCGATGGCCTCCCCCGTCGTGAAGCTCGTACCGAAGTCTCCCTGAAGCGCTTGCCCAAGCCAGGTGACGTACCGCACGGGGAACGGGTCGTCGAGCCCGAGTGCCTCACGCGCTTCGGCGAGCGCGGCGGGGCCGGCCTCACGGCCCAGCATGATGCGAGCCGGGTCGCCGGGGAGGAGGTTCGTGATGGTGAAGACGAGCAGGGAGGCGAGGAGCAGCGTGAGGGCGAGGAAGGCGATGCGCCTGAGCAAGTAGCGGGTCATGCGGATCCATCCCGAGCGTCCACGAGGGGGGATTGCATCGCTTCGAGCTCGTCGAGGGGGATGTGGCAGCGAACCTGGTGGTCGCCCGCGGCGTTGGCGCGGAGGGGGGGCGGCTCGTCATCGCAGGTGGGCCCCAGGGGTCGGGGGCAGCGCGTTGCGAACGGACAGCCGGGTGGCACGTCGCTGGGGCTGGGCAGGTCCCCCTCGAGGGGGGGCCGCACGGGTTTGGCGTGCGGGTCGGGCCTGGGGACGGCCGCAAGGAGCGCTTCGGTGTAGGGGTGGTAGGGGGGCGCGAGGAGGCGGGCGGTGGGCGCCCGCTCGAGGAGCGTCCCGAGGTACAGCACGGCGATCTCGTCGGCGAGGTGGGCGACGACGGCGAGGTCGTGACCGATGAAGAGGTAACCGGTCCGGTGACGGCGTTGCAGCGTGTCGAGCAGGTTGAGGACGCTGGCTTGCACGCTGACGTCGAGACCGGAAACGGACTCGTCGAAGAGGATGAGGTCGGGTTGGCTGGCGAAGGCGCGGGCGATGGCGACGCGTTGCCGCTCACCGCCGGAGAGGGCGCGGGGTTGCCGGGTGGCGTAGTCGGGAGGCAGGTTCACGGCCTCGAGGAGGCGGGTGACGTGCCCATCGACCTCGTGGGCGGGGATGCCGGCGAGGCGTGTGAGCGGCCGGGCGAGGATGGAGTGCACCGTGCGGTGCGGGGGGAGGGCCTCGTCGCTGGATTGGAAGACCATTTGGAGGCGCTCGAGTAGCGCGCGGGGGCGGTCCTTGAGGCGGGCTGGGACGGGGGACGCTTCGAGACTCACCGTGCCGTCGTCGGCCGGTTCGAGTCCGACGAGGACGCGCGCGAAGGTGCTCTTTCCGGATCCGGATTCGCCGACGAGGCCGAGCGTGGCGTCGCGCGGCACGTCGAGGGAGACGTCGCGGAGCGCATGCACGCCGGGACGAGACGTCCGGGAGAAGGGCCGCAGGCTGGGACGTGCGTACGTCTTGCTGACGTAGCGGGCCTCGAGGAGGGGTACGGGTCTGGGTGGCGTCCGTTCACCGTCGGCGTCTGCTTGGGAGAGTGGATCGATGGTTCCCGCGGCGATCTCGTCGGCGCGGTGACAGGCGACGGCGCGACCGTCGTCTCGCTCGGTCAGCGTGGGGACCTCGGCGTGACATTGGGGCGTGGCGATGGGGCAGCGAGGCGCGAAGCTGCACCCGTCGGGCCGTGCACCGGGTTCGGGGATGCGGCCGGGGATGGCGCGCAGGGGGTGGCGCGCGCCGCGTCCGTCGAGGCGTGGAACGGCTGCGAGGAGACCGGCGGTGTAGGGGTGGAGCGGACGTTCGTAGATCGCCTCGACGGGTGCACTTTCGACGATCTCGCCGGCGTACAGGACATGCACGTCGTCGCACAGGCTGGCGATGACGCCGAGGCTGTGACTGACGTAGAGGACAGCGGTGTCGTCGCTGCGGACGCGGTCGCGAATGAGGTCGAGGATGGCGGCTTCGGTGGTGACGTCGAGGTTCGTCGTGGGTTCGTCCATGACGAGCAGGCTGGGCGCGCCGAGCAGCGCCATGGCGATCATGACGCGTTGTTGCTGACCTCCGGACAGCTCGAAGGGGTAGGCGCGCTTGATGCGTCGTGGATCGGGAAGCCCGACGTTGGTGAGGACGGCGTCGATGGCGGCCCTGTCGGCCTTGCGGGGGTCTTCCGGCTCGAGCGCTTCGGCAAGTTGACTGCCGACGCGCTGGGCGGGGTTCATGGCGGGGAGGGGGTCTTGGGGCACGAGGCGCACCTGGTTTCGCCAGATGGCCCTGAGGGCCTCGGGATCGAGGCGGGTGAGGTCGACGTCGTCGAGGGTGACGTGACCGTGACTGATGCGACCGTTCTCGGGCAGGGCGCGGAGGAGCGCAAGGGCGAGCGTGCTCTTCCCCGACCCGGATTCTCCGACGAGGCCGACGGTGCGGCCCCGGGGTACGTGCAGCGTGGCGCGCCGAACGGTGGGGAGGGTTCCGGGGGCGGTGCTGTAGGTGACGTCGAGTTCGTGGACGTGAAGGCCGCTTGGGGTCGTCATCGCGTCTCCCCTTGCAGGGCGCGGCCCAAACCATCGGCGGCGAGGTTCACGGCGATCACGAGGAGGCTGATGGCGGCGGCGGGAAAGGCAAGGGTCCAGGGGGTCGTGAAGACGTAGTTGCGGGCCTCGGCGACCATGAGGCCCCAGTCGGGTGCGGGGGGTTGTACGCCCACGCCGAGGAAGCCGAGCGAGGCGACGAGGAAGATGGCGTAGCTGAAGCGGAGGGCGCTTTCGACGGCCAGGGCGGGAAGAACGCTCGGCAGGATCTCGCGGAAGACGATCCACACGAGCGATTCGCCCTGGAGTCGGGCTGCGGCGACCCAATCGCGGGTCTTGACGCTCAACACGACGCTGCGGACGACGCGCGCGACGATGGGGGTGTAGGCGATCGCAATGACGAAGAGGACGCTGCTGCGCGAGGGCCCGATGGTGCCGAGGATGAGGAGGGCGAGGAGGAGGGCGGGAAGGGCGAGCAGGGTGTCGTAGAGGCGGAAGGTGATTTCGTCCCACCAGCCTCCAAGCGTGGGGGCCATCAGACCTGTGAGGGTCCCGAGCAGGACGGCAAGTGCCGTGCCGCCCCCGGCGAGGAGGAAGATGTCGCGTGCGCCTGCCACGACGCGGCTGAAGACGTCACGGCCGAGTCGGTCGGTTCCGAACCAGTGTTCGAGGCTGGGGGGTTGCGAGCGTGCAGTGAGGAGTTGCTCGTTGGGTTGGTAGGGAACGACGAGCGGCCCGATGGCGGCGAGGAGGAGGAACACGCCGACGATGACCACCCCCACGGTACTCGTGGGGGTGGCGAAGAGGCTTCGGAGGGTGCGCCAGCCGGTCCGGGCGCGTGGGGGCGTTGCGGTTGCGGGGGTCATCGTCGGACGGTCCACCCGTGGACGGTCAGCGCGGTTCGATGCTCGCGAGGTTGGTGCGGCCAGGGAAGGCCTTGAGGTCGAGGCCGGTGAAACCGTCGGCGTGGGCGGCGAACTGCGGGAAGAAGTACGGGATGAGGTAGGGGCCCTCGTTCGCGAGGATGGTTTGCAGTTCGGCGTAGGCGGCGGTGCGTTCGGCCTCGTCGAGCGTGCTGCCTGCCGTGGAGATGAGCGCGTCGACCTCGGGGTTGCAGTAGTGCGCTTCGTTCCACACGGCGTCGCAGGCGATCATCGTGTCGAAGTAGAACTGCGGGATGGGGCGCGATCCCCAGCCGGTGATGCCGAAGTCGACGTCGAGCCAACCGCCATCGCCGTAGTAAACGCTTTCGGGCTGGACGTTCACGTCGATGAGGAAGCCGGCCTCTTCGAGTTGTTGCTTGAGGACCACGGCGAGGTCGGGACGGTCGCCGCTGTCGGGGACGTGCAGGGTGAGCGACAGGCCGTCGGCATGCCCGGCCTCCGCGAGAAGGGCGCGTGCGGCGTCGACGTCGCGGGCGGGGGGCGTCACGTCGGGACGGTGAAGCGCTTCGTAGAGCGGACCGACGGGCGTGTCGAGGCCGGGAACGGCGAGTCCGTCGGTGACGAGTTCGACGATGGCGTCACGGTCGACGGCGAGTTTAAGGGCTTGCACGACGCGCGGGTCATTGCCAGGGGCGCGGTCGGTGCGCAGGCGGACGAGGTCGAAGCCGTTCGTGGGGACGGTGACTCGGGTCACGCCGGATGCGCCTTCGAGGCTTTGGTACAGCGGGGTGGGCATGCGCAGGACGAGGTCGACCTGACCGCCACGGAGGGCGGTGACGGCGGCGGCCTGGTCGGCAAAGAAGAGGAGGGTGAGTTCCTCGACGCCGGGTGCGCCTGCGAAGTAGTCGGCGTTCGCCTCGAGCGTCATGCGGTCCTCGGCGGTGTAGCTGGTGACGCGGAAGGGTCCGGTGCCATCGAAGGTGCGACCGAGGTCGGTGGCGTCGGCGTCGGTGATGACGGCATGGTTGTCGGAGAGGTCGAAGCCGAAGAAGGGGTTGGGTTCGGTGAGGTGGAAGGTGACCTGGTTGGGGCCGGTGGCTTCGATGCGGTCGATGCCGGCGTAGAGGTCACTGGTGGGGAGTTCGGCTTCGGGGTCGCGGAGTCGGTCGAAGGTGGCGATGACGTCGGAGATGGCCGAGACCTCACGGCTCAGGAAGATCGCCTCGGTCCCGGGACTGTCCGGGCACCATTCATTGCCCACGTTCCAGACCGTCAGATCGGGCACGGGGATGAAGCTGTTTGTTGTGAGAGTGATGGAGCGCACGGCTGCATCGTCCATCTCCAGACATCCGTTCCAGTCCGACAGGCCGAAGCTGACAGACCCCTCGACATCTTCCGGATCGGCGCC
>CAJXWR010000040.1 GCA_913062675.1 uncultured Trueperaceae bacterium
TTCCCACCCCGACCGGTTCGATCAGTGACGTGACCGCCGTGCTGAAGCGCGCGGCGAGCGCCGCGGAGATCAACGCGGCGGTGCGCGAGGCCGCGGCGGGACCGCTTCACGGCATCGTTCGGTACAGCGAGGAGCCGCTCGTCCTGAACGACATTCAAGGCGATCCGCACTCCGGCGTGTTCGATGCGGGCCTCACGAAGTCGAATGGGACGATGGCGAAGTTCTTCGTCTGGTACGACAACGAGTGGGGCTACAGCAACCGCATGGTGGACGTCCTGACGTTGATGGGCCAGGCGTAACGACGCGAACGCGACGCGGTGCGGGGGTGGCGGTTCGTCCGTCACCCCCGCTCGCGTGACGCGTCCTTGCTTGCGAAGGAGCATTCGATGATTCCGAGACTGAGTGACCTCGACGTCGCCGGGAAACGCGTGTTGATGCGCGTCGATTTCAACGTGCCTGTCCGCGACGGCGTGGTGGGCGACGATACGAGAATCCGGGCGGCACTGCCGACGATTCGCGCCCTTCTCGACGAGGGGGCAACGCTGTTCCTGATGAGTCATCTCGGGCGGCCGAAGGGCCAGCCAGATGATGCGGCGCGGCTGGGTCCCGTCGCGGCTCACCTGGGAGCGCTGCTGGAGCGCGAGGTGCGCTACCTGGCGTGCGACGGGCCGGGCAGCGAAGCGCAGCAGGCGTTCGTGGCGAGCGCGCCGGAGGGTTCGGTGACGCTGCTCGAAAACACGCGCTTCGATGCGCGCGAGACGAAGAACGACCCCTCCCTGGCCCGAATCTTGGTGGGTTATGCCGATGCGTTCGTGAACGATGCGTTTGGCGCCATGCACCGGGCGCACGCCTCCACCGAGGGGGTGGCGCGCCTGTTGCCGAGCGCCGTGGGGTTGCTGGTGGAGCGTGAACTCACGATGCTGGGTCGCTTGACCGATGCACCGGAACGCCCCTTCAAGGTCATCTTGGGTGGCGCGAAGGTGAGCGACAAGATTGGCGTGCTCGAGAACCTTCTGGACAAGGTGGACGAGGTGTTCATCGGGGGTGCGATGGCGTACACGTTCTTCAAGGCGCAGGGGGGCGCCGTGGGTGCATCGCTCGTGGAGGACGACAAGCTTGACGTGGCGCGCGACATGTTGGCGCGCGCGGAGACGCTCGGCGTGCGGGTGCACCTGCCGGTGGATTCCGTCTGCGCCCTTGAGGTGAAGGCGGACGTGGAGACCGAGGTGCACCCCTCCATCGCGATTCCCGACGGGTGGATGGGCCTCGATGCCGGTCCAGTCGCGGTGACCGCGTGGCGGGACGCGTTGGCGGACGCGAAGACGGTGTTCTGGAACGGTCCGCTCGGCGTGTTCGAGGTGCCCCCGTTCGACCTGGGCACCCGCGCGGTGGCCGACGCGGTCGCGGGCCTCGACGCGTTCACGGTGGTGGGCGGCGGGGATTCGGTTGCGGCGATCAATGCCAGCGGCAAGGCGGATCGCATCGATCACATCAGTACCGGTGGGGGCGCCTCCCTCGAGTTTCTCGAGGGGACGCCCCTACCGGGGATCGAGGTGCTGCGCCGCTGAGGTGACTCAGCCGAGCGCTTCGAGAAGGGCGGGCACGACCTGGTGCACGTCCCCCACGATGCCGACGTCGCACGTCTGGAAGATGGCGGCGTCGGCATCCTCGTTGATGGCGATGATCATGCGGCTGCGCCGCATGCCGGAGAGGTGCTGCACCGCACCGGAGATGCCGAGGGCGATGTACAGGTCGGGGGCGACGGTCTTCCCCGTTTGGCCGATCTGCTCGTCGTAGGGTCGCCAGCCGTGGTCCACCACGGCGCGGGTCGCACCCACCGCACCGCCAAGGCGACGCGCGAGCGGCTCGGCGAGGGTTTGGAACGCCTCGGCGGACCCCATGCCGCGGCCGCCCGCCACGACGACGGGGGACTCTTCGAGCCCCACGCTGGCGCTGCTCGATCCTTCACTGGCGTTCACGTGGACGCGCGCGTCGTTCGGCTCGTACGCCACGTCGAGATCCTGAACGGTTCCAGGCGCGGCGAGCGGCTCGGCCGCTTCGAACGCGCCGACCTTGGTGGCGATGACGGTGGTCTCGGCCTCGACGTGCAGCGTCTCGCTGACGCGTTGAAGGTGCACGAGCCGGTCCGCTTCGATGCCGTTCGCATCGGCGTGAAGGCGGGTGACGTCCTCGAGGTACGCGGCGTCGAGTCGAATGGCGACGCGCGGGAGGATGGCTTGCGCACTTCGCGTGGCCGCCATGACCAGGGCGCGTGCGCCGTGGCTGTGCATGGCGTGCGTGAGCGCCCGCGTGACGGTCTCCTGGTTGCGTTGCGGTGGGTCGATGCGGAGCACCTGCGTGGCGTAGCGAGCGGCGACGTCCGCTCCGTCGGTCGTGGTGATGGCCGTCACGTCTCCACCGAGGTCACTGGCGAGCGTGCGGGCGGCGTGGATGGCTTGCAGCGAAGCGCGGTTCGGCTCGCCCTGCTGCACGTCGATCCAAACGAGGACCGTGCCGCTCATCGTCCCGCCTCCGCGAGCAGGCGTGCGAGTTCCTGCGCGGTCGTGACGGCGTCCCCCTCGAGCATGCGGCCCTGGCGTTCGCGTTGCTCGAGCGCCCGGTGGGTGACGCGGGTGCGTGACGTGATCGCGCCCACCTCCTCGCGGGCGAGCTCCTTGCGTTTCGCCTTCATGATGTTCGGGAGGGTGGGGTAGCGGGGTTCGTTGAGTCCCTGTTGCGTGGTGACGATGGCGGGGAGGGGCAGCGTGAGGCGTTCGGTGCCAGCGTCGGCGTCGTGCTGAACGTCAAGCGTCCCGTCTTGCACGGTCATGCTCGTGGTCCAGTCAGCCAGCGGCCAGCCCAGCACTTCGGCGATGGCGGCACCCAGGCCGGCGCTGTCCCAATCGGCTTGCTTACCGCCAATGAACACCAGGTCGGGGGCCTCGTCACGAATCGCCTCGGCGAGTGCGCGTGCCGAGGCGAGAACGTCGGGTTCGGCGTCGGTTTCGAGGAGGCGGGCACGGTCAGCACCCATGGCGAGCGCCGTGCGGAGCGCATCCTCGCCGGCCGCAGGACCGAGGGCGAGTGCAACGATTTCGACGTCCATGCCGTCGTCGCGCATGCGGAGCGCCTGTTCGACGCCGTACTCGTCCATGCCGTCGATCACCCACGCGGCTCCTGAGAGGGTGACCTGACCGTCGTCGACGCGGACGCGCGCTTCGGCGTCGGGGACGTGCCGTACGATCGTGATGATCTTCATGGGTTCGTGTCCTCCTTCATCGTGGCGATGCACCGCGTGGACCCTGGGTTGCACCGCTTGCGCCGGCGATTCGCGTGAGGCGGGACCGGTGGGCGAGGTGATCGACCCGCGCACGGCGTGGGGCGCGTCGTTCGGCGTGTCGTTGCCGGGATGGTACCACCCGCCCTCGCGCGGCGACTTCGCGCACCTCGGCGATGTGGACGAGGATTAGTCGAGGTCGTCGTCGTCTCGAGCGGCTTCGAATGCGTTCGTGAACACGGCGTTCCATTCGGGCCGGTCGTGCATCGTGCCTGCACGCTCCTCGCGGATGCGGAGGCGCGTGGTGCCCTCGACGTCGTGTCGATGCGCAAGGTGTCGCGCGAGGAAGCGGAGGGCGTCCTCTGGCGTGGTGGCGGGGGTGGGTACCTCTTCACGTCGACGTGCGCCTGCCGGATTCTCGAGCACAGCGAGGAGCGTGATGCGTCCGGCTGCGCGTCGTACGAAGAGTTGTTCGACTCGCCAGCCTTGCGTCATGCCGCGCCGTTGGCGTCGAGGCCAAAGGCGTCGTGGACGGCGGCGAGCGCCTCCTCCCCCTTGTCGGCAGGGATGACGACGGAGATGCGCACTTCGCTGGTGGCGATCATGATGATGTTCGCGCCCACCTTGGAGATGGCTTCGAACATGCGGCCCGCCACGCCCGGCGTGGAGCCGACGGCGACGCCCACGATGCTGAGCTTGGCGACGTCCTGGCGCGCTTCGGCGGCCCCTCCGATTTCGTCGAGGATGGGCGTGACGGCTTCGATCGCGTCGGCGACGAGGTCCTCGGCGACGGTGAAGGCCATTTGTTGCCGGCTTTCGTTGGCGCCTGGGACCCCCTGGATGATCATGTCGACGCTGACGTTGGCGTCACCGAGCGCGGCGAAGATTCGGGCGGCGACGCCGGGCGTGTCGGGCACGCCGACGAGGTCGATGCGGGCATGGTTCCGGTCGAGCGCGACGCCCGTCACGGGATTCTCTTGCTTCATGGTGGCCTCCTGTGGGGGTAGGGCGCGAACGAGGGTTCCGGATTGGAAGGTGAAACTGCTGCGGACGTGAACGTGCACACCGTAGCGGCGGGCGTACCAGACGCTACGGGGGTGGAGCACCTTGGCGCCGAGCTGCGCGAGCTCGAGCATCTCTTCATAGTCGATCTCGTCGAGACGCGTGGCGGTGGGAATGACGTGCGGGTCGGTCGTGTAGATGCCGTCGGTATCGGTGAAGATTTCGCAGGTGGGTGCGTGGAGGGCGGCGGCGAGCGCCACGGCGGTGGTGTCCGACCCCCCACGTCCGAGGGTGGCGACGTCGCCACCGTCGGTGATGCCCTGGAAGCCAGCCACGATGACGACGGGCACCTCGTCGAGCGTGGCGAGAAGCCGGGTCGGGTCGACGTCGAGAATGCGCGCTTCCCCGTGCAAGTCGCTCACGCGGAAACCCGCTTGCGCGCCGGTGAAGGAGCGGGCGGGTACGCCGATGGCGTGAAGGGCAATGGCGAGGAGAGCGGTCGATTGCTGCTCACCCGTCGCCATGAGGGCGTCGAGCTCGCGGCGATTCGGGCGGCCGGCAAGATCGCGCGCCTGGCGGACGAGCTGGTCGGTGGTGCGACCCATGGCGGATACGGTGACGACGAGACGTTCGCCCTGCTCGACCTCGCGACTGATGCGACTCGCCACCTTGCGGATGCGTTCGAGATCGCCGACGCTCGTCCCGCCGAACTTCCAGACGCGTGGAGGGGGGTTTCGTTCCGCGTCGGGCGCCAGCGTAGCGTGCGGAGAGGGGGCTTGGGGGGCGTCCATGAGGCGTGAGGATACCGCGTGGGGTGGCGTGAGGTTGCGGGACGGGCGCCCTTGGGGTGCGTGGTAAAACCTCGCCATGACACCTTCACCGATTCGTGTTGCCATCGTGGGTGCCGGCCCGTCCGGATTCTTCGCCGCTGACGCGCTTCTCAAGGCTCGGGAGGACGTTCGTGTGGACATGTTCGACCGGCTTCCCACGCCCTACGGTCTCGTGCGGTATGGGGTTGCGCCGGACCACGCGAAGATCAAGGCGGTCACGAAGACGTTCGAGCGGACGAGTGGTGATTCGCGCGTGCGTTTCTTCGGGAACGTCGACGTGGGGAAGGACGTGACGATTGAAGAGTTGCAGGCCCGTTCGCATGCCGTGATCCTTTCGGTGGGCGCATCGAGCGACCGGTCGCTGGGCGTCCCTGGCGAGGACCTGGCGGGAAGCCTGTCCGCGACGGAGTTCGTCGCCTGGTACAACGGCCACCCGGAGTACGTCGATTTGAACCCGGACCTGTCGGGTCGGCACGCCGTGGTGGTGGGGGTCGGGAACGTTGCGGTGGACGTGGCGCGCATTCTTTCGAAGTCGGTGGATGAGTTGCGATCGACCGACGCGGCGGATCATGCACTCGACGCGCTGGCGCAGAGCAACGTCGAGACCGTCACGATCCTGGGTCGTCGTGGGCCCGCGCAGGCGAAGTGGACGACGAAGGAGCTTCGGGAACTCGCCGAGCTCGAGAACGCCGATTTGATCGTGGACCCTGCGGAGCTGGAGCTCGACCCGGCTTCGGAGGCGGTCGTGGCGGATTCACCGGCCGCGCAGCGCGACATGGAAATCTTGCGGGCTGCGGCGGCGCAACCTCCTCAGGGAAAGCCGCGCCGCTTGACGATTCGATTCTTCGCCTCCCCCGTCGCGCTCGAGGGCGAGGAGGGTCACGTGCGGCGCATGATGGTGGGCAAGAACCGGCTCGAGGACCGGGATGGCTACCTCGCGGCGGTGGCGACGGGTGAAGAGGAGACGATTCCTGCCGATTTGGTGTTGCGGTCGGTCGGGTATCGCGGCGTGCCGCTCGCAGGCGTGCCGTTCGATGAGCGGAAGGGCGTCATTCCGACCGATGGGGATCGCGTGCTGGATGAGCATGGCGAACCCATTCCCGGGTTGTACGCCTGCGGTTGGATCAGTCGCGGTCCGAGTGGCGTGATTGGAACGAACAAGCCGGATGCCGTGCAGACGGTGGAGACGTTGCTGGCGGAGCCTTCGCTGCCCGAACCCGACGATGCGTCGGACGAGGCGATTCCAGCGTTGCTTGCGTCGCGGGGCGTGCGGTTCGTTGGGGTGGAGGGTTGGATGGCGTTGGATGCAGCCGAGATGGCGGCTGGGGAGGCGTCGGGTCGACCGCGGGTGAAGGTCACGTCGGTGGAGGCGATGCTGGAGAAGGCCGGTTCGGCGGGGACCTGAACACGCGGTTTCGCTCCATCGCGGCGTACGCGGAATCTAGCCTTTTTGGCATTTTCCGATGTACGCCGCGTTCGTTTTTGAGGTGAATTGGGTGCTCGGCCCCATATTTTCGTCTTTTTGGGTCTTGCATTGGTGACACCGTGCACGTAAGATGTGCGCACGGCCGGCTGGCGTACGGAAATCGTGCGCAACGTCCGAACCCCAGTACACAGGAGGCACGCGATGGGACTCACCAAGAAGGAGATTCTCAAGACGCTCAAGGACGAGGGGGTCTCGTTCCTGCGCATGCAGTTCACCGACATCCTCGGGCACAACAAGAACGTCGAGGTTCCGACCTCGCAGTTCGAGAAGGCGCTCGATGGGGAATTGATGTTCGACGGCTCTTCGGTGCAGGGCTTCACCCGCATCGAGGAATCGGACATGCTCCTCAAGCCCGACCTCGACACGTTCCTCGTCTTCCCCGACATCGTCGAGGGTGGCGAGCGTGGCCGCGTCGCGCGCCTCATTTGCGACATCGCCAACCCTGACGACACGCCCTTCGAGGGCGACCCGCGCTACGCCCTGCGCCGGCAGATCGACCGCCTCAAGGCCATGGGCTTTGACGACCTCTCCGCCGGACCGGAACCCGAGTTCTTCATGTTCACCCGCCACTCCGACGGCTCTCCGACGACGGAGACGCACGACGGCGCCGGCTACTTCGACCTCGCGCCCTTGGATCGCGGTGAGGAAGCGCGCCGGGACATGGTTAACGCACTCGTGGAGATGGGCTTCGAAATTGAGGCCGCCCACCACGAGGTCGCACCCGGCCAGCACGAGATCGACTTCAAGTACGGTCCTGCCCTGAAGACGGCGGACAACATCGCCACCTTCCGGTACGTCGTGAAGCGCATCGCCTTGAACCACGGCCTCCACGCCACCTTCATGCCGAAGCCGGTCGCCGGCATCAACGGCTCGGGGATGCATACCCACCTCTCGCTCTTCAAGGGAGGCAAGAACGCCTTCTTCGACGAGAAGGCTGATCTGCAACTCAGCACGACCGCCTTGCACTTCATCGGTGGTCTCCTCGAGCACGCAGCGGGCATGGTGGCCGTCACGAACCCCACGGTGAACAGCTACAAGCGTCTCACCCCCGGCTACGAGGCCCCCACGAACATCGCCTGGTCCGCCTCGAACCGCAGCGCCATGATTCGCATCCCCGCCCGTCGCGGCGTCGGCACGCGCTGCGAGCTCCGCATGCCCGACCCGACGTGCAACCCGTACCTTGCGCTGGCCGTCATGCTCGCCGCCGGCCTCGACGGCATCGAGAACAAGACCATTCCCGCGCCCGCCATTCAGCGCAACATTTTCGACATGAGCGTCCGGGATCGCCGCCGCCACAAGATCAAGGAGCTGCCGGGCACGCTCCGCGAGGCGGTCGCCACGTTCGAGAAGGACAAGGTGATGACCGGCGCCCTCGGCGAGCACATCGCCGGACACTTCATCGACGCCAAGACGGCGGAGTTCGAGGCGTACCGCATCGAGGTGCACGACTGGGAGTTGGATCAGTACCTCGTCGAGTACTAATCCTCGCCTTCACGATTGACGGGTGGCCGGCCTTCGGGCCGGCCACCTTCGTTGGATACCCCTCCCCTCGCCTTCGGGTGACGAGATCAGGAAGCTGTTTCGTCCGCGCGTTCGGCGCCTGGAGCCGCCGTCTCGTGATCCAAGGAGGATGAGGGAGAGGTCTCCCCTTCCGTCGCAGCGTCGCGCGTGCGGTCGCCATCACCACGCGTTCCACCCTCGCAGAGCGCATCCCAATCGAACCCCGAAGCGCGTTCGAGACGCAGGGCCGCCCGCGCAATCTCCGGCCAGGTTGCGATGGCGTCACGCATCACGCAGCGGTAGGCCGCATGCGTGGCGACCCAGGCACGCCACCCTTCCTGCCGGAACCAACGCACGCCGCCATGTTCGTGAATGCCGAGGATGGTGGCGAGCGCATCATCACGTTCAAGCGCGCTGCACGCCGCTTGCCGCAGCCACGTCTCGACGTCCACACCTGCATCCGTGTCTGCATCACCTTCGCCCAGGTTGGGCGCATTGCGTTCCGCGGTCGCCTGCGAGCGCCACAACCACGCCCACGCGTCCGGACTGAGCGCCGTCCCGAACGTCCAGCCATCCACGTCGCCGGCCTTTACATCATCCACGCCTTCACGTCGCTCCGCGTCATGCTCCTCCACCATGGGCTGAACGGGAATCCGGTCCGCCATGGCCCTCGACCAGCGCCACGTGGCGTCCTCCCGCGCAGCCGGCGGCATCGCGTCCAGCAGCACCCAGCCTCGCATCCAGGCCGCCGAGAGCGGCACGTCGCACTTCGCGACACGCTGCCAACCGCGCTCGAGCGCCTCCACGTCCAGCAGCGTCCGCTCAGGCGGGGGAATGGCCTTCACCTCGCGCCGCGCCGCATCCGCATCGGGCTCACGGCCCGTCGCCGCCTCCCCCTCGCGTGCCGCTGGCGCGTTCGGCGTGCCCATGGTCGCCCCACTTGCCGACTCAGCCTCGACCTCGCGTGACCCTCCACCGCTCGGCATGAACGCCTGCATCGCCGTCCGGAGCACCTCGACGCGCGAGGCGGACGGCGTGGCGCCTTCGGCAAGCAGCACGCCCGCGAAGGCGCGATGGAGGGGTGCCAACGCCACGTCGCGCTGCGCCTCAACGAGATCGGGCACGCCCCTGCCTGCCAACACCCGCTCGAGCTTCACGAGTCCACCCTCGACGTCGCGAACCTCCGCGACGTCGAGCCACACGATCTTCTCGTAAGCCGCCAGGTGAAGGGACAGACCGTCACGCAACCAGGCGTCCGATGACGCGAGGTGCCAGAGGCCGGTGGCATGGTCGCGGTACCGAACGACACGGTCCTCACCGCCCTCCAGTCCGAACGCCTCACCCAACGAGGCGCGGCGTTCCCCATCCTCCGCACCCTCTCGCCAGGCGACGGTTCGGACGATGCGCCCCTCGACCTCCGCGAACCGGTTGTGGAAGGCGATGAACGCGCGAGGACCGGCGTGCGCACCATTCACGTAGGCGAACACGTCATGCTGCACGCCCTCTGGGCCCTCCACCTCGAAGAGGCGGAAGCGCTCCGTTCCCGCGAAGGTCGCGCGGCGCGCGAGCAGTGGCGCAATCTCACGCTCGTGCCGAGCCACCATCGCCTCGTTGGGTGCCTCCTCCCACTTGGCGCGTCGGTACTCCATGCCGTACTTCTCGCGCAGCCCCTCGACCTGCCCATGGCCGAACATCGGCAACCCAGGCAGCGTCGCCATCAGGGTCGCGACGCCGAAGGCCTTGTCCCCATCCCCGAACTGCTCGATGGCGGTTTCCTCATCGGGGTTGTTCATGAAGTTGACGAAGCGACCCAGCATCTTCGCGTCGAATGCGAGCACGTTGCGCATGAGCGCCTGATAGTCATCGTTGGCTTCGCGCGCCAGCATGTTCATGAAGGCACTGTTGTAGACGCGGTGCATGCCGAGCGTCCGGACGAAGTACCCCTCCATCATCCAGAACGCCTCGGCGAGCAGGAGCGTTCCGGGCGCATCACGCGCCACCCGGTCGACGACCTCGCGCCAAAACTCCACCGGCATCGCCGCCTCGAAGGCATCGATGTCCATCGTGCCGTACGCGCTGCGCGACGGGATGGCGCCCCCCTCGCCCGGTGCGGGGTACCAGAGGCGTTGGACGTGCTGCTTGGCGAGCGTCATGGCGGCATCGAAACGGATGATGGGAAACTTGCGCGCCACGTCCAGAATCACGCCGATGACCGCTTCACGTACCTCGGGCTTCAGGTAGTCGAGTTGCGCCGTATCGTTCCACGGCATCGAGGTTCCATCATTGCCGTGGTAGAGGTAACGCCGCTCGCCCGTTTGGCGATCCAGCCGCTCGAACACCACCGCGGCGTCCCGGTTCTCCCAGTAGCCATCCTCGATGCGCACTTCGACCCGGTCGTCGCTCGACAGGTTCGCCCCAGTGAAGGCGTAACCGGGATAAGGCGGGTGGTCGACCTGCACGAACCAGTCGGGGTGCTCGACGACCCAACGACCGTCGATGCCCACGTGGTTGGGCACCATGTCCGCCGCGAGGCGAATGCCATGCGCAGCCGCTCGGTCGCGAAGTGCACGCCAGGCAGCTTCGCCACCCAGATCCTCGGCGATGACGTAATCGTGAAGCGCATACGCGCTCGCAACGGCGTCCTCCTGGCCGCGCATGCGCTTGATGCGGGCGGACGCTTCGCTGCGTTGCCATAAGCCGATGAGCCACAGTCCACTGAACCCCTGCGCGGCGAGCGTGGCGAGCGCCTCGTCAGGGATCTCGTCGAGGCGACCCACCGGCCGTTCGTACCAGCGTGCCAACTGTTCGAGCCACACGTAGGCGTTCTTGGCGACGACCACGACGCTCGGCATCCAGTCCGCATCGGGACTGTACGCCTCGGGTTCGTCGCGGCGGCGTTCGAGCATGGCGCGCGTCAAGACGGGAGCGGGACCGGGGGGTCCGGGAGGACCGCCCGCGCGTTGCTCGGCGAGCATCCCAACCGTGCGGGACAAGCGCGCGAGCAGCGTTTCGAAGGCGGGCCCGAGGTGCACGCCCCAGTGATCACGAACGAAGGCGAGTTGCCCCTCGAGCGACGTGGGGTGAGCGCGGAACGGGGCGCGCAACGTCTCGAAGAGGGTCGCTTCTCCGGGCACGCCCGGGAGGCCGGGCAGGTCGGTGAGGTGCCCCTGCATGAGTCGAAGGGCGGCAGCGTCCTCCGGACCGAGGCTGCGATCGTCAAACAATTCGCGGTACCGCTCGGCAGCGGGATTCTCGTTCGTGATGGCGACGGCGATGCGCTCCTCGAGCACGATTTCGCGTGCGGGCGTGACGTCGACGAGGCTTGCGAGCCACGACTCGAGCGCCGCCCCGTCGCGCATGACCGGTGCCGGGGGAAAGGCACGCACGAAGGCGCGTTGCGCACGCGCGACCTGGGTGTCACCGAGGTGCAGGCGCAATCGCTCCTCGAGTCGCGCGCGCCAGCGGGGTTGCACCCGCGCGGCGTGGGCATCAAGGAGGAGGTGCATCGCCTCGTCGAGCAGGCCAAGGGCGAGAATCTCGGCGCCATGAACGGTGCGTTCAGGGAAGCGATTGGCGTCCCGCCGAGCGTTCATGCGTTCGGCGAGCTGATACGCGGCCACCGGATCGAGCATCATGACGCGTCCCCGCAAGTCGACGATGGCGGCGTCCACGTCATAGGCTTCGCGCGCCTCACGCCTGACGTGCAGCGAGCGATGCAGCACGGTTCCGGATTGCAAGGGAACGAAGAACATGCGGGCTCCTGCCGTGCGACGCGAAGCGAGCCTGCCAAGCCGATGTGCGGTAGGCTGCTGGCGCGACGGTACCACGCTGGCGACGGGCTTCCCGCTTCAGTCGCCGCACGCTTGAGGCCGCACCACACCCGCTTGGGAGGGTTGAGAATCGTGAACGTTGGAACCACCTCGACACGCGCTCCACGGCGCGGAAAGGCGCTGACGCTGGCCCTCGTGGCCTGGGTCCTCACATGGGCGCTGAACGGTTGTACGGGCGATGCGCCCCTCCCCGGTGACCCGCTGCGTCTCGCCACCAACGCACTGCCCGATGGGGTGGTGGGGGAAGCGTACCGAGTGGACGTGGTTGCCGTGGGTGGGCTTCGACCCTACGACATTCGGATTCGTGAGGGGCGCCTCCCGCCCGGCATCGCGCTGCAAGATGGCGTGCTGGTGGGGAACCCCACGACCCTCGGGTCGTTCGACGTGACGCTCGAGGCGACCGACGGGAACCTCGCGGCCACGTATGCCGACTACACGATTACGATTCGCGACGTCCCCATTCCGGTTCTGCGCATCGACGTTCCTGACACCGAGGTTCGGGGCGACACCGTGTTGCGGGGTCGACTGGAGAGTGCGCGCGACCTGCAAGGCATCCGCGTGCGCGTCCGCTGGGAGAATCCGCGCCTCAGCCTGACCGAGGAGAACGTGGAGCGCTCGTGGCGGGATGCCGTGATGTTCACGGACGTGAGCGATGGCAGGCTTGCAATGGACCTTGCGCGGCTGGGCGCCTCGTTCACGGGTGACGGCGAAGCGTTCCGCTTCACCTTCACCGCGAGCGAAGCCACGCGCATTGGTTTCGATCTCGACGTGGAGTTCCTCTATGCCGACCGCCACACGTTCGTCACGCGGCGTGTGGGCGCCACGGTGGAGGAGATTGCCGACGAGCAACCCGACCCCGAGGAAGACACCGACGATGCGTCGGAGGCGAGTGAAGCCACTGGAACCGAAAACGAGGAAGCGCCATGAGGTTCACCATGGAGCGCCTGCTCGCCGTGGGCTTGCTGATTCTCCTAGGCACGTCGGTTGCCTCCACGGCGCTTGACCGGCCTCTTGACGTCATGTTCCAACGCGCGGATCGCGTGGTGTACGGCGAAGTGTCCGAGGTGCGCGTCGACGTGGTCGACGGGGCGCCCATCACGCGCGTCGTGTTGGCCGTCGAGCGCGACTTGCAGACGGGCGACGTGGAGGAGGATGCCACGGTCACGTTGTCGTTCTCGGCGGGTGAGGGTCCGGACGGCGTGACGTTCGTCGATGACCTCCCGATCCCCGCAGAGGCCGACCGGATCTTGGTTGCTTTCTACGAAGATGATCCTGCCGTGAGTCCCGTCGTGGGCGTGTGGCAGGGCTTGTGGACGGTACGCGAGGAAGGGTTGACGGACCTTCGCGGCGTCTCCCTTGGCGTGACGGGTGACGTGGTGGAGCCGTATGGCGACGTGCGTGACGTGGGTGACGTGCTCGACCTGCTCGAGCGTGCCCTGGCGGGAGAAGGCACGGCACGGGTTTCGAACGAGGCCCTGTCGAGCGAGACGCCTGGCGAGGAGGGCGAGGTGCCCACCCTCGAGGGCGGCGAGGCGGAGGACGCCACGGAAGTCGTCACCCCGACCGACGTTTCCGCCACGGATGTGACCGCCACCGACGTGACCGACACGGACGCCGCCCCCGTAGACGCATCGGGCAGCGACGAGACGACGCCCGATGACGCACCAGAAGGCGAGTCCACCGCCGATACCGAGACGCAACCGGAAACGGATGCGCAGAGCGAGCGTGACGCAGGAACGCAAGCAGACGTCACGGTCAGTCAAAGCGACGACGGCGAGACCGACGAAAATGGCGATGCGAGCACGCCTGACGACGCGACCACGCCAAGCGAAACCGACGCAGAGGCGGAACCGGGCACCACGCCGGAAGAAACGCCCGACGAGGAGGGACGCGACGAAGGCGTCACCCTGACGCTAGCCGTGAGCGACGACGCCACCCTCCGCGATGCCCTTCGCGCAGCGGCCGAACGCTGGCGTGAGGCTGGTGCCCCCCTCCAGGTCGCCTTCGACGAAACGGCGAGCGATCGCATCGAAGTGGGAGACGCCAGCCTTTTCGGGCCCGACGCATTGTCCTTGTCGCGACGCTCGGCAGGAGCCGAAGGCATCGAGATCCTGCTGCGTCCCGGAAGCGAGGGGCGTCGCCTCGACGTTCTCGCCTATGAACTCGGGCGCCTTGCCGGCATGACCGCCACACCCCGCGGCTTCCGGTCAGGTCGGATGCCTGCCACGCCGAGCGATGCGCCTTCCGCCGACGACGCCGCTTCGTTCGTGGCGACCCTCACCGCAATTCCCGAGGACGTGAACGGTGATGGCCTCGTCGACTTCTACGACCTCGTCGCCATAAGCCGCGCCTTCGGCACGGTTGGGACGCGCGTCGCAGGCGATCTCGACGGTTCAGGCGAAGTGGACGATGCGGACATCGAACGGCTGCGCGCGGCGTACGAGTTCCTCCCCGCGTCGAGGGACGCGCCCGAAGGACGAACCAATGCAGCGCCCTAACGCACGCGGCTAGACGTCACGCGCTCCCATCGCTACGGCAATCGCGTCGATCGCGCCCGCCAAATCCACATCCTTCGACGTCACGCCCCCCGCATCATGCGTGGTCAAGGCGACGTCCACGGTGGCGTACACGTTCCGCAACTCCGGGTGGTGATCGCGCTTCTCGGCTTCGATGCCGATGCGCACGAGGAACGCCAAGGCCTCCGAAAAGTTCTTGAACTTGAGGCTGCGATGCAACGCCTCACCCTCGTATCCCCAGTGGGGAGACGCTTCGAGGAAAGACGTGATGGCATCGTTCGTCAATCGATCGGACATGGTGCACCTCCGCGGTCAGGGTGCCAGATTCAACCACCGTTTTCGGGGTTCGAGATTCCGATGTTGACCGACGGCAGGTACGCGAGCACGACCTTCCCGTCGCCCTGCACGCCCGCCAGCGTGCCGCCACCCAGCCGCGTCACGACGTGCTCCCGGAACGACGCCACCACCTGACCGGGAAGCATCACGACGAGGTGACCCTCGCCCCGCACGTCGTACCGCCGCACGGTGAAGGTGCGTCCATCGACGGTCACGTCCACCGGCTCGCCCGTGAACGGGACCACCACGGGTCCCTCCACCCTCTCGTCGAGCGCACGCAACGCATCGAGCGCACGTTCGAGATCCTCCCCCGCTGGGGTCGAGGACCACACGGCGTACCGCGCGAGATCGTCGAGCCAGCTCGCCTCGACCTCAACACCCGCAGCGTCGAACGCACCGGCCAACAGGTCGCGCGCTGCCGTGAGCGGTGACTCTGCATCCCGAACGCCATCCTGCACGCGCCGCAATGCACCCACGATGACGCCCGTTGCCTTGCCGGCATGATGATTCGCGAATCGAGCGAGAGCCACCACCAACATGGGCGCTTCCTGCACGCGCCGCACGTGCAGCACCCCGGCGAGTTCGGCGACGCGTGTCGCCAACGAACCGCCCTTGCGATGCAATCGCACGTGCAGGTACGCCCCCTCGACGAAGGTCATCAGACGAGACCCGGCCACCTCCGTCTCGCGGTCCCCGTCGAGCGAGATCGTCTCCCCTGCCCAGTGCGCTTCACGATGCCCGTCATGCACGCTCACGCCCCACACATCCCCTGCGAACGGCACCCGCAACGAATCGTCGACGCGCATCGTCAGCGCCGTCGCGTCCACCGCGGGCGCCTCGAGCCTCACCGATTCCTCGAGCGCGAACAACACGCCCCCATCGAGTCGATCGACCGCGCGTGCCTGGCCGCCCACGGAGGCAGGCAAGATCTCGGCGAGTTGGTCGAAGAACGCATCGATGCGCGCAAGGAACCGCGGTTGATCGTCCCGCAACAGCTTCTGTTGACTCCGCTCCCACGCTTCACGCTCCCGCAAGCGCTCCTGAACCTCGGCCCGGCGGGCGTCCTTCTGCCAATCGGGAAGGTTCTGGCGAGCCACGTCACGCAACTCGAGCCGCAAGTCGCGTGCCGACGGGCCTGCAGGCTCACGCGCCGCAAGCTTTCCGGCGTACGGATCACGCGCCACCGCCTGGGCAAGCCTCCGTAGGTAGTCGAGCGACGCATGCCGTTCCACCGGTGGTGCCGGCGAGCGGTCGCACAAGCCCATGACGGCTTGAACCGATTCGCGTGCCACGTCGCTCAACCCTTCCGCTTCCGCGAGGGTGACGAGCGGATCGACGACCTCGGGTAGCGGCTCCACCACGCGGAAGGTCCGAAGGTTCGCATCCTCACCGAACGCCTCCGTCGCCGCGTACCGTTCGAGATTTCGAAGCGTGGCGTACATCAATCGCGCCGTGAGCCGCTCCCGCTCTGCACGCCACGAGGCCGCCATGGCTCGCGCGAAGCGGTTCACCTCGCCATCGAACACGCGGCGGGAAAGTCGGCGGAGGTGGGCGCGCTCCTGCATCACCGCTTCGGAAACGACGCTCGGCGATTCGACGCTCACCGACGGTTGCTGAGCCATGCCCATCGATTGAGGCTGCGACGTCACGGTTACGGGGGTCGATGCATCCGCCTGGGCTCCAACCGTTAGGGTCAACCCTTCGAGGCTAGGGCCTGCAGGCATGCCCTGGGAGGCGCCACCCGACACGGGACGGCGTGCCAATTCACGTTGCATGGCTTCGAGCCGTTCCTGCTGATCGGGCGCAAGCCGATGCTGGCTGGCTTCCACCTCCCGGAGCAGCGCCCACACCGACTCGGCACCCCCCCGCACCGGTCGCTGGTGCCGCAGGTCATCGAACTTGTACTCGAGCAGTTCGAAGGCGAGGTGCAGGGCGTCGAACGTCATGTAGCGAGAGTATACGAGCGTTCGTCATGCCGGTCCGATGCGATTGCACGCAGCGGAGCAACGACGCTTGACGCCCATGATGCGCTGGGCAATGATTGTGAACGACGGGCAAACGGACGCCCGAGGAGGTCGAACATGCCGCACATCATTGCCGAGCCTTGCATCGGTACGAAAGATCAAGCCTGCGTCGACGTGTGCCCCGTCGAGTGCATCTACGAGGCGGAAGATCAGCTCTACATCCACCCCGAGGAGTGCATCGATTGTGGCGCCTGCATTCCCGCCTGCCCCGTGGAGGCCATCTTCCCCGAGGAAGACGTTCCGGCGGAGTGGCAGTCGTTCATCAAGAAGAACTACGAGCTCTCAGGGCTTTAACGATCGACCGGCGCCTCCGCTAGGCGCTGCCACACGGTTTTCAGCACCTCGATCGAGGCGTCGAACGCGCCGAGGTCGAGGTGTTCGTTTGGCGCGTGGTCGAGTCCCGCATCGCCCGGTCCGTAGGCCAGCGTGGGGACGGGCCAGGCCTCGTGCACGACGTTCCAGTCACTCGTTCCGGTCTTGACGACGCGCCTCGGGGTTCCCCCCTGCGCGCGAATGGCGGTCCGAAAGGCACGCTGCAAGGTTCCGTCGGCCGCCGTCTTGACGGTTTAAGCGCATCACGGCATGCGCAGTAGTGCCAGAACCTGCAAAGAAATCTGAAATAATGTCACCGCTTTTACTGCTATTTAATAGCGCACGTTCAATCAATGCTACGGGCTTTGGGGTGGTATGACCTTCAACACGCTCTTTATCGAAGCGCCAAAGACTGACCTGCTTACGATCGCCATAAAATGCATGAGTTCCGCCTTTCATCCATCCATAAAGGCATGGCTCGTGCTGGCTTTGATAATCTGTGCGAGAAAGCGTCAAACTATTTTTTGCCCAAATTAGCATGCTAGAAAAATGAAAAAACTCTCGAAATACAACATGAAAAATGTCCGCGCACTTGTCACTATGAAAAACATAAACGGGAGCGCCAGACTTTGATGTTGTTAAATAATTTGAAAAAGCACCGCGCAAAAGCTCCTCTAAACCATCGC
>CAJXWR010000041.1 GCA_913062675.1 uncultured Trueperaceae bacterium
CCGGCGTTCGGGGTCATCAGCGAGGTCATCCCGACCTTCTCCCGCAAGCCGATCTTCGGCTACCCCGTCATGATCCTCTCGGGCATCTTCATCGGCTTCATGGGCTTCGCCGTGTGGAGCCACCACATGTTCACCACCGGCCTCGGTCCCGTCGCCAACACCGCCTTCGCATTGACGAGTTTCGTGATTGGCGTGCCGACCGGCGTGAAGGTCTTCAACTGGCTTGGCACCATGTGGGGCGGCGCGATCAAGTACTCCACCTCGATGCTGTACGCGATGGCGTTCCTGTTCATGTTCGTCGTGGGTGGCGTGACCGGGATCATGCTCGCCATGCCTCCCTTCACGGCGCAGGCGACCGACTCGTACTTCGTCGTGGCGCACTTCCACTACGTCATGGGCGGCGGCGCGCTGTTCGCGTTCATGGCCGGCGTGTACTACTGGTTCCCGAAGATCACCGGCAAACTCCTCCCCGAGAAATTCGGTCAACTGGCCTTCTGGCTCACCTTCATCGGCTTCAACTTCATCTTCATGCCGCAACACTTCGCGGGGCTCATGGGCATGCCGCGCCGCACGCAAACCTTCGAAGCCGGCATCGGCCTGGAATTGTGGAACCTCGTCTCCACCGCCGGTACGTTCGTCATGGGCGCCGGAATGATCATGCTGGCCCTCAGCGTCGTGTACGCCTTCCGCAACGGCAAACCCGCCGGCAACGACCCATGGGACGGCCGGACGCTGGAATGGTCCATCTCCAGCCCGCCTCCCCACTACAACTTCAAGGAGCAACCCATCGTCACCGACCGGGACGCCTACTGGGCGCAGAAGCACCCCGAGTTGTCGCATGGCGATGACGGTTCGCAGTGGGAAGGTATGGACTTCGATGGTCACGGCATCCACATGCCCGGGCAGTCCTGGTACCCGTTCCTGCTGGCCTTCGCCACGTTCATCGGCTCGTACGGTCTGCTGTACGAGAACTGGCCGCTCGCCATTCTCATGCTCGTGACGATCATCGGCACCTCGTTCGCCTGGGCGTTCGAAGGGGTGGGTGGGGAGCACATCCACCCACACGACGACGACGCGCACGCAGCGACGCAAGGAGCGGGAGACTGATGGCCAGCCAAACGCACGGCGTCGCCGCAACCGGTCACGGCTGGCGCAGCAGCAACCTCCCCGACATGAAGTTGATGATGTGGATCTTCCTCGCATCCGACGTCATGTTCTTCGGCACGCTCATCGGCACGTACCTCATCTACAAGGGGCGCAGCCTCGTCGGCCCCTACCCCACGGACGTGCTCGACATTCCCCTCACCACGGTCAGTACCTTCGTGCTGCTGATGAGTTCGTTCCTGATGGTCATCGCGCTCCACGCCCTCCGCAAAGGAGACATTCCCCGCTTCCGACTGTGGACGTTCGGCGTGGCGTTCTTCGGCGCGATCTTCCTCGGCTTCCAGGTGTACGAGTTCTCGCACTTCGTGGACCTCGGATTGACCCTGAACGGCAACCTATTCGGCTCGACCTTCTACGTGCTCACGGGTACGCACGGTGTGCACGTCGCGATTGGCGTGCTTTGGCTGCTGTCGATCGTCGTGGCGAGCTACATCCGGCCATGGACGAAGGAAGATGCAACGAGTCTCGAGGTTGCCGGCCTGTACTGGCACTTCGTGGACGTCGTGTGGATCGTCATCTTCACCCTCGTCTATCTCGTGGACTTCGTGTGAGGTTGGCATGAGCAACGAATCTGGAAACCACGAACACGGCGTGCGCGGCTACATCATCGTCGCGCTCATCCTCGCCGTCATCACGTACCTGGAGTACTACATCGTCGAGTTCCCCCTTGCCTGGTTGGGAAGCGGAGGCACGATGTTCTGGGTAATCGCCATGTCGATTGCCAAGTTCGTCCTCGTCATCGCCTACTTCATGCACCTCAAGGACGATGACGCCACGTACACCGGGTTCTTCAGCAGCGGCATGGTGATCGGTCTCGGTACGTTCGTGGCCTTCACCTTCCTCATGACGCTCCCCGGCAGCCTGCAGTTCGTCCGGGCCGAGGTGACGCAAACCGAAGCGCATGCCGAGGACCCCCATGGCTATGGCGACGAGGGTCACCTCGATGAGGCGGTGCTCGAGAACATCGAAACGAACGGCTACAACCGCTCGACCTCCGCCATCCTCATGGACCCTCCCCCCAAGAACCAGACGCTCGTCGTGACGCCCCCCAGCGCCGCCAGCGAAGGTTGGAGCGTCGCGCTGGCCACCCCAAGCTTCGCGGCAGCCAGCGCCGAGGCGGCACCCGCCGTGGCGGACGACACCACGGCCGCGGCACCCGAACCCGCTGCACCTGCCGTGAGTGAGCCGGAGCCGACCGAACCCGTCGCGCAAGCGGTGACGTTCGACGCCGCAGCGGCGGAAACGGCGTACAACGCCAACTGCGCCTCGTGCCATCAAGCGAGCGGTGCCGGCCTTCCCGGTGCGTTCCCGCCCCTCGCGAACCACATGCCCGACTTCGCGAGCGACGAGGGTCGCGAATACGTCATCAACGCCATCGTGTACGGCCTCCAGGGCCAAATCGTGGTGAACGGCACGCCGTACAACGGCGTCATGCCCGCCTGGGGCTACCTCGCCGACGACGTCATCGCCGGCGCCCTCAACCACGCCTACACGGCGTGGGGCAATGCCGACGCCCTGCCGGACGACTTCGCCTACATCACGCCCGACGAGGTCGCCGCACTCAAGGGGCAAGGCCTCACCGCACCCGACGTGCTGAACCTTCGCAACGCCCTTACGCTCCCCTGACCGACCCGTTGGGGAGGTGCGCACCCTGCGTACCTCCCCAACCCTGACGGCCGCCTGGAGGCGCCATGCCCGAGCTGTACCTTGGTTGGCAAACCGATCCCGTTCTCCTCGGAAGCCTCGTCACGCTCGCCGTGCTCTACGGCTTGGCGGCCGGTCCCCTCCGGCACCGCCTTGCGCCCGGCACGCCGTTCCCCACCCGCTCGACGCTCGCCTTCTACGCGACGATCCTCACGCTCTACCTGCTCGAAGGCTCGCCGCTGCACGACCTCGCCGAGCGGTACAGCCTCACGGCGCACATGGTGCAGCACATCGGCATCGCCTACCTCGCTGCCCCCCTCCTCATTGCGAGCACGCCCACGTGGATGCTGCGGCCCTGGCTGACGCATCCGAGCGTGCTTCCCGTCGCGCGCGTCCTGCTGCACCCGGTCACCGCCTTCGCGACCTTCAGCTTCTTCTTCAGCGCCTGGCACGTGCCCCGCATCTACGACGGCGCCCTACAAAACTCCACGCTCCATCACGCTGAGCATGTCGTCTTCCTCATCACCGCCCTCATGATGTGGTGGCCGATCATGAGTCGCATCGAGGAACTCCCGCGCCTACCGCACATCGCGCGCCTCGTGTACCTGTTCCTCCTGCCCGTCGTCCAAATCCCCGTGTTCGGCGCAATCACCTTCGCAGACAAGGTGCTCTACGCCACCTACGCGAATGCTCCCTGGACGCTCGGGCTCGACGCCCTCTCGGAACAGGCGCTCGCCGGTGCCGCCATGAAGGTCGGCGGCCTGTTTGCGTTCGGCGTCCCCTTCGCCGTCATCTTCTTCCGTTGGTACCAGGAGGAATCGAAGCGTCCTCCCCGCCCCAAGGTCACGACTGACGCGCCGCAAGGCCCCGTCGTCCCCTCATGATTCGCGCCATCGCGTTCGACTGGGGCGGCATCTTCACCGAAGGCACCTTCGACAGCAGCGCCGTCGTCGCACTCGCTGAAGCGGGCGGCATGGACGTCGCCGACCTCGAGGCCGCCTACTACGCAGCCATGATTCCCTTCGAGGAAGGCGCCTTCGGCCTTGCCGGCCTGCAGCAGCGCCTCGAGGAAGCCGGTCTTCGTCTCGACGCCGACACGTTCGCCCGCACGTTCCTCGGTGCGGTTCGTGAACGCAGCGCCATGTACGACGTGCTCCAGGCCATCCCCGAGCAGTACACGGTCGGGATGCTCTCCAACAACGTGCCCACCCTCTGCGACACCGTCCGGGACGATCCACGCATGACGCGCATCGAACGGTTCGTCTTCAGCAACGAGATTCGCGTGCGCAAACCCGACCCGCGCGCCTTCGCCGCCCTCGAGGCCGCCCTCGGTGTGCCCGCAGCGGAGACGGTGTTCATCGACGACGCCGAGCGCAACGTGACGGCCGCCCGCGCCTACGGCCTACAGGTGATCCACTTGACCGACATGCGCGCCTTCGCCGAGGCGTGGCGTGACCTGCTGCCCGACGTCCCCCTGCCCCACCACCTCCCGTGAGCGAGGACGGCAAGAAACCGATCAAACTCCTGCAGGGCTACCTCTGGTTCCCCAAGGATGCCGACGTGGACCTCGAGGCGCACCTCCCCACCACCCTCGAACCCGACGTGCACGTCCTATGGGACGAGCTTCCCAACGCGCCCTTCGCGTTCTTCGACGATGGGACGCTCGCCGCAACGCAACGCATTCACCAACTCACCGCCCTGACCTTCGCCGAGAGTGAGGAGGACGCAGGGCGCCTCGTCCCCTGGCTCGCCGAGACGCTGCAAGCGGCCCTCGAAACGACGCCCGAGGGCGTGGGGTGGCAACTCATGGAGGACCTGCGCCCCATCGAGTGAACCCCGCAGCCCTGCGACCGGGTCGTCACGCCCGCCGCGTCGCCAGCGCCTCCGCAAACCTCGTCAACAACCCCACACCGAATCCAGTCGCTCCTGGCGCCCAGGCGCCCCGCTCCTCCTCCACGAACCCGACGGTCGCGATGTCGAGGTGCACCCAGTGTGCCGGCGCGAACCGCCGGAGGAACACCGCGGCGATGCCCGCCGACCCATCGCGCACCCCACCGTTCTTGAGGTCCGCCACACGACTCGAAATCTGATCGAGGTACCCCTCGTAGATGGGCATGGGCCACACCCGCTCACCCGTCTCGAGCCCCGCACGCACCATCCCGTCCAGCGCGGTCTCGTCGTTCGTGAAGCCCGCCGCTGCAAACCCCTTCCCGAGCGCCGTGATGGCACCCCCGGTGAGGGTCGCGACGTCGACCGTGACGTCGGGTTCGAACGTCGCTGCGTGGAGCAGCGCGTCCGCCAGGGCAAGACGGCCCTCCGCATCGGTGGAGACGATCTCGATGGCCGTCCCGTCGCAGGCGTGAATCACGTCGGCAGGGCGGTACGCCGCACCGTCCGGCATGTTCTCCACGCATGCGGCGATGGCGACGAGGCGAACCGGCACGCCAAGTTGCGCAATCGCGATGGCCGCACCCAGCACCCCCGCCGCGCCCGCCATGTCTCCCTTCATTGCCGGCATCGCCGTACGCTCCTTGAGCGACAGGCCTCCCGAGTCGAAGGTCACGCCCTTGCCCACCAGCGCGAGGGTGGGTGCCCCTTCCACGCCAGGGTCGTGCTCGAGCACCACGAGGCGTGGTGGGTTGCTCGATCCTTGCGCCACCCCGAGAAGCGCTCCCATCCCGCGCTCCTCCATCCAACTCTCGTCATGCACGTGAACCGTCATGCCCACGTCCCGCCCGGCGGCAGCCGCCGATTCGGCCAGCACGATGGGCGTCACGAGGTTCGGTGGGGCATCGACCAGGCTGCGCGTCCACGCGCGGGCCGAGGCGAGGACGGCGAGCCGCCGCAGCGCCTCCTGCACCTGCGCCGTCCGCGCCTCCTCCACGGCGACGTGGATGCTCTCGACGTCGGTGCGGCGCACCCCGTCACGGGCCAGGTTCACCGTCGGCACCACACCGAGCGTCACGCCCTCCACGAGGGCGAGCAGGGCGTCCTCGTCAACGGCGGCAACCAATCCCAACGTCCCCGCCTCGTACCCCGTGACGGCGCGACCCAGGCGTGCGCCCAAAGTGCGCATCGCATCCCCGTCGAGCGTCTCGGCGGCACGCGCCAGCATGACGCGCCGGGCGGCCACGCGACCTCGGGACGCCACGAGATGGGGTGTGGATGCACTCCCACCCTCGGCCAGTGCGCGAAGGTCGCCGTCGAGGGCCTCATCGAGCGCCTGGAGGCTCGCAGGCCACACCTCCCCCTGCGGGGGAGCGATGACGAGAAGGACGTCCACCTCCAACGCGGCGGCGACCTGCTCCGTGGCGTGCAGGGCGAGCAGTTCGGGAACGGTGAAGCGTGTCGGCATGGCGTCTCCTCCCGGCACCGACCATCGGTGCTCCAGGCTTCCATCGTGCCTGATTTTTGGCGCGCACGTAGCGCCTCTCGGCCCCACTTGGCCTCCACTGCGCACCGCTCCCGGTGGGTCCAGTCTCCCCGGACTGACGCGGCTACCGTCGAGCATGTACGCCCTGAGTGAGGAACAACAGGCGGCCGTCACCCTGGCTCAAACCGGGGGTGACGGTGCCATCGTGGCGCGCGCCGGGAGCGGCAAGACCTTCACGCTTCGCGCCATCGCCGAAACGACCCGCGACCACACGCTCCTGCTTGCCTTCAACCGCGCCATCGCCCGCGAGGCGCAGGCGCGCTTCCCCCCGCACGTCGAAGCCACGACGATGCATGCGCTCGCCTGGCGTTCCATCGTGGCCGGTCGTCCCGACTACCGACGCAAGTTCACCGCCTCCACCCACGCGAGTGACGTGACCTGGTGCAGCGCGATGGGTCTCGATGCCAACGACGCCGCCTGCCTGACGCACCTCACGGCCATTCGAAGCATCCTGCAAGCGTTCCTCGTGAGCCGCGACCCAGCGCCCTCGAAACGGCACGTCTCCGAGGCGTTGCGACGATGGCTTGCCTCGAACCTTGCTCGCGCGGCCCGCAAGGATCGCGAAGCCTGGTGGGTGCGTCGTGCGGCCCGCACCTGGCGTCGCATGGCCGACCCGAACGATCCAACCCCCCTGGGCCACGACGCGTACCTGAAGTTGTACGCCCTCGGTCGACCCCGCCTCCCGGGGGATCTTCTCCTCGTCGATGAGGCACAGGATCTTGCCCCCGTCATGCTCGACCTGCTCACGCTGCAGGACGCGCCGCGCATTCTCGTTGGGGATCCAGCCCAGGGCATCTACGGTTTCCGGGGGGCAATGGACGCCATGGCGGCGAGTGGGTACCCGGAGGTGCGACTCACCCAGTCGTTTCGGTTCGGACCCGAGATTGCGGAGGTCGCGCAGCGCGCGCTTCGCATCGTGGCGCCCGGCGCGAAGCTTCGCGGTGCAGGTGAGGCGGGCGCGGTGACCTTCGAGCGTCCCCTTGCGACGGGTCCACGAACCATCGTGTGCCGCACGACGCTAGGCGCGCTCGAGGCGCTGCTCGAGCATGGCGAGGGAGGCGTGCACATCGTCGGTGGCGTCCAGGAACTGCTCGACCATTTGAAGACGGCCAGCGCGGCGTGGCGAAGGCAAGGCGGCAAGAACGTCCCCCACCTCGGTCGACCGGGTGCGCGCCAATCCAACGAGGACGTCACGTGGCAGGCCTTTACGGCTGCAGCGGACGCCGAGCCGGGGGCTCGCCGGGTCGCCAGGCACCTGGCCGAGCAGTACGGAGAGGGCCTCCCCCAGCTCGCCGCCCGAATCGCCGAATGGCACCAAGACGCCGAGGATGCACCCGTCCTCATCACGACGATTCACCGCGCGAAGGGTCGAGAGTGGGATGACGTCATTCTCTGGCGCGACGTGCGGAACGTGCCCACGAGCCCGGGTGCCTTGGCCCGGTCGACCGACGTCGACGAGGCACGCAGCGAGGTGCACCTGTTGTACGTCGCCCTCACGCGTGCGCGTCGTCGCCTCGACCTGACGCGCCTCTCCCCCAACCTGAAACGGTTCCTGGCGGGCGGCTAGGTTTCTTCCTCGCTGACCTCGTCACCTGCGCGTTCACGCCACGTGGCAAGCGCGGCGCGCGTGGCTTCGTACCCAATGGCGATGGCCTCGTCCCGTCGCCCCACCTGCTCCACGCCGAAGTCGCTCCCAAGGTCGGGACGTACGAGAAGGTCGGGGGGCGACATGGTGAGACGCATCTGCGTAATCAGCGCTTGTGGAACGTCGAACGACTTCATGAACAACGCCAGGGCCGTTGCGCGTTGGGGGCGCAACGCATTCCACATACGGACCCAGGCGTTCCCTGCGTCGGGAATGTCGACCGTGCGGTTGGCCGGCACCGCCACGTCAATGGCGATGACCGGCTCACCGCCCAGGGTGCGTGCCACGTCGACGGGCAGGTTGTTGAGCATCCCTCCGTCGACGAGCCACCGGCCATCGAGGTGCATGGGAGCGATGAGGCCGGGGAGCGCGCTCGTCGCGCGGAGTGCGGGTACGAGGGGGCCCTCGCGAAGGATCACGAGTTCGCCTCGCTGAACGTCGACGGCCGTCACCGCGAGCGGGATGGCGAGATCCTCGAAACGTTCGGGAAGGAAGCGCGCGAGTTCACGTTCGATGCCCTCCCCACCAATCACGCCTCCTGGCGTGCCGAGCGAGACGATCGACTCGTAGCGCACCTCGTTCGCCACGGCCTCCATGCGCTCACGATCGGCACCTGCGGCGTGAAACGCCCCGACGATCGCGCCGAACGAACACCCGGCGATGGCGCGAACGCCCAGTCCGGCCTCCTCGAGCGCACGCAGGGCGCCCACGTGCGCAAATCCGCGCGCACCACCCCCACCCAGGACGAGGAGCACCTCTTGCATGCCCTCACGGTACGCCCACCCTTCCCGGTGGGACGGCTCGCTGCGCACATCGCCCGACCCTCAATCGGGATGCGTCAGGCGGAGCGGGCGAGGGGCGCACCGTCGTCCTGCTCGGGCGTCGTGCCGGCGCCCGTCAAGAACCTTTCGTCGGGCTTCGCGGGTCGCTCGAGCCACTCCACGCGCGTCAATTCGACGCGGGTGGCCCAACGCTTGGCGCCCTCCCCATCGGTCCACGCGTCGGTCGCAAGGCGACCCTCGAGGTACACCGGTTGGCCCTTGGCGATTGTGCGGCACCGCTCGGCGAGATGGCGCCAGGCACGCACCTCGACGTAGTGGGGTGCCACCTCGTCGCGCGCGTGGGCCTCCTTCGTGACGTCCTCACGTCGCCCTTGCACCGCGACGGCGAACCGGGCGAGAGGCGTTCCCCCTTCCGGTTGGCTGACCTCCGCGTCGCGCGTCAGGTTGCCGATCAGCCGCACGACGTTCACCGCATCCCGGAGCCTGGGTTGGTCGCGCGCATCGAACGTCACGGCCTCCTCCGGGTCGCGTGCACCGTAGTGCAGGCGCTCTGCCCGCTGCGCGATGACGTCGAGCGACGAACGGTTGCTGCCGTCATCGTCACGCCACTTACGGTGTTCGAGCCGCCCTTCGAGCCACAAGGCGGCACCGACGTGCAGGTCATCGCCCATGCGTTCGGCCTGTCCACCGAGCAGGGTGACGCGTTGATACCAGGGGCGGACGCGTTCGCTGTTCGTCTCGTCGATCGTGTGCTCGTCTCCTGCCACGTCGAGGCGTAGGACGGCCGTCCCACCCGGCGTGTAGCGCAGGTCGGGCGGCCGGACGAGCGTGCCGATGAGGAGTACGTGGTTGAGTCCAAGGGCCATGGGTGCCTCCTTGCGTCGCGTGCGAACCGGTCGCGGTGGGGTGGCCGCGGGTAACCCACCCCACCGCCCCAAGGGCAATCGGACCGGTTCATGCACGCTAATCGCCGTGCGGACGGTCGACACGGGGTGGCGGGATGCGCGCCGAGGCTTCGTCCTGCCTGCGCCGGGGGCTGATAGGCTGCTCGCCATGCCTCGGATCATGGTGTTCGTCGTCTTCGCGGTCGCGCACTTCCTCTCCAACTTCGTGCGGATGGCGAACGCGGTGATCGCCGACGATTTGACGCTGGAGTTCGGCATGGGTCCGGCCGAACTCGGCTGGATGACGAGCCTGTTCTTCCTTGCCTTCGCAGCCGCGCAACTGCCGTTTGGTTGGGCGCTCGACCGCTTCGGTGCGCGCGTCGTGACGCCGAGTTTGATGCTCGTGGCGGTCGCGGGCGCCCTGGTATTCGCCGCTAGCCAGTCGATTGGCGCGCTGACGGTGGGTCGCGCCCTGATGGGCCTGGGCACCGCCGGGATTCTCATGGGCGGACTGAAGGCCCTTTCCACCTGGTTCGATGCGCGCCGGTTCGCGCTGATCTCAGGCGCCCTCGTGGCGCTTGGCTCGTCCGGTGGATTGATGGCGGCCACGCCCCTCGCCTGGCTGTCCGCCACGTTCGGTTGGCGCATCGTCTTCGTGTTCGGCGCGGGCGCCCTGGCGGCCGCCGCAGCGCTGCTGCTCGCCTTCGGCCGGGCTGGACCGAGTCACGCTGCGAAGACGTCCGATGCGAACGATTCGGGAGGATTCGGCGTCATCTTCCGGACTCCCGCCTTCTGGCGGATGGCGGGCATGGCGGTCGCGACGACGGGCGTGGTGTTCGCGTTTCAGAGTCTCTGGGCCGGCCCGTACCTGACGCAGGGTGTGGGCCTCGCGACGCTGCCGACCGGGAACGTGCTGCTCGCCTTCGGCATTGGCGCCTCCCTCGGGTATCTCGTGCTTGGCGCGATGGGTGAACGCATTGGCGTGGCGCGCATGATCCTCATCGCCGGACTGGCGTTCATCGCCGTGGAGATCGTCCTTGCCTTCACGCCCCTGCCGGGCGGTGGGCGACTGGCCGCGTCATTCCTGCTGCTCGGTGCGGCGGGTTCGGCGTCGGGGCTCGTGTACAGCTTGGCGCGCAGCACCTTCCCCTTGGCACTGACCGGTCGCGCGGTGACGGCGATCAACCTATTCCTCTTCGCGGGCGGATTCGCGCTGCAATGGGGGTTGGGCGTGTGGCTCGATGCGGGCCTGGGCGGTTTCGGCTCGCTCTTCGCCCTCACCGCCACGCTTGGCGTCGCGGCCGTCCTGGTTTTCCTGCCCGACGCCGTGGGCGCGTCGCGCCAGCTGCTCAATCGACCTGCGTGACCTGAATGGGTCCATCCTGCACGATGTGTAGGTCGCGTTGCGGGAATGGAATGCCGATGCCCGCCTCGTCGAACGCTTGCTTCACGGCGGCGTTGAGGTCGTTCGTCGTGGCATAAAGATCGGCGGGCGCGGTCCATGCGCGGAGCCGGAGGTTGACCGCGTCGGCGCCGAGGGAGGCGACGGTGACCTCGGGCGCAGGCTCGTTCACGATGCGCGGTTCGGCCTCGAGCAGGTTCAAGGCGATGCGCGTGGCTTCCGCCACGTCGTCGCCGTAACCAATGCCAACCTCGAGATCGATGCGCCGCGACGAGGCTTGGCTCATGTTGCGAATCTGCTGACCCCACACGGCGTTGTTGGGGAGGTGCACCATCACGCCGTCCCAGGCACGAAGTCGGGTTGCGAACAGGCCAATCTCCTCCACGGTTCCACCCGTCCCACCAATCTCGACGGCGTCGCCGAGCGAGAAGGGACGGAGGGTGAGGAGCAGCGCGCCGGAGGCCACGTTGGATAGGGCCCCCTGGAGGGCAAGACCAACGGCGAGACCCGCGGCCCCGAGCACGGCGACGATGCTCGTGGTTTGCACCCCGAAGCGACCGAGGACGGCCACGAGCGTGATGGCAAGCACGAGCCAACGGGTGGCGCGGGCGGCGACGTCGGCGAGCGTCCGATCGAAGCGGGGTTGATGCTGGGCAATGCGCCGAACGGAACGGGCGGCGAACCCTGCGACGGTCCAACCGAGAATCAGGATGACGCTGGCGGCGATCACGTCGAACAGGAGGTTCCATGCGGTGGCGATGAGTTGGGGGGCGTCCATGGGGCTTCCTCTCCGCCTCGCGCAGCCGGGTGGAGGCGAGGCTGGGGACGACGTGCGACCTTAGGCTAGCGGACGGTCAGGCCTGTCGCTGCGGCGAATGCCATGCCGGCCGGTCGTGCCGAGCGTCAGCGCGAGTCGGTGCTCGAGGGTTCGATCGGTGCTTCGAACAGGGGGTCCTGCACGACGATCAGGCGCGTCTCGTCGGGGAACATGAAGCCTTGCCGACGAGCGAGCTGCTCCCGGAAGTCGGTATCGGACAGGCGCTCGGCGATGGCGCGAAGGGCGTCCGCCTCGGCGCGCGTGGCGGCGAGTTCGGCTTCGAGTTCGGTGATGGCGGTGCGGTGGCGTGCGAAGCGGTCGAGTTCGACGAAGATGAGGAAACCGACGTGGAGCGTGCCGATCAGGGCGAGGATGCCGAGGAGGCGCATGGCGCGCTGCGTTCCTCGGTCGTGCTGCAGGGAAGTCGGGTCCTTGCCGTCACCGTCGGCCGGGCGCATGCGCAAGTTTACCTAGGCGCCGACGGGTCGTCCCCGTCGCTGGCGAACAGGCTGGGTTGCCGTTGGGTTGCCTCGTCGAGGTCGGGTAGGGCGGTGACCTCGCGGTACTCGAGACCCAGTTCTTGAAGGCGGGTGCGGGCGGGGGCGGTGAGTTCGGGGGCGGCGAGGATGCCGCGGACGTCTCCCCCGACGCTGTTGCGAACGTGCGTGACGTAGCGGTCGAGCTGGTGGACGGCCTCGTGGCTGGCGCGACCGCGCTTGAGTTCGACGACGACGAGTCGACCCTGCTGATCGCGGGCGTACAGGTCGACGCCGCCCACGCCAACGGGGAGTTCGACGTCAAGCACTTCGAGACCCACCTCGATGATCTCCGGGTTGGCGGCGAGGGCGCGTTGCATGTGCGCTTCACTGCCATGGAGAACGAGTCCGCCCTCGTCACGCGGGGTGGTGGCCAGCGCGAAGGCCGTGTCCAGGAAGGCGACGCGCACGATTTCCTGGGGGCTGGCGCGTTCGGCGATGAGCACGGGGCGACCGTCGTCCTCGAGGAGTTCGAGGGCGTCGACGCGGGGTTGCCAGTTGAGGGGCTTGATGCCGCGCGCGGCGTGGATCTGGAGGCTGCGGTCAGGCTTCAGGAGCATGAGGTAATCGCCGGCGTCGGCCGTGCTTGCCGCGCGACCGTGATACACGACTTCCATCTCGCCGCCGACGTGAAGCCAGCGTCCCGCCTCGGCGAGGTGCTCCCGCAGGAATGCGAGAAGCGTCTCGGCGTCAGGGGTGAAGAGGTGCGCATCGATCACGGTGTCATCCCGGCGGCGAGGCTACCACCCGCACCCGCTTGGGTAGCATGCCGGCATGGGTCTCTTGGGTTCGCACGTTTCGGTGTCGGGCGGCGCGGAGAAGGCGGTCGCGCGCGCCATCGACTTTGGTTGTGACGCGTTTCAAATCTTCGTGAAGAGTCCGAACCAATGGCGCAACAAGCCGCGTTCCGAGACGGAGGTCGAGGCGTTTCGGGCCGCGCGGGAGGAGGCGGGCCTTCCCGTCGTGGCGCACGCGGGGTACCTGATCAACCTCGCGAGTCCCAAACCGGAGGTGCGGGAGAAGTCGCACGCATCGCTGATCGACGAGCTCGAGCGGTGCGAGGCGCTGGGCGTACCGGGTTTGGTGATGCACCCTGGCGCACCCCAGGACGATGGGCGCGACGTGGGGGTGGACCGTGTGGCGAAGGGGCTCGATGCGGTGTTCGAAGCACTCGGTTCATCGAGCGTGAAGGTGCTGCTGGAGAACACGGCGGGGCAGGGCTCCACGCTCGGCATCGACGTGGCCGAGCTCGAGCGGATTCGTACGGCGAGCGATCATGCCGACCGCTTGGGCTTGTGTCTCGACACCTGTCATGCCTTCGCAGCGGGCGTCGATTTGGGTGACTTCGACGCCTACGAGCGGTTCGTGGGCGAGGTGGCGGACGGTCCGGGTCTAGGCGTGGTGGGGGCGTGGCACCTGAACGATTCGAAGTTCGCGCTTGGGGAGCATCGTGACCGGCACGCGTCGATTGGCGAGGGAATGATTCCCATGGCGGCGTTCGCGCGGTTGGTGCACGATGAGCGCTTCGCGGACGTTCCGATGATCCTCGAGACGCCGTATGGCGACGACGGCGAGGGGCACGTCCGCGATCTGGCGACGCTACGCGCTCTATAAGCGCGCTTGGGCAACTGGGTTAGTCGGCGCCGTCGACGCCGTAGCGGCCTCGCTGGTAAAGCAGGGGGGCACCGTCCTGGGTGGCGGCATGCTCGACCTGACCGACGAAGAGCGTGTGATCCCCGACGGGGTGGCGGTCGACGATGCGGCAGGTGAGTTGCACCAGCGCACCGTCGAGGACGGGCGCGCCGGTTTCGAGCTGCCAGCTGAAGTCGGGTTCGATGGGCCGGCCGGCGAAACGGTCGGAGAGGTCGCGTTGCTCGCTCGAGAGGATGGAGACGCCGTAGTGCGTCGCGGCCTCGAGCGATTCGTGGGCGCCCGCCTTCGTGCCGATGGCAATCCCGACGAGGGGTGGCTCAAGAGAAAGGGAAAGGAAGGCGTTGACGGTGATGCCGCGAGGGCCGTCTGGGGTGCCGATACCGACGACGGTCACGCCGGTGGCGAAGCGTCCGAGGGCGTCGCGGAAAGTGGAAGCGTCCATGGTTCCTCCGAGCGGCCTGCGTGCGTGCGGCCGCGACGCACGACGGTACCGCCGGAACGTGTGGCTGCGTGTGGTCCCGGCGCCACTCTCGGCACGGCGACCGCGCGGTAGGCTCGCCGGCATGCCCGAATCCGAGCGATCGTCGTCTACCCCTCCCCTGCTGCGCTTGTGGCAATACGCAGGCGCGTTCCGCCCCAAGATCGTGCGCGCATCGGTGTTCAGCATCCTCAACAAGACGTTCGATCTCGCACCCCCATTCCTGATTGGCGTGGCGGTGGACAGCGTGGTGGCGGGGGACGGCTCGTTCCTCGGCCGGACGTTCGGGTGGGATGCGATGGGGCAGTTGTGGGCCCTCGCATTGGCGACGTTCGTGGTGTGGGCACTCGAGTCGGTCACGGAGTACGTGTTCCAGGTGCAGTGGCGCGAGCTTGCGCAGGCGCTCGAGCACGACGTGCGGAGTGAGGCGTACGACCACGTGCAGCGGCTCGACATGGGCCTGTTCGAGTCACGCACCACCGGCGGCTTGATGAGCGTGCTCAACGACGACGTGAACCAGCTGGAGCGGTTCCTGGACGTCGGCGCGAACGAGGTGCTGCAGCTCGTGACGACGGTGGTGCTGCTGGGCGCGTTCTTCTTCGTGGCGGCACCGGGCGTGGCGTGGTTGGCGTTCCTGCCCATCCCGTTGATCGTGTGGGGGTCGCTTCGGTTCCAGGTGCTCATGGCGCCGCGCTACACGGCGGTGCGGAACGAGGTCGAGGCGATCAACCAGGATTTGGCGAACAACCTTTCGGGCATCGCGGTGATCAAGAGTTTCACGGCGGAGGACCGTGCGGCAGCGCGCATCGAGGCGGCGTCACGGCGGTACCTGGCCGCGAACCAGCGCGCGATTCGCCTGTCTTCGGCCTTCGTGCCGCTCATTCGCATGGCGATCGTGCTGGGGTTCATGGCGACGCTGGTGTGGGGAGGCAGCATGGCGCTCGCGGGCACGATCAGCGTGGGGATCTACAGCACGCTCGTGTTCATGACGCAGCGGTTGCTCTGGCCGCTCACGCGACTCGGGCAGACGTTCGACTTGTACCAGCGTGCAATGGCGTCGACGCGACGCATCTTCGCGCTGCTCGACACCGAACCGGAAATGCATGACGGCACGACGTCACTGGCGTTGGCGGCGCAGGCGGGCTCGGCACCTCAGGGCGAGGTGCGCCTACAGGGCGTGACGTACGCGTATCCGGGCGGCGCACCGGTGCTTCGCGGTCTCGACTTGACGTTCCCGGCGGGCGCGACGACGGGCATCGTGGGGGCGACGGGTGCAGGCAAGTCGACGCTCGTCAAGCTCCTGCTCCGATTCCACGATCCGGACACGGGGTCGGTGACGATCGATGGCGTGGACGTGCGCGAAGTGAAGCGCGAGGAACTACGTCGCGCGATTGGGCTCGTGTCACAGGACGTGTACCTGTTCCACGGCACGGTGCGCGACAACCTGCTGGTGGGACGACCGGAGGCGAACGACGCCGAGCTGCGCGCAGCGGCCGAGGCGGCCGAGGCATGGAGCTTCATCGAGGCGATGCCCGAGGGGCTCGACACGATTGTGGGTGAACGCGGCCAGAAGTTGTCCGGGGGTCAGCGGCAGCGGTTGTCCATCGCGCGCGCCATCCTCAAGGACCCACCGATTCTCGTGCTCGACGAGGCGACGAGCGCGGTGGACAACGAGACGGAAGCGGCGATCCAGCGGTCCTTGGCCGCGATCACGCGCGACCGCACGACCATCGTGATCGCGCACCGGCTGTCGACCATCGTGCACGCCGACGCGATTCACGTCCTCGAGCATGGACGACTCGTAGAATCTGGGCGGCACGAGGACCTCCTCGCACGGGACGGACTCTACGCGGGATTGTGGGGCGTACAAACCGGCATTGCGCGAGCGATGTCAGGACGCTAGCGAATGACCCGCGGGGATTCCCCGCGGGTCACGAGCTAACGTTGTCTAGTCGTTCGCTGGAATGTTGCTCAGATCACCCGAACCTTAATCCGTTTCAACCTCGATGATCTGGCTCGGAACTGAATACGTATCCGTCGGGCTCGAAAACCAGGCGCGCAGGCGCACGAAGTACTTCGTACCACCGACCAAGCCCGTCACGGAACCGTCGAACGTGCTCCACGATGTCCAGTCCGTCTCGGACGTCACTAGGTACGCACCCTGCGCATCCGATGCACTGACCACGGGGACCCAGCTTGATTCCACTTCGCTGACCACGAAATCCGAAGGCCAACGCTCATCGACGTCGGGAGTCGATACGTCGTCGGTGGGTGAGGACCACGCAAGATCTAAGGTAGAAATCGTCCAGTCGGTTACGGTTACGTCGGGACCCGTGTTGGCACCACACTTGAAATTTGGTCGCAGTTCGGCGTCCACCCAGTCCGTTGCATTATTGTCAAAATGATCTCGTTCCGTTGGGGTTACGCACCAGCCACTGAGATCCTGATTGAACGCATAGCTGTAAGCGAACATGCTTTCCATGTTCGTGACGTTGCGGGTGTCCCACGCGCCGATATCTTGATTGAACGCGGAGGCACCGTCGAACATGTGATACATGTACTCGACGTTGCTGGTGTCCCACGTTCCAATGTCCTGATTGAAATCGTTGGCTCCCCGGAACGTTTGACTCATTCTTGTCACGTTGCTGGTATCCCACGAGCCAATATCCTCGTTGAACACGTCCTCGTTGTAAAACAATTCATGGAAGTTGGAGATCCCGCTGGTGCACGTGGTCGGCAGTTCATCCCAGCCGCCTTGCCCATCACCCGCATCAACGAGTATGTCGATTCCATCGCGGTTGCGCTTGGTGTACGTCACGCCGTTCACCGCCCCGACGTCGCCTACGTCGGCGTCTTCGCACCTCACGGTCACGTCGTTTTCGGCGAGGTAGAAGTTCGGACGACAGGTACCCCATGCTGGCTGCTTCTTCGACCAGGCATTCGCGCCACTATCGAAGAAACTGGGCTCCTGCTCGATACCCTCGACGCACCAGCCCGCCAAGTTCTGATCGAACGCGCGCGCCCACTCGAACATGGAGTCCATATTCACCACGCTGCTCACGTCCCAACTGCGAATATCCTCGTTAAAGGTCGACTCGAACTGGAACAAGGCGCTCATGTCCTCGATGCCACTCGTACACGTCGCGGCCACAGCATCGTGATCGCCGGCATCGAGCAGGGCGTCGATTTGCGCACGCGTACGCTTCACGTACGTCACGCCGCCAAGTTCCGCCGAATCCCCGACCCGCGCATGCGGGCACAGCACCGTCACACCGTCGTCCGCGAAGGTGAAG
>CAJXWR010000042.1 GCA_913062675.1 uncultured Trueperaceae bacterium
GGCGGCTGGCAGGCGCTGGGGCTACAGTTCATGGTTTGGGGGTCGATCGACCTCGTGATCGCTTTGGTTGGCCTTCGTGATGCCGCACGAAAGCAGCAGGCAGGCGTGTTCGATGCACTGGAGAGTTGTGAACGCGAGCGTCGCCGAACGGCGCGGCTCCTTTGGATCAACGCCGGCCTGGACGTGGGGTACGTGTTGGTGGGTGCGTGGTTGGCGTCAGGCGACGCGTCACCCGTCCGGATGGGGCACGCCATCGGCGTGCTGGTGCAGGGCGGCTTCCTGTTGGTGTTCGACGTGGTGCATGGGGTGCGCTTGCGGGCGCGTTGAGCGGAGCCGGGTTACTCGAGGCGGGCGAGTTCACGCTCGGCGATCGTGATGAGGGCTTCACGGGCCGGTTGCTCGGGAAACACGGTGAGTGCCGTGGTGGCACGCACGATTTCTTCGCGGATGGCGGCGCGCGTGGCGTCGTCCGCGCCGTGTTCCTGGACGAGGGTGCGCATCCGTTCGACGTCCCCGTCGCGGCGTGCATGCCGGCGCACGATGTTGGCCGCCTCCTCCACGCCGCGTTCGATGAGGACGAGAACGGCGTGCGTGGCCTTCCCTTCGCGCAGGTCACCCCCGACGGGCTTGCCGAGCGTTTCGGCGTCCCCGAGCAGGTCGAGTCGATCGTCTTGCATTTGAAATGCGCGGCCGTACGCCATGCCGAACGTTTCGAGCGCTTCGCGTTCCTCGTCGGGCGCATTGCCGAGAAGGGCGGGGCCCATCGCTGCCGTGGCGAGCAGAATGGCCGTCTTGCCATCGATGACGTTTCGGTACTCCTCGAGGGACCAGGTCTCCAGCGTGGCCATTTGGAACTGGAGGACCTCCCCCTCGCAAATCCGGGCGGCCGTGGTGGACATGCGGCTCGTGAAGCGCGGGTCGCCCGATTCGGCAAGGAGTCCGAGGACGCGAGCGAGCAGGAAGTCACCGGACATGACGCTCACCACGTTGCCGTAGCGGCGGAAGGCGGCCTCCGCACCGCGGCGCGTGTCGGCATCGTCGATCAGGTCGTCGTGCAGGAGCGAGGCGGAGTGGAGCAGTTCGACGGCAAGGGCGACGCGCATGCCCATCTCCGGTGCGGCTTGGACGAGGTCGGCGGCGAGGAAGGCGAGGGTGGGCCTGAGTCGCTTTCCACCCGCGCGCACGAGATCCTCACCAATCGCCTCGATGAACGACACGTCGGAGTCGACGACGCGCGCGAGCTCCCGTTCGAAGGTCACGAGCCGATCAGCGACGAGGTCCTGCGCGGAGGGAATCGTCATGCTGGCACTACCCTGCGACGCTGGCACCGTCATGCTCCGCAAGGTTGGCGTGCAGGTAGTACGAGACGCGGGTGAGTCCCGCGAGGAAGTCGGCGGATTCGACGTGCACGCCCGAGGGCGCGTCGAGCACGACGGGAGCGAAGTTGAGGATGCCGCGCACGCCGGCAGCTGCAAGCGCTTCGGTGGCCGTTTGGGCTGCCTCCGCGGGGACGGTGAGGAGTGCGATGTCGAGCGATTCCCGTTTCGCGGTTTCGGCAAGGTCGCTCATGGGTTGAACCGTGAGGCCTCCGACTGCGCTCCCAACCTTGGCGGGGTCACTGTCGAAGGCGGCGCGAAGCGAGAAGCCGTACGCGTCCATGTTGGGGTAATCGGCAAGCGCACCGCCGAGGCGCCCCATCCCGACGATGGCGGCGTTCCACGGGCGGTCGAGTCCAAGGATGCGCCGCAACTCGTCCTGGAGGGTTTCCACGACGTACCCCGCGCCCCGCGTGCCGAACCGACCGAAGTAGGCGAGGTCCTTGCGGACTTGGAAGGCGGAGACGTGCGCATCGCGTGCCAGGTCGTCACTCGCCGTGCGCTCGACACCCCGTTCACGCAACTCGGTGAGGATGCGCAGGTAGGTGACGAGTCGACTGACGGTGGCGCTGGGGATGTGCGGCATCAGCGGTTGAAGTACTCGAGTCCAGCGCCGTCGAGGATCGTGCGTGCATCGTCAAGAGCGGCGCCTTCGAACGGGCCGACGAGCACCTTGATGAGGCCATCTTCGCGTACGGAGGTGGGTGCGAATCCGAGTCGTTCAAGGTTCTCGAGGAGCGGCTCCGCGCTCACCTCGTCGGCGAACGCGCCCACTTGAAGACTGCGCGCCGCACTGATGCTGGGCGTGGCCGGTGCAGGCTCGGCGCTCGGCGCAGGGGTGGGTGCAGGGGTGGGTGCTGGGCTCGGCGTGGGGGTGACGGTGGGTGCCGCGTCCGACGATGCGCCAGGTGTTGCCGTCGGATCGTCCGGTTCGAAGAGGTACACCACCGGGTCGGTGTCGTAATCGCCGGCTCGAATGGCCGTCGCAACGCGTTCCGCCTCGGCGCGCGAGGCGTAGGGACCCACGAGCACGATGGTGAGGCTGCCTTGCGTTCCCAGGAACACCGGGTAGCCGTCGTCGCGGAAGCGTTGAGCAAACGTCTCGGCGTTCTCGCGAGCGCCGAACGCGCCAACGGATACGCGGTACGGGTCGCTGGGCGCACCCGTGTCAGGCAGGACGAGCGGTTCACTGTCGGTGGCGTCGCCGGCGTCACTGGCGGCCGCGTTGGTGGCCGGCGCATCGGTCGACGGAGCCTCTTCACTCGCGTCGGCCGCGTCGGAGGCAGGGTCGGCGGGGGCCGGGGCGTCAGACTCCTCCACGTCGGTGGAGGGCGCACCGGGCGGTGCGACCGCATCCGCGAGGCCCCCTTCGGGCGCAAGCGGTTCGACGGTCGTCGTGCCGCGCTCGCCCGCGTCGTCGCTGGGCTCGGTCACGTCGGTGTTTGCGTCGCTGGCCTCAGGCGTGGTCAGCGTCACGGAGGGACCGTCAGCCGTGGCGGGATTGGCGGTGGGTGATGCGGGTTGGAAGAAGGAACCGCCGGTGAGTAGCGTCGCGACGATTCCGGCAATCACGGCGATCAACGCCACGCCGATCATCAGGTCGGGCCAGTTGCGTCTCAACCAGTCCACGCGCAGGGACCTCCTCGTTGCGCGCGCGCCGTTAGGGGCTGCTCAAGTCGAGCTCGCCTCAGAACATCTCGGCAAGCGCGTCGCATGCCGCACGGTACCCCAATTCGCAGGCGGACGCCCACACGTCACGAGCCGAAACGCGATCCTCGAGACCCACGTAGGCCCACCCGAGGTTGTACGCGCTCTGCGTGTCGGCCGGTTCCTGCTCGACGAGGAGGAGGTACACCTCCGCCGCATCCTCGAAGCGGTCGCTCGCCAGGTAGGCGGCGCCGAGGTTGCGGCGCGCAGCTCGGTCGTCAGGGTCGAGCGTGAGCGCCTGCTCGAACGCCCGTGCAGCCGCGTCGTAGGACGCGCGTTGGTATGCGGCGAGGCCGGCCCAGACGTGGACCGACGCATCGTCTGGACGCTCCTGTTGCGCCTGCTCGAGGTACGTCGAAGCCTCATCGTAGGTGCCGATTCGGTACGCGCTGCGTCCCGCGAGAAGAAGCGCATCGGCGCGGAGGGCGGCGACGTCACCCTCCGCACCCCCGGTCGTGCCTGCGAGCACGCGCTGCGCCTCGCGCAGGGCGTCGATGGGTTGCTCGAGCAGGTCGTACGCCTCGGCCAGCGCGAGGGTGGCTACGGCATCGTCGTCCCCCGCCAGCGCTTGCGCGTCCGTGAGGGCATCCTTCGCGGCGACGAGATCGCCCGCATCGAGGAGGCTCATGCCGAGCGTGTACATCGTTTCGTAACTGTCGGGATCGAGCTTGCTGGCGGCGCGCAGCGCATCGGCTGCCTCGGCGTTGCGTCCAAGACCGCGTAGGAGGGCGCCCAGCCGGAGTTGGACGTCGGCCTCGCGTGCGGCTTCCCCCGCCTCGCGCGCCCGTGCGATGGCCCGCTCGAGCGTCCGAAGGGCGTAATCGGTCTGTTCCGCAGCAAGGTAAATCTCGGCAATTAGGATGCTCACGCGGGCGTCGGCAACCTGCCTCTCGAGCATCGTGAGGTCGGGCAGCGCCTCGAGGCCCCGTCCCGCACGCCACAAGGCTTCCCCATGCAGGTACACGAGGTCCGCATCCGCGGGCCGAAGTGCGCGTGCGCGCTCGTACGCATCGGCTGCGGCATCGAACGCCTGCACGCGAGCGCGTTGACCCGCCAAACCGGTGAGGGCAGCGACGCGGTCGTCGGTATCGGCCTCGGGTTCCGCTTCCTCGAGGGCACGCTCGAAGGCCGTGGCGGCCTCCTCGGGTTGCTGCAACCTCGCGAGGGTCACCGCGCGGTTGTAGTGCCCATCGAACCGCGTGGGGCACAAGCGTGCCACCTCTTCGAAGGCGAAGCGCGCGGCCTCGAGGTCGGCGAGCGCGAACTCGGCCAAGCCAAGCCCGTAGTGCGCATCGCACAAGCGGTAGTCGAGCGCGATCGCTTCGAGGTAGGCGCTCTTGGCGCCCTCCGCGGTCCCCATGGCAAGCTCGCCGTCCCCAAGCGCAACCCAGGCATTGGGGTTGGAGGGGGCGGCATCGACGGCCGCCTGCGCATCCGCGAGGGACGGCGCGTCACTCTGGGCGAAGGCGAAGGGGAGCGCGAGGAGCAGGGTGAGAAGCCACGCTGCGTGCAGCCACACCGGGGCGCGAGAGGCACCGAAGCGTAAGGGGAGCAAGGTCGTCATGCCGGCCTCCAGCCACGTCGTGCGAGCCCAGCGCCGGGTGGCGCCGTTGGGCGGTCGAGTCGATGAAGTGTACCCGGCAGATGCGCCGCAACGATGCGAATGTGCACACACGTACCCGTAGCGTTCACATCCGGATGGCGGCCGGTTCGGGTTGCTGAAGCGACAATTGTCCGCACGCGGCACCACTGTCCTGCCCACGGCTGAAGCGAACCGAGACGGACATGCCCTTTCGTTCGAGGCGGTCACGGAAGGCATCGATCGTCGACCGGTCGCTGCCTCCCTGCGGTGAGCCTTCCCAGACGTTGAAGGGAATGAGGTTCACGTGGGCATGCAACCCGCGCAGGAGGCGGGCGAGGGCATCGGCTTGCCAGGCGTGATCGTTCACCCCGGCAAGCATCGTGTACTCGATCGACACGCGCCTCTTGGTGGCCTTCTGCCACGTGTGGAGCGAGGCGACGATGTCGGGGAGGGCGTGCGCATGGGCGGTGGGAATGATCTCCCTGCGCGTCTCCTCGTCGGGCGCATGCAGCGACACGGCCAGCGTGAGCGGCAACCCTTCGCCCGCAAGGCGCTCGATGCGCTTGGGGAGACCGACCGTCGAGAGGGTGATGCGGCGGGGGGACATGTCGAGCACCTCGGGTTGGACGAGCGTTCGGATGGCGGCGAGCGCCTCGTCGTAGTTGAGGAGCGCCTCCCCCATCCCCATGAGGACGACGTTGCGAATCTCGCGCGGAGGGAACCCTTCGAGACGCGCCACGGTGAGGAGTTGCGCGACGATCTCGCCGCGCGTGAGGTTGCGGCCGAATCCGAGGGCGCCGGTCGCGCAGAAGGTGCACCCTGCAGGGCAACCCACCATGCTGGACACGCAAATGGTCTTGCGGCGGGCGTAGGGCATGTACACCGCCTCGGTACGGCGGCCATCGTGAAGCGTGAAGAGGTAGCGCACCGATGCGTCGCGGGACACGTAACGCTCGACGCTTGCGAACGGGTCGATGCTCCATTGCGCAGCGAGTTCGTCCCGCCAGGCGGCCGGCAGGTCGGTGAGGTCGTCGAAGCAACCTGCCGCCCTTTGGTAGACGCCCTGCACGAGCTGGGTCCGGCGGTAGCTGCGACCCTCCTGCATGGGCCAGGCGTCAATCGGTTGGTCGAGAAGCAGCGGCAGCGGTGGTGACGTGTCCAGAGCGGTCATGCGGGGGCAGGGTCCTCTCCGAGGGCGAGGAACAGCGGCAGCGAAGCACGCAAGGGCTCGATCTCGCTCCGGAGGCGCGTGAACACGTCGGGATCGAGGTACGCGGCACTGGCGCGCACCAGGCCGAGGTAGTAGCGCGCAAGGGTGCTCGCGCCATCCTCCCCCACGCGCTGCCGCTCACTCCGCGTCAAGAGGGCGTCGACGAAGCCTTCTTCACTTTCGAGGGCGGGACAACCTCCCGCCTGCACGACCTTCTTGAGCACCGTCACGGTTTCCCCGGGGTTGTGCCAAAAGCCGAAGTTCAGTTGATCGGTGAGCGCTTCGACGCGGCGGAGGCCATCGCGGTAGTCCTCGGAGGCGAGGAGCGCCTTGGCGAGGCGTTGGCGTTCGATGCGCAAGCGTGCGTATTCCGGCATGGGCAGTTCCTTGGCGGCAGGTCGCAAGGGACCCCCCACGATGGCGCGCAGCCGGTAGGCGAGCAGGTAATCCTGGTACTCGAGCAGGTGCTCCACGACGCCGAGGCTACCCGACGGGCGGGCTCGCGGGAGGCATCCACGGTACGGGACGTAGCCCTGACGATTCGCGCGCTACAATGCGGTATCCGCTCGTTGGTTCTCGCGTCACCCCTCGGAGGAGGCGTTCAGGAATGGCTGCTCGACACAAGACGGTGGGCATGGTGCTCGCTGGCGGGAAGGGTTCTCGTCTCCACCCCCTCACCTGGAAACGGACGAAGCCTGCCGTACCCTTCGGGAGCAAGTACCGCATCATCGATTTCGCGCTCAACAACATGATCAATAGCGGCATCTTCGGGATGTACGTCTTGACCCAGTTCAAGGCGCAGTCCCTGACCGAGCACATTCAACGCAACTGGCGACTGGGAAGCATCCTGGCGGATTACTTCATCACGCTCGCACCCGCGCAGATGTACCTCTACGAGGAGCTTGGGGCGGAGTGGTACCGCGGAACGGCGGACGCGATCTACCAGAACCTGCATCTCATCGACAACAACGATGCCGATCTCGTCGCGATCTTCTCGGGTGACCACATCTACAAGATGGACATCAGTCACATGATCGAGTACCACCTCGAGAAGGACGCGGACGTGACCATCGCGGCGTACCCGACGCCCGTGGTGGATGCCACGCGGTTCGGCGTGTTGCAGGTGAGCGACGACTTTCGCATCACCGAGTTTCAGGAGAAGCCCGCAAACCCGAATCCCATGCCGACCGACCCGACGATGGCGCTCGCGTCGATGGGGAACTACATCTTCAGTCGTGACGCCCTGTTCGAGATGCTGGCGCAGGACGCGGCGACGGAAGGCAGTGAACACGATTTCGGGAAGAACGTGCTCCCCACGGCGTTGCAGGAGGGTCGACGCTTGTTCGCCTACGACTTCGCGCGCAACCCCATTCCGGGTCAGGAGGGGCCGAACACGTACTGGCGCGACGTCGGTACGCTCGACAGTTACCACGAGGCGAACATGGATCTCGTGGCGGTGCAGCCCGAGTTCGACCTGTACAACGACGCCTGGCCGCTTCGGACCTCCGCGCAGTACTCCGCACCCGCCAAGTTCGTGCACGAGGAGGGGGAGCGGCGCGGGCAGGCGTTCAACAGCCTCGTGGCCGGGGGCGTCATCATCTCGGGGGGCACGGTGCGCAGTTCGGTGCTGTCGCGCCGCGCGCGGGTGAATAGTTACGCCTCGGTGGAACGCTCGGTGCTGTTCGATGACGTGACGATTGGTCGGGACGCCATGGTGCGCAATGCGATCATCGACAAGAACGTGGAGGTTCCTCCGGGAACGCGCATCGGTTTCGATGCCGAGGAGGATCGGGCTCGTGGTTTCACCGTCACGGCCAGCGGCGTGACTGCCGTCCCGAAGAGTTACCGCTTCTGAAACGTCTTTCGCGGCACGACGGCATCGTCCCGCGGCTTACAGGATTGCCCCACGCCCCGGTGCTACGCTTCTCTCCCGGCGGGGTGAGCGCGATCGCACGCTTCGCCATTTGGAGGCTTCGTTGAGACGACCATTCAACCCCTGGCTGATCGTGATGCTTCTCGTTCTGGGCATCTTCGTGTTCAACCAGTTCGGTTCGGGCACCACGAGTAGCGAAATCAACCTCACGACCTTCCGTAGCCTCGTGAGCGAAGGTCGCGTGAGCGAACTGACGATCGAGCGCTCCACCGGCGACATTCAAGGCACGCTGCGCGGGCCGACGCAAGTCACCATCGACGGTGAGGCGCGCACCATCGAGCAATTCACCACGACGGCGATCATCACCGACTCGCTGCTCGAGGATCTCGAGGGCCAAGTGCCGGACGTCACGGTGCGCAACCCCTCGCAGTGGCTCGGCTTCCTCGTCTCCATCCTGCCCATCATCGTGCTGATCGGTTTCTTCTGGTTCATCTTCATGCGGGCCCAGGGGGGTCCGAACCAGGTGATGCAGTTCGGCCAGTCGAAGGCGAAGACGTACGGACGCGAGAACAAGGTGGACACCACGTTCGATGACGTGGCGGGCCACAAGGAAGCGAAACAGGAGCTTCTCGAAGTCGTCGACTTCCTGAAGAACCCGCAGAAGTACCTGAAGATCGGCGCGGAGATTCCGAAGGGCATGCTGCTCGTCGGTCCGCCCGGGACGGGTAAGACGCTGCTTGCGCGCGCCGTGGCGGGCGAGGCGGGCGTTCCCTTCCTGACCGTGTCCGCATCGGAGTTCATGGAGATGTTCGTGGGTGTGGGGGCGAGTCGCGTGCGCAACCTGTTCGAGGAGGCGCGCAAGTCGAGTCCCGCCATCATCTTCATCGACGAGCTCGATTCCATCGGCCGTCGGCGCGGTGCCGGGATTGGTGGGGGGCACGACGAACGCGAACAAACGTTGAACCAGATCCTGAGCGAGATGGACGGGTTCGAGAAGGACACGAGCGTCATCATCATCGCGGCGACGAACCGTCCCGACATTCTCGACCCGGCCCTGCTTCGCCCGGGCCGTTTCGACCGGCAGGTCACGATTGGCCTGCCGACCATGACCGAGCGTCAGGACATCCTGAACGTGCACGTGCGCAACAAACCCGTGTCGGAGGACGTCGATCTGCACCGGCTGGCCGAAGCGACGCCCATGTTCAGCGGTGCCGACCTGGAGAACTTGACGAACGAAGCTGCGCTCGTGGCCGCTCGCGCCGACCGGCAACACATCACGTGGGGTGACTTCAACGAAGCGCTCGACCGGATCACGCTCGGTTTGCGGCGCGGGAGTCTCGTACCCAGCGAGGAGGAACGTAAGATCCTCGCGTACCACGAGGCGGGTCACGCAGTGGCGTTCGCCGCGCAGGAGGAACTCGGACAGATTCGCAAGGTGACGATCATGCCTCGTGGTGGTGCTGGCGGGTTCATGGCTCCCCTCGCGAAGGAGGAGATGTTCTACAGCGTGGCGCGCTTCCGTGCGCAACTGATCGTCGCGTACGGCGGTCGCGTGGCGGAGAAGCGCGTGACCGGCACGATCAGCAGCGGAGCGAGCAACGACCTCAAGCAGGCCACGGAAACCGCGAAGCAAATGGTGCTCGATCTCGGCATGGGGCGCTCGGAGTACGTGGCGTGGGGATCGGACCAGGGACCCATCTTCCTGGGTGGTGAAATCTCGCGCCGCAAGGACTTCAGTGAGGAAACCGCACGCGAGCTCGAGGAGCAGGTGTCCGCCATGCTTGCCGATGCGTACCAGGCGTGCGAGACGCTCATTGAGGAGCACTGGCCCGCCGTGGAGGCGGTCGCGCAAGCGCTGCTGCGTAGCGAGACGATCGACGGCAAGCTGATTCATGAAGCGTATACGCGCAGCGAAGCGGGGGAACCCACCGACGAGATCGTCGAGTGGCTCGCCGGTGAAGCGAATCGCGAGGAGGCCGCCTCGGCCCCCAAGGCGGAGGAACCCGAGGAGGAGACCTCCCCAGAAGCGCGTGAGGAGACCCCCGAGGTGCGCCCCACACCGAACCTGCCTCCGCGTCCCGCACCCGACGTGGGGGATTGACCAAGCTTCAGGCGTGTGATTCCGCGCGGTATCGTCCCGTGAGGCGAATCGCGTGCGATTGATCGACGGAACCTACGAGATTCTGGAGTCGCGTTCGACCGGTGACGGTCGGACGCTGCTTCGTGCCACCGACCCGGATGGCGTGCCGGTCCGCATCGTCTGGTACGACGTGCCGCGCGAAACCGAGGCGGCCTTCGAAACGTACCGGCGTGCCTTGCGTCGCATGGCCCGTGAGGGCGGCACGCTGCTGCGCGACGTCGTGTCGCGACCCGGTGCCCGCTACGCGGTGTGGGACGACCCAGCCGGACGAAGTGCCGCCCCCTTGGATGCGTCGTGGCAACAACGCCTGACGCGGCATGGAATCGACCCGGCCGCAGCCGACGTGCGTCGGTCTGGAAATGACGTCGTTCTCGCCTGCCTCGATTGGCGTGACGACGCGGGTGGCGTGTTCCCCAGCCCCATGGACGAGGCGCCAGGTCGCGCCCCGTCTCGCCGTCCAAACGTGGCCCACCTCCCCCCTGCCGCGCGCACGTGGCTGACGAGCCTGGTGCTGCTTCTCGCTGCCAGCGCGGTGGCGCTCTCCGGCTGGTTGCGCGCCAGCAACGACCGTGAAGCGATCGTGCCCGACGTGTTGGGACTGCCAGCGAACGAGGCGGCCACACAACTGCACGATGCCGGCTTCGTCGTGACGGCCCGCTCGCTGGCGGGTGAAGGCGCCTCCGGAACGGTGGTCACGACCGATCCGCCCGCTGGCGCGATGCTTCGCCCGGGGCGCACCATCCTCATGGAGTACCTCGAGCCGCGAGAGGGAGCGCGCACGCTCGTCGTGCCGGACGTCGCGGGCCGTGACTTGGCGACCAGCACCGTGCAGCTGCACGAAGCGAACCTCGAGATTGGCGACGTAGCGGAGATTCCCGCTCGCCTACCCGTGGGCACGGTGATCGCCCAACGCCCCAGCGAGGGCTCGATCGTCGCGCCGGGCGAGCCGGTCCACGTGCTCACGAGCGCCGGTCCCCCCGCGGAGCGCGGCTTCCTTCCGGACCTCGTCGGACTGCCCGTCGAGGAGGCGCGTGACGTGGCGCGCCTTGCCGGCATCACGGCAGACCGCATCCTCGTCGACGCCGTCGCCGTGCCGGGCGTCCCGACCGGGCAGGTGGTCGCCATGACGCCCCGACCCTGGTTCGACGTTCGTATCGATGACGTGACGGTGCGTCTTCAAGTTGCCGATCCCGCGGGCGCCGTGCCCTACACGGGGCAGGCGCTCGGGGACACGACCGAGTCGGATGACGCGCCGCAAGACGTCGAGGTGGGCGACGATGCGCCCGCACCGATCACGCGGGACGGGGTACCCGACGTGGTGGGCTTGAGCGTGAATGAAGCGCAGCAGGTCCTGCGCGAGGCTGGACTCCCAGCCGATCTTCGCTACGTCGCTTCGACCGACCTGCCCGCCGGCGTGGTGCTCCAGGAGCCCGCACCCGGCGAGGAGGCGCAGGGCGTGACGGTGCAACTCGTCGTGAATGCGGAAGCACGTCGCATTCCCCTGCCGACCGCCACGGCGGTCATCGCCGAGGAGCGTCTCCGTTGGGTTCCGTACGCGTTCCACCTGGACGACGTGGATTCGACGTCGAGTGCCGCGGTGCTCGCCACGACGGTGGATGGCGTGATTCACGAGGTGTTCCGCGGTCCCGTCGAGCCGGGGGAACGGCTCGAGGGACGCTGGGCCACGCTGGTTCCCGGTCCGGTGACCTTCCAACTTCGGCGGGCGGGCGTCACGGTGCAACGCGAAGTCGTGACGCGCGAGGTGCCTGGGCCCTAAACGACCCAAACGCGCAGGATGCGGGTGTATCCTAAACAGGTTGCCGGTCGGCCCTCGGGTCGACCGCGTTCTTGCCCCGCGCCCTCGCGCGACTGCGGCTCTTGGAGGTCCCTTGCGACGCACGATCGTCGACCTGTACCGCTACGCGAAACGCTATCCCGTTCCGTACCTCACGGGCCTCTCGCTGCTCATCGCGTTCGCGTTCCTGAACACGTACGCGCCCGTCCTCGTTGGGCGCGTCATCGACGTGTTGCAGGCCGGTGGCGGGGACCCCGCGTACCGGGAAGCGCTGCAAACCGTGGCGCTGCTGGTGGCCGTCATGCTCGCCGGTGCAGGGGCCATGGTGATCGTTCGCCGCACCATCCTCAACGCCAGTTGGGAAATCCAGTTCGACATTCGGCATGACCTCTTCCGCCACTTCACGGCCCTCGATGCCGGCTATTACGACGATCACCGCGTGGGCGACCTCATGGCTCGCCTCACCGCCGACCTGAACGCCGTACGCATGATGGCGGGCGTCGCGGTGTTCATGGGCACGAACACCGCCCTCCTGCTCAGTTTCACGCTGGCGCGTATGGCGACCCTCAGCGTTTCGCTGACGCTGCTCACCCTCCTCGTCGTGCCCTTCATCACGCTGACCTTCTTCATCATGTTGCGCATCATTCACCGCCGCTACGAGCGCGTGCAGGAGCAGTTCAGTGACGTGAGCGCCATGGCGCAGGAGAACTTCAGTGGCATTCGCGTCGTCAAGGGGTTCGGCATCGAGCATCGTGAGGAAGCGACGTTCGAGCGCCTGAACGACGAGTTCATCCGCCGCAACCTTGCGCTCACTCGAATCGATGGCCCTCTCTTCCCCTTGATGGAGATGTTCTTCACCCTCACCATCAGCGCCCTCCTGCTGCTCGGTGGCCGGTTGGTGCTGGGTGCGGGAGGCGACTTGACGATCGGGCAGTTCAGCGCCTTCGTCCTCCTGTTCATGGGGATTCAATGGCCGTTGATCGCGCTCGGCTGGATCGCGAACGTTGTGCAGCGCGGCACGACGAGTTGGCTGCGCCTGCGCGAGATTCTCGATGCGCCTCCCGCCATCTTCGACGGCCCGGAGGTCGACGCGAACATTGATTCGATTCGCGGGGACGTCACCTTCGAGAACGTGACGGTTCAGTTTGGTGACATGGTGGCGCTCGATGACGTCTCGCTGCACGTCGCTGCCGGAGAGACGGTGGGCTTCACGGGCCGCACCGGGTCGGGCAAGACGCTGCTCATTCAACTCTTGACGCGCACGATTCAGCCCGATGCCGGTCGCATCCTCATCGATGGTCGCCCCATCGAGGAGGTTCCCGTGGCCGTCCTCCGGCGTCACCTCGGCGTCGTCCCCCAGGAGCCGTACCTGTTCAGCGACACGATCGCCGAGAACATCGCGTACGGCCTTCCCGAGACCGACATGGATGCGCTCATGCCCCGCGTTCGGGACATGGCGCGCCTCGCGCAACTCGATGAGGACGTGCTGGGCTTCCCCGAGGGGTACGACACGCGTCTCGGGGAGCGAGGGGTCACCCTATCGGGCGGGCAGCGGCAACGAACCGCCTTGGCGCGCGCCTTCCTGCGCGACCCTCGCATCTTGATTCTCGATGACTCCCTCTCCGCGGTGGATACGCAAACCGAGGCGGCGATTCTCGATGGCCTCGAGGAGGTGCAGGCGGGACGCACCACGATCATCGTCGCGCACCGGTTGAGCGCCTTCCGGTCCGCCGACCGGGTGTACGTGCTGGAGGACGGCCGCATCGTCGAGCAAGGCAGTCACGCCGAACTCGTCGCGGCGGGCCAATGGTATGCGGACATGGATCGCCGGCAGCAACTCGAGCAGGACCTGGAGACGCGATGACGCGCACGCCGCACGAACCGTTCGATCCTCGACGCCCGCGCCGGTACCAGCGCGGCGTGACCGACATGAACGACCCCAACTACGACATTGGGGAGGTCAAGGCAGAGTACCGGTCGCACCGCCGTCGCTTCGTCCGTGCCCTGCGGGACGAAGGCAAGTATGACGAGGACGGTCAAGTGATGGAGGGCACCTTCGACTGGCAGCTGACCCGCCGCTTGTTGGGGTTCCTCGCGCCGTACAAGCTGCAACTGGTCGTGGCCGTGGTGATGCTCCTGGCGTACAGCGCCATCGCGCCGGTGTTCCCCACCCTCATTGGACGGGCGGTGGACCAGTTCCTCGTTGCGACGCAGGAACCGTGGGCGTCGCAAAGCGTGGACGACCGGTTGCGAGGGCTCACCTGGCTCGTCGCCTTGTACGTCGGTCTCGGCATCGTGAACTTCGGCTTGCGGTACGGCTACACGTACCTCGTGGCGTGGATGGGGCAGCACATCGTCTACGACATTCGCAAGGCGATCTTCAAGAAGATTCAACGCCTGCACCTCGGGTTCTTCGACCGCACGCCGGTGGGTCGCCTGATCACGCGCATCACGAGCGACGTCGATGCGATTCAAATGTTGATGACCGATGGAATCGTCGGGTTGATCGCGGACGTGGGTCTCCTCGTCGGCTTGATGATCTACATGTTCACGATCAACTGGCAGATGGCGCTCATCACGCTGGCCGTGATGCCCATCCTGTTCGCGGCCTTGACCTTCCTGCGGTTCCGGCTGCGGGATGCCTACCGGACGGTGCGCTTGCGGACGAGCAAGTCGAACTCGTACCTCGCCGAGAACTTGAACGGCATGCGGACGGTGCAACTCTTCAACCGTGAGGATCGCAATCAACGCGCGTTCGACAAGCTGAACCTCGAGCTGCTCGACGCGCACGCGGAGCAGGTGCGTTGGTTCAGCCTGTTCTTCCCGACGGTGAACGTGGCGAGCACCCTCACGACCGCGGCGATCTTGTGGTTCGCGGCGTTTCACATCGTCGGCCCGGGCGCGCTGGGCGCCATCACGATCGGCATTCTGCTGACCTTCCAGCAGTACGCCCAAATGTTCTTCCGGCCCTTGCAGGACCTGTCGGACAAATTCAACATCATTCAGGCGGCGATGGCGTCGAGCGAACGGATCTTCGGACTTCTCGATACGCCCGAGGTGGTCGTGAACCGGCCAGAGCCGGATGCGTTCGTGGGTTCGTTCCGTGGCGAGGTGCGGTTCGACGACGTGTGGTTCGCGTACGACGACGAGCACTGGGTACTGCGCGGGGTGGACTTCACGATTCAGCCTGGCGAGTCCGTGGCGTTCGGGGGGCATACGGGGGCGGGCAAGACGACCATCACGAGTCTCGTGAGCCGCTTCTATGACGTGCAGCGTGGCGCGGTGATGCTCGATGGGAAGGACGTGCGGGACTACGATCAGGTCGACTTGCGGAGGCACGTCGGAATCGTCCTGCAAGATCCGTTCCTGTTCTCGGGCACGATTCGAAGCAACATCACGCTGGGCGATGATTCGATTCCGTTGGAGCGCGTGGTGGAGGCCGCGAAGTTCGTGAATGCGCATGGCTTCATCGAGCGCCTTCCGCAGGGGTACGACACGCCAGTGCGGGAGCGGGGTGCTGGGTTCAGTACGGGGCAGAAGCAGTTGCTGGCGTTCGCGCGGGCGTTGGTGCAGAACCCGGACATCCTGTTGGTGCTTGACGAGGCGACGGCGAACGTCGATACCGAGACGGAGGACTTGATTCAGGATGCGCTGGAGAAGTTGATGCAGGGACGCACGAGCATCGTGATTGCGCACCGGCTGTCGACGATCCAGAACGTGGATCGCATCATGGTGATGCGGCACGGGAAGTTGATTGAGCAGGGGAACCATGCCGCCCTGCTGAAGCAGGACGGGTACTACCGGAAACTGTACGAGCTTCAGTACCAGGAACGGCCCTGACGCGCGGTGCCGGCCATGGCCGGCACCGGGTGGGTGGGCTTACTGCAGTTCGACGCGGTAGCTGAGCGTTTCTTCCTGATCGGGTTCGAAGAGGATCGTGAACGTCCAGCGGAGGTGCGTGGCGTCGGCGGGATCGATGGCCGCATACGCTTCGCTGGCATCCTGTCCGTCGGCGGGAATCGTGACGAAGGTCTCTCCCCCGTCGATCGACAGTTCGGCCACGAGCAGGTCGGGGTCCGTGCTGGCGGAGTCGGGGACGTAGGTGGCGCCTTCGCCGATGGGGAGTTGCACGACGACGCGGCCGGGCCGGTAGAACAGGTTCCCGTCGTTGCGGGCGGTGACGCGGTACTCGAGAATCTCACCGGGGAAGGCAGCTTCGGTCGGCGTGAGTTGCTCGGTGGGTGCCCCGTCGTCACCGCGTACAAGGTCGACGCGGAGGACTTCGTAGGCGAAGGTGATGTCGTTGGATTGGGCGGCGACGACCCCGAGCGTGAGGGCCGCGAGGAGGGCGAGCAGGGCGCGGGTGACGGGATGGGACGCGCGGGGCTGCAGATTCATGTCGTCAGAGTAGCAGGTCGACGTCACGACACGATGAGCGTGAGATGTGGCGTCAAGCGAAACCGAGTTGCAGAGCCACGAAGACGCCCGTGGCGATGACGAGCGCGGTACCCAAGACGAGACGGCGAATGAAGCGTTCGCGGCGTTCCGCTTCGGCGAACGGGTCTCGCATGCCTCCACCCCAGAGGTCGTCCTCGTCGCGACTCGCATCGTTGGCTTCGAGCGGCTCGCTGCGCATCCAGGGACTGGTGCTCGCGGGTCGGCCCGTGGACCGCTCGGTGTTGCCGAGGGGACCCGGGGTCGTGGGAGCCGTCGTACTGGGTGCCGCCTTGCTGGGCGGCGTATCGACGGGTGGGGCAGCGGATGGCGAGGCGGGTGCCGCGGGGATTGAGGCCGATTCCGTGGGCGCCGCTTCCGAGCTTGGCGCGGACGCTTTCGTCGCCTCGACGTCGCTCCCCGCGTGGGCCCGCGGTGCCGGCGAAGCGGAGGGTTCGATCTTGACGTCCTCGCTTTGGCTCGGTTCCGGAGTGTCCTTGGCCTTGGTGGGGGTGGTCCAAGCCCCGAGGTCCTCTTCGTCGCTTGCTTCGACCATGCGAGTCCACGGATCGTCCCCCTGGGTGGGCGCCTCGGGGGGTGGGGGGCTGGTTTCGGGCGTAGCGTTAGGTGCGGTTGCGGGGGCGTCCTCGCGTGTTTCGGTCGCCGCATCGTCACGTCCTCGCTCGGGCAGACGAACGGGCGCAACGGCGTCCGGCGCCGTCGATTGGCTGGGCTCGCTGGACTCGGTGGACTCGGTAGGCCCTGCGCCTCCCCTGGTTGCTGCGTCTTGGGGAAGGAGGGGTGGCGTCCAGGAGGCTGGCTTCGAAGTGGATGGCGTGGTGGATGCGCCGTTGGCGTCGAGGGTTGGGGCGTCGGCCGCCGGCGCCGCTTCAACTGCGTCCCGCACCTCGGCAACCGGCGTTTCACCGCTCGTTTCGGCTGAGGCGAACGTGCCCTCCCCTGCCTGGGCGTTGGCGGCCGCATCCACGTCCATCACGGGTGGCTCCGTGGACGTCTCAGTGTCCGTGAGGTCCGGAGCAGACGCGGAGGCGGGCTCGCTGGGGATTGAATCGGTGGCAACAGGCGCTTCGGGCGTGGGGGTCGGATTGGGTGCAGGCGGGTTCGCCTCCACCTCGCTCGGCGCATCGTCAGGCTGCCTGAGTGCCACCTCCACGCCGGCGGCATCGAGGACGCCTGCGACGCGCTCCGCGGAGGCACGTGGGAGGGGCTTGGTGACCGGCCCGACGCGGTTGTCGAGCAGCGCCACGAGTTTCTCGGTGGGGAGTTTCAGGCGAGCCGACGCTTCGGCCGCCACGACCTGCACGCGTGACGAGGGAAGGGGGGCAGTGACCTCCACGAACCACAAGTCGTCGTCACGCCGTTCACTCATGGCCGCATCGTACCGCTCATGAGGTTCGTCCGTGTCGGGCAAGGAAATCGCCGTGTGGAACGGGCGCATTGGGCGTCTCCGGGCGTTCCCTTCGCGTTGACCGGGTTGCCGCCCTGCGGTAGACTCCGGAGCGCATGGGGCTGTGGCGCAGTTGGGAGCGCGCCTGAATCGCACTCAGGAGGTCAGGGGTTCGAATCCCCTCAGCTCCACCA
>CAJXWR010000043.1 GCA_913062675.1 uncultured Trueperaceae bacterium
GTGCCCTGGCCGCTTGCGTGCGAAAACCGGTCTGTCACCGGGGCACGAGGCAAAATTTAGCACGCCCAACCACCAAAGCCAACCGCCCGCGTCTGCGGGCTTTCTGCCGTTGGAGGCCACCGATGCGCAAGATTAACGAAATCATCGTCCACACCACCGCCACGCCGCCCGCCGGCGGTTCACCAATCCACGCGTCGACCGACCGGTTCGTCACGTCACCCTCGCGCCGCAACACGCCGCGCACCGCACCCTCCGACCCGTCCCCCGCCACGCCCCGATGCACGATCACGAAACGCTCCCCCGGCTCCCCCTGAACCGCGTCCGCCTCGATCGCCGCGGCATCGAGACCGTTCGCATCCGCCACGAGCGCCACGCGCTGCCGGAACAACGCGTCACGCACCGCCGGGTCGTCCTGCGCCGCCTCCGCCCCATCGAGCGCAATGCGCACCACCTCGGCACGCCCATCGCCTTCCGGCGCGGCCCACCACGCCTCGAACGAACCCCCATCCGGCAAGAGCGTGTACGACCCAAGCGCATCCTCGGCGCCCACCCGCAACGCGAAGCCATCACCCCAGGTCAGCAACGACGCGACCTGATCGCCCTCCACGCGCGCGCGTCGCGCCGGCGCGAGCGGCAGGATGCCCCCCGGAATCGCCTCCGCCAATGCCGGTTGCGGTGCACCCCCGTACCGCTCACCAATCTCGCGCGCGTACCGGTCCGCACTCGCGCGATCACCGAACGCGGCAACCCGCACCCGGTACACCGCCCCGGCCGCCCCCTCGGCACGCACCACGTAGCCAGGAAAACCGTCGCGAAGCAACGCGCCCGACAAACCAATCGCTGCCTCCGCGTCGCTCAACGCGGCGATCTGCACCGTGTACGGCACCTGAGGATCCTGCGCCCACGCCCACGGCACGCCCGCCAGCAGCCAAAACGCCAGCGCGACGCTCCAAGGGGCGCAGCGGACGCGGGAAACCACGATGCCGAACGGGGCGCGACGCTGCATCACCTAGAAATCCTTCCGTTCGAACAACACCATCGCCACCGTCGCAAACAACGCGGCGTACAACGCGAGAAGCGCCACCATCCACCCCACCCCCGCCACCGGATCGGCGTACGCCGACAAGTGCCGCGTCAACAGGTACGGCTCCAAACCCGGGAAGATGACCAAGAGGTTCATCACGATCAACACCGACAACGTTGCGAGCGCCCCACTCGCCGCGTTCATCGTCACCACCGTCGCGAGCACGGAGAGCATCGCAATGGGAACGAGCGCCAAGGCTGCCAGCAGGTAGGCGCGCACCACCTCCGCCAGCGCAGCCGACGGCGTCAGCAAGCCCGCCCCGGCAAGGCCCCCTGCACCCAACCCAGTTCCCCCCACGAACCCCTCGAACCCGTACGGAATCCCAGTTAGAAGCGACGCGGCGAGGAACCATGCCATGCCCAGGAACGGTACGACCAGCAGCACCATCATCTTCGCCAGCAACCACGACGAACGCGTCACGGGTCGCAACAGGATCGTCGGCAGGGTGCCCGTCCGCACCTCCACACCCACCAACTCCGCCGCCACGATCGCAATGAGGAGCGGCATCAGGAACTCCATCGAGGACAGCAGGCTCAAGGCCGGCACCTGGAACCCCGACACGAGGAACAAGCCGTACACGTCGAAGACGCCAGGCGCGTACGCCCAGAGCAGCGGAAAGATCGCAAGCACCGCGAGCGCCGCGCGGGTGCTCGCGAGGCGCGCCACCTTCCCCACCTCCATGCGCAACAGGGCAATCACGGAGCCTCCTCCCCCGCCCCGTCGTCGCCCACCGGCGCAGCCTCCGCAGCGCGGGCCGCCACCCGCTCCTGCGCCACCTCACGCCGACGGTCACGCTCCGCCTGCAACCGATCCCGGTAGTACCCCCGAAGATCGAACACGTCCTCACTCAACGCTTGCACCGCCACCCCCGCTTCCACCAGCGTCGGCGCAATCCGCGCGGCGTCCCCCGACTCACGAAGTTGCACGAGCACGGCACCCCCACGCTGCGTCAATGACGTCGTCCAACTCGCCGCCTCGAGCGCAGCCATCGCACCCGCCACGTCATCCACCACCACGCGGTAACGCCCCCGACGCACCGCCAGGTCCACCTGATCGATCAGCGCCCCCTCCTCCATGATCCCCACGGCATCCCCGTACCGCACCACCTCGTCAAGGTGGTGCGTCGACAAGAGCACGGCGGCCCCACTGCGCGCCGCATCCTGCAAAGCTCGGTGCACGATGTGCAGCGACAGCGGATCCATGCCACTCGCCGGTTCGTCGAGCAGCAACACGCGCGGTCGCGCCAACAAGGCCGCCGCCACCCCCAGGCGCTGCCGCATCCCCAGGCTGTAGACCGCCACCCGCCGGTCGGCATCCCGCGTCAACTCCATCTCGGCGAGCAACGCGTCGATCCGACCGTCCGCCACACCCCCCGCCAACCGAGCGTGGAGCCGCAAATTGCCACGCCCCGTCAACCACGGGTAGAACGCGGCGGGCGCCTCCACCACCGCACCCAAACTGCGGCGGACCTCCGGGTGCACCTGCGGATCGACGCCCAGCAACCGCACCGTCCCCTCACTCGGAAACGCCAACCCGGACAACAATCGAATGAGCGTGGTCTTCCCCGCCCCGTTCGGTCCCACCAACGCGTACACCTGCCCCGGATGCACCTGCAAGGTGACGTCGCGCACGACCGTCCTCCGGCCGTACCGTTTCGTCAACGCGCGACTCGACAGGGCCGAATCCACGAGCGCCTACGCCTCCGCCATCGCCACGTCATGCGCAGCCAGCACGGCATCGAGCACGATCTCGACCGCCCGATCGGCCGCCTCGTCGAGATCCGTCACGTCCAGGACCGGCACTTCGTCATCGTGCGCACGCCGGACCAGCCACTGCTGCAACATCCGTATCTCCTCGAAATGCTCCACGTACGGCCCCTTCGGCCTGCGCGACCCCGTGCGCCCCTCCCGCTTCTCGAAGCGGGTCTCGTGCACGTGCTCATCCGGAACGCTCAACATGAACTCCACGACGATCGCGCCCTCCACCGGACCGTGACTCACGCCCGGGACGATGTGAATCCCTTCGATCACCACCGACGTGGCCTCCGTCACGTTCCGTTCCGCAATCGCTCGCATGGCGGGACCCAGCTGCATCACCTGCGACTGGAAGCCCCGAATCACGGCACGACGTTTCGGTTGCGCACCCTCACGCTCCTCGGGCAGGAGTTCCGCCATCCACGCACTGTACGACGACTCGTGCAACACCGGAGACAACTCCGCACTGATCAGCGAACGCAGCGCCTGACGCACCGAATCGGTCGAAACGACACGCGCGATCCCCAACCGGTAGGCCAACTCCGAAGCGAACTCCGACTTGCCGATCCCCGCCGTACCACCAATCAGCACGACGATGGGACGCTCCGGCTGGCGCACGAGCCGCATCAAGTCGTAGCGTTGCGCGAACTCCTCCCCCGCCTCCTGCCGAAGCAAACCCGTCACGCGGTCACGCACGTCCTCCCGGTCCACCGTGGCACCCACCTCGCGCCACAGGGCCTCCTCCACGCGCTTGGCAAGCTGGTACGCGAGTTCGGGCGCCAACCCAATCGCCGTCAACGAGCGCGCCAGAATGCCACGCGAGAACGGCCACGCCTCGCCATCCGACTCGCGCACGAGCAGGTCCGCCTGCGCACTCAAGGTAGCTTCGTAACGCACGCGCGTCTCACGCCCGTAGCGCGCCTCGAGCGCCAACGCCACCCGCTGCGGCACGGCACCGCGAGGAATCTCGCTCGTTCCCTCCACGCGGATGCCCTGCTCGATCTGCTGTGCGAGCGCCCAGGCCTCCTTGAACGGCAAGCCCACCCCCTCCAGCGAACCGGCCAGGCGTCGACGCGAGAACGGTTTCGGATCGCCCTTGTCCCGCGTGACGAGGAGCGGCACGTATGGAGGCACCTGCCGTGCCCAAAGCGCCGCCACGTCCTTCCCCAGGTCCTTCTCGACGCACGTCGCCACCCGGGTGCGCAGGTCCTCCTCCACAACGGTCTTCACCGCATCGGCATGGAGCCCCTTCTCCACCGTGCGCGCAATGCGCAGCGCGTCGTCGGTTTCGACGCCGGCCGCCTGCAACCCGTCGACGATGCGTCCAACCGAGAACGGCACCCGCTTCTTCCCGGGTCCAAGATCGATTTGGATGGCCGCCTTCACGCCATCACCTCACGTTCCTGCAGCAGACCCATCAGCTCGTGCAGCACCGTTCCCGTGAGGCCCCAAATGTGCCGCTCCGCCACGCGGTAATGCACGATGCGTTGCGGGCGTCCCTCCAGAAGCCGCTCCTCCAACTCCGGTTCGCAGACCAGCAGATCCTCGAGAGGGACCGTGAACGCCTCTTGCACCTCGCGTGGGTCGATCGTGAGCGCCTCGGGCCGCGGGAGCCACGCCACGAACGGCGTGGCGAGGTACTTGGCGGGTGAAGGGCGTTCGCCAAGGCGACCGAGGACCGCTCCCTCGGGCACCTCGAGACCCACCTCCTCCCGCGCTTCGCGCAGCGCCGCGGACATCAATGCTTCACCCCGTCGCGCGCCCCCGCCCGGAAAGGAGATCTGGCCCGCGTGACTCGGCAGGTCGGCACTGCGAACGGTGAAGAGCAGTTCGAGTCCGCGCTCGCCCTCGAACACGGGGACGAGGACGGCTGCGGCGCGGTAGCCAGGCCAATCGGTCAGGGGCGGGTCGGGCGTGTGGAGGGGCGTCAGCCGCGCTTGCAAGCCACGCCGCAGGTCCGCGGTCACGTAGGCGCCCCATCCTCGCTTGGCGCATCACGCACCGAGAGCCGCTCACGCAAGGCGTCACGCACGAGCAGTTCCGGCGCCAGGCCGGCGCGCTCGGCACGAATCGCGAGGGCAATGAAAGCGTCGGCGAGGACGGTGGCGTCATTCGCACCCCCCGCGGCGCGCGCAAGCGCACCCTCGGGTTCGGACCAATCGAGCGCCTTGGCGAGGCCGGCCGCTCTCGCGAGGGCGGGAAGACCGTCGGGCACCCCGTCAGCAGGGTCACGTGGCACGTCGCCCCGCTCCGCCTCCTTCACCTGCTGCCAGGTGACCTCCACATCCTCGACGCTCTCCGCCGAGGCGTCCGCAAACACGTGCGGGTGACGGCGGATGAGCTTCTCGACGAGCCGACGTTCCACCTCGTCGAGGGTCCAGCGACCCTCCTCCTCGGCAATCACCGCGTGGAACGCGACGTGCAGCAACACGTCACCGAGCTCCTCAATCATTTCGCTCTCGACACCGCCACCGAGCGCATCCACCGCTTCGGCCGCTTCCTCCAGGAGGTGCGCGCGAAGACTCTCATGCGTCTGCGCCCGATCCCACGGGCAACCATCGGGTGCGCGTAGGGTGCGGAGCACGTCGAGAAGCGATTCCATGACGGGAAGGGTACCAAGGAAGGGGCGTGCAACGCGTCGCTGCCGCGCGCATGCGGGCAGCGCACGCACGTCGTTCAGGTTGCGCGGACGAGTGCCCAATGACGCCCCGTGCGACCCGCGTCACGACGATGCGAATAGAACCTCGCCTCGTCCGCCGCGGTGCACCAACCCCCCGACGTCACCGCGGCCTCCGGTACGCCGCTGCGCTGCAGCGCGAAGCGGACGGCGCGCTCCACCGACAGTCGATACCGGTCCGGCTGCCCCGCATCGACGTGCGCGACGTCACTGGGGAATCCCGCCTCGCGGAACGCATCGACGACCTCGCCTCCTACTTGGTAGGCGGGCTGGTGGATGTGAGGCCCGATGGCCGCCCTCAGTCGTTCAGGCGAAGCGCCGTAACGCTGAACCAGCGCGTCCACGGCGACCTCCACGACACCCGCGACGACGCCTCGCCAGCCGGCGTGCACGGCTGCAACCGCGCCACCATCAGGGTCGTGCAGGAGGAGCGGGAGGCAGTCCGCCATCGAAATGGCCAAGGTCCACTCGGGATCGTCACTCACCAGCGCGTCGGCCTGCACGTCACCCATCCCTGCGTCTTCAGCTTCAGCTGGCGTTACGACGCGTGCGCCATGCACCTGATGCGCGAAGGCGACGCGGTCCGGATGGGCTCCGAAGGCGGCGAGGACCCGGGCGCGATTCGTATCCACCGCCTGCACGTCATCGCCGACCGAAGCACCGAGGTTCAGCGTGTTGAAGGGCGCGACGCTCACGCCCCCCTCCCGCGTCGTGAAGGCGTGCGGCGCGCTGAAGGCGTCGAGTCGCAACAGGGTTGGTCGGTCTGCAGACGCGCCCATGCGGTTCAGTAGTTGCGTGCCGTGACGTCGAACGTGCCGAGCGATGCGAGCCATTCGGTTGCGGCATGCACCGCCCCGCGCACGGCGGGCGTGATCAACGGGTCACCGAAGGAGGCGACGCGAACGATCCAGTCATCCGTGCGGCGTTGCACGACGATCAGGAGTTGCTGCGTGACGTCGGGCTCGTCGACGGTCGCGCGAATCCACAGCGTGTCGTCGGTGTCGATGCGTTGCGCCACGTCGTGAAGGATGACGTGCCCCTCCTCCACCGGGTTGACGACCTTCTCGAAGGTGAGGGTCGTGGGCAGCGAGCCTTGCAGCAGGGCGTGCGGCATGATGTCGGGCCTCCCAATCGGAGCGATGTCGGGTACGGGTTCGTCATTGCGGACGAACACGCGGTAGTGCAGAGGTTTGCCTTGTTCCTTCCACTTCGTCGCGTACTTCGTTTCGAACACGGCAGGGGGCGCTTCCCGCTCTTCGATGGCGTACCACCCGCTCGCCCGGACCTCCGCTTCGCTGAAGGTGAGGTACTCGGGGTGATCGGTGGCGAGTCGAATCTCGCCGCCAGGAACGAGTCGCCCGGCGAGCATGGTGAGGAAGGGAACGCGCAGGAGTCGCTTGTCCTCGTGCCGGTCCTTCGGCCACGGGTCGGGAAAGTTCACGGTGACGCTCGACAGGCTTGCGGGGGCGAAGAGTTGCCGCACCGCGATTTGGGCGCCGCCCTTCACGAGTCGGACGTTTTGAAGGTCGTGGTGGCGGAGTTTGGTGACGGCGCGGCGCACGCTCACGCTCGACACTTCGATCCCCACGAAATCCGCGTTGGGCTCGTCGAGGGCGCGCCGAATCGTGTAGCGACCATCCCCGAATCCAATCTCGAGGTGGAGCGGTGCTTCGCGCCCGAACCAGGTGCCCCATGGCGCTGGGAAGGGGGCACGCCGCCAGGGCACGAGTCGCCGGTCGCCGGCGTGCGTGTCGACCGTGGGGCGCAGGTCGTGGGCGCCAGGCTCGTGGTGGTGTGGGGGGCCGGATGCGTCGGTCATGCAGGCTCGTGATGCTACCAACTCGCGCGCGCGGAAGGCGTGGAGGCCTTTGGTACGATGCCGGCGTGCCGGAACGCCTCGCGCGAAGCCTGATCCGGGAGACGTCGGGGCTGTTCGTCCTCGGCATTGCGGGCGTGACGTTGCTGCTTTCGATCGACCTGCTCAGCGTCCTGGCGCGTTTCCTGATTGAACAAGAGGCGAGCCTCGCCACGATCGGCCGGTTGCTGCTCGCGAAACTTCCCTGGTTTCTGCATCTCGCGCTTCCCGTCGCCGCGGTGTTCGCCGTGCTCGTGGCGGGGGGCCGCATGGCGCGCGATAGTGAATTGAAGGCCGCCCAGGCGGGCGGCATTGCGCCGCGAGCGCTCATCGTTCCCCTCGTCGCGTGGGGGCTTGCCGTGAGTGCATTGGCCGTCGTGAACAACGGCATGTGGGAACCGCGGGCCGAGCGGACGTATCAACGGATCATCGATGGGTTTCTGTACGGGCGTGCGCCGACCGCTTCCGACCGCGACGTGTCGTTCCTGCTGGGCGACACGATTTTTCATGCGGCCCGCATCCGTGCGGATCGTGACGATCCGAGCGTCGCGTCGCTCGAGGGGATCCTCGTTCGCCTCGAGGACGGCACGCTGTTGACCGCTCGGCGTGGAACCTGGCGTTCGCAGGAGCGCGAGTGGATTCTGGCGGATGGTTGGGAAGTGCCGGTGGAGGGCGACCCGATCGAGAGTGATGGCGTGACGCTGCCGTTCGATCTTCCGGCTGACCCGAGCGAGACGCTGGCGCGTGGTGAGACGTTGACGCTCGAGGAGATTCAGTCGCGCATCGTGGAGCAGCGCCTCGCGGGCAGCGACGTGCGTGACCTTCGGTTCGAGCTGCACCGGCGCCTCGCGGACGCTGCGAGCGCAGCAGTGTTCGTCCTTGCCGCTGCGGCCTTGGCCTTGCGGGTGCGGGGCCAGGCGGGGGGTGTGGCGTGGACGATCGTCCTCGTGGCGGGATTCTGGGCCGTGTGGACCTTCTCCGCAGCGCTGTATGAACAGGGTGTGCTGGGTCCCATCGCCGCGGCGTGGGGTACGCCCGCCGTGGTGGCCGCGGTGGGGGCTTCGCTTGCCCTTCGGAGTGACGCACCGTGACGCGGTTTGGTCGCGCCATGCTGCGCGACGTGGCGCCGCTGTACCTCGCGGGGCTCGCGGTGCTGCTGCTGCTTCTCTTGGTGAGTTTCCTGCTCGGCGTGCTGGCGGATGCGTTGTCGCGTGGCGCGCCGGTGGGTCTCGTCGCCCGTTACCTGCTCTTGAAGATGCCGGCCGCAGCGTCGGCGGGTTTGACGCTCGCGCTTCTCTTCGCCACTCTTCTCGCCCTGTCGCGCATGGTGGCGGACCGGGAGTTGCGAGCCGCCTTGAGTTTGGGTCTTTCACCCCGCGCGTTGCTGCAACCGTTGCTCGCCGCGGGGTTCTTCGTTGCCCTCGTTGCCGTGGCGAACAACGAGATCGTCGTTCCGTGGGCCGAGGCGCGCGCCTTGGAGGTGCAAAAGGAAATCCTGTTGGAGGCGCCCGCCACGCTGTTGCAGGAGGGCACGTTCTTCACTGATGCCCGTGGCCGCAGCCTGTTCCTGGGTGCGCTCGCGCCGGGCGGCGAGGCGGAGGACGTAGTGATCCTGGCGCCTGGCGGTACGTCGGGCCCTCGCGAGGTGATCGAGGCGGCGCGCGGTCGTCTGGATGAGGAGGGGGGCGTGTGGCGGCTCGAGGGGCTTCGCCTGCGCGTCCTCGAGGGCGGTCGACCTTCGCTCGACATGCAGGCCGAGACGGGCACGGTGCCCGTCCGCGATCTTGCTGCCGCTGCGGTCGGGCGGGTGGACCTGGTCACCCTGTCGTTGCCTGCACTTCTGGAGCGGGTGAGCGCAGACCGGCGGGATCCGGCGGCGTGGACGGCGCTTCACAGGAAGGCGGCGGAACCGCTGGCGGCGGTCGCTTTCGCCGTGTTCGCCCTGGCGGTGGCACTCACGGGCGTGCGTCGCGAAACCCCCGTGGGCATGGTGTCGGTGTTGCTGTTGACCTTCCTGTACTACGCGACGTGGAGCGTGGCGAAGCTGCTTGGCGCACAGGGCGCCATTCCCGCCTGGACGGCTGGGTGGGCGCCCGTCGCGCTCTACCTCGTTGCCGGGGGTGGGTTGCTGACGTGGGCGTGGCGACGGTGAAGCGCATGCGCGACGGTCGCTGCTTGCTTTTCGTCGTCCTGCTGCTGCTGGGCGTGGCGTCCGCGCAACAGGTGACGATTGACACGTTCGACGATCCGTTCGCGCGTCTCGAGTTGCGCACGGTGCCACTCCCCGGCGGGGAGGAGCGCACGATCTACGTCATCAGTGCCGAGCGCATCGAACTGTCTCAGGAGGGCCTGCTGGTGGTTGCCTCCCGCCTCGAGTTCGACCCGACGGCGGGAACGGCGCGCATCATTGGGCGCGGTCGCGTGGAACGACCCGGAGAAACGCTGGTCGGGGAGGACATGCTCATCGAACTCAGCGGTGGACGTCTCGACGGGGATGACGTCGTCGTGATCACCGACACGGTGTACGTAGTGGGAGAACAGGCGCAACGGGTGGAGGGGCGCATCAGTGTGATGCAGGGTCGCCTCGCCCCCTGCGCCCAGTGCGGTCAAACGGTCGAGGATTACGCCTTCATGGCCGACCGGATCGAGATTCTGCCGGGTGACCGCCTCATCGCCTGGGATGCGGTCCTCCTCATTCGCGAGGCACCGTTCCTCCCCTTCCCGTTGCTCGTGCTTCCCATCGCCGAACCCAACCGGTCCCCCCGACTCGTGATCGAGAGCGGCACGGCCGAGGAACGTGCGGAGGTGCGCGTCGACTGGCCCTACGTGTCGGGCCCCAACGCCTATGGGACCTTCACGGCGCGGCTGTTGATTCGCGTCGACCCGGAGCGAGGCGCCTTCCTCGATGGCCGCTTGTTGGGCGGCCGTCCGGAGCACGCCGCCCTCGCGGGCGCGATCGATCACCGCTTCTACGATGCCCGCGGTGCGGGACGGGTCACCTTCTCCTACCTCCCTGAACTTGAGGATGCGGACGGGAACGTGACGGGCGAACGGACCGTGCGGTTTGGCGCGACGTACGACACCGACGCCGCGTCGGGAGACCCGCGCTTGTCGTTCCGCGTTGCGCGGGACGATGCTGCACGCCCCGACCTGCTGGAGGTGGAGGGTTCTACGTCGACGCGCCTGTCGACCTTCCGTGCAACCCTGCGCACCCAGCTCGCCATTCCGCTCGTGATGGGCGTGACGCCCACACCCAGTTGGGATGGGGGCGGGACACCCCGCACCACGCCACTGCAGTTCACGCTCGCGGGAGGGGACGCCACGCGCTTGCAGGTCGGCACGCTTCGCATCGAAGGCGTGAACGTTGATCTGGGCGTGTTCGAGGATGCGCCCGACCCGACGAATCGGAGTGCCATCACGCGCGCCCTGGCGACCACGGGACGCATTCAGGCGAACCACGTGACGACGCTCGACGCGACGCGCCTCCTGGGTTTCGTCACGCTTTCGGGCGAGAACCGTTTCCAGGGTCGGTACTACGCCACGGGCGAACGTCAGATCGATTGGTCGACGTCCCTGCGCACGTCGCTGGAGGCAGGGTCGATCGCCGGGTTGAACGTGACCTGGCGCCGGGAAACGCGGGAGGGTGAAACGCCGTTCGCGTTCGAACGCATCTCGCTGCGCACCCGCTCCGATCTGCAGGCCTCGTTCTCCTTGACCCCGTTCGATGGATACGCGCTGACCGGGTCGGGCGGTTGGATCTTCGTGGACGATCGCGCGCCGGACGAGGAGGGTTGGACGCCCACGACGCTGACGTTGGAGGTGTTCGGCAACGTGCCTGCCCTCGCCTTCAGCGCGGTGCATCGTGCCGACCCCGGTATCGAGGACGTCGGTACGCTCGAGGTCACCGCGTCGCTGCGGTACCCGGGTGACCGGTACGTTGCCGCCATTTCCGGCTCGCACCTCCAGGACCTCGATACGACCCAGCCGGAGGCGGATCGCGGTAGCGAGCCGAGCGACGCGACGAACGGCTCAGGCACCATCCAACTGGGGGTCGAACGCATCGCCGTCGCCTCAATCGAAACCGGTTGGGACGTCGACCGTGAGGCCGAGGACGAGGAGGACCTGTTCACGTGGGAATCGGTGACGACGCGGGCCACGCTCGGGACGAGCGACCGAGGCGACCGCATTCCCGCCTTGGAAGCTCGATGGACGTTCGATCCCGAGGTGGAGGACCTGCGGGAAACCTCGCGCGTGTCGTACGACGCGGCCATCGACGTGGGCGCCATTCGTTTGGAGCTCGCCGAAACGTACGGTCCTGCCGAATCCGGTGTGGGGTCGCACCGGTTGAGCCTGTTTTGGGATGACCTCGTCCGCGCCGACCTCGAGGGCGTCACGATCCTCCCCGGCGACGTGTTGCAGCTCCCCGCCGATCCCACCGCATCCCGACCGGTGACGGTCACGTTGCAGGATGCAGGCGGGATTCAAGGCATTGGCTTCCGCGCGCGCTACCGCGGCACGTTCGTCCCCACGGAGGAAGAGGGCTGGGAACGACGCGACAGCGCCTTCGAGGCGACGCTCCGGCTTTCGGAGCGCAGCATCCTTGGCGACCGTGTGCAAGCCGTGATCGACGCCTTCGTGGACGTTCCCCTTCCCGATGACGTGCAACCCGAACCCTTCCTCCGTCGAGCGAACCTTGCCGTGGGCATGGACGTCTTCGGACGCGTCGGGCTGCAAGGCACCTTCGGGTACGCCGGCCAGTACGACCGGTCCAGCGAAGAGGTGACGAGCGGCCGCCTTGCCTTCGAGAGCGTGTCGCTCACCGTGCAGGCCACCCGCGAGTTGTACGTCGGCGCCACCCTGAACGACGTGTGGGAGCTCATCGACGAGGAACCATCGAGCGATCTCGAGTTCGACCCGCGACCCACCTTCTTCGCCGCGTGGGATCGATGCTGCTGGGCGTTGTACACCCAGTGGGATACGCGGACGGGCGAAATCGTCATTACCCTGGGTCGGCCGGGAACGCGCGAGGGTCGCGTCCTCGGTTTCGAAGAGGGACCCACGATTCCATGGGGAACGGAGGACACGCCATGAGGTACGGAGTGCACCATCCGACCATTGGGTTCGCGTGGCTGGTTCTCGCGGCCTTCCTGGTGACGGCATGCACGGGAACGCGGGAAACGAGAACGCCGATTGCCGTGCTCGTGGCGGGCAACGCGGGGTCCAGCGCGGTAATCGACGTGTACGCGTCCGGCTTCCCGCCCGACCCCGCCAATCCAGCGGACCGGCTCGAGCATCTCCCCTCGTTCCGCACGAGCCTCGCCGGGTCCGCCGTCACCATCACGCAACCCACCGATGAGGCGGGCTCGCTCCGGCACGTCGTCCACCGCTCCGGGGATCGCGATCTCGTCACCACCTTCGACGTGGCGAGTTTGGATTTGGCGCAACCCTCGAGCCTCACGACGCTCGGACCAGCCATCGACGTGGGGGAGCGCGTCGCATCGGCAGGCGTGTTCAGCGACGCAAGCATCCTCTGCACGGTGGATGCCGTGGCGTCCGGGGACGGTCGCTGGCTTGGCGTGCTGCACGACGGTTCGGCCTGCAGGGACGAATCGTCGGTCCCCGCCGTGCTGCTCATCGAATTGACGCCTGCCGTGGGGGCCACGCCCCGCGTCCTTCCGCTCGTGGCGAGCACCAACGATGCGAATGCAGCGCCACGCATCGTGACGAGCGAGGGACGTGATTCGCTTGCCTGGCTCACGGTTGGTGCCACGGCCGCCGTCCGCAGCTTCTCGCTCGATGCACCCCAATCGCCCGCCTCGACGCTCGTGTCGCTGGCGTCGCCCTTCAACGACGCCGTCGCGCTCGAAGCGTTCGAGGATGGGCTCGTCGTGGCGTCGGATGCCGAGCTGGTCTACGTGGATTTGCGCGGCGAGGAGCCGACGCTGGGCTCACGCTGGTCCCGTCCGACGAGCCTGCCGTCCTTCACCGGTCTCCGTACGGTGCGCGGCTTGCCGGGTACGCCCGTGCTCGCCGTCACGTCAGGCGGTGTGGCGCTCTACCCGGACGTGACGACGAATCCTGACGAGGACACGATTCCGGTCGGGTTCGCATCGGGCCTGGTGGATGTCTTCGTCGACCCGTACGGCTATGCCTTTGCTTTGACGTCGTCACGCGCCATCACGTTCGACCTGCTGGGCGAGCTCGCCGCGATCGACGATCGGCTGCCCGGGTCGAGCGCTTCGCTCGCTCAGGACGTGACGGTCGTGGCGGGTACGTGGACATTCACGCAGGACACGCGCAGCGACGCGTCGGATTCCCCTTGAGGTAAGCGGTCAGTCGTTCGCGTCGCCGCTCGCCTGGTCGGTGATGCTCGTCGCCACCTCACGTGCGAGTCGTTCCACGAGACCTCCATCAACCGCATCACGCGCGAACGCCAGTGCGTTATCGACGGCGCGGGCATCGGCACTGCCGTGACCGATGAAGGTGGGGTGGTTCACCCCGAGGAGGGGTTGCGCACCATACGTGGAGGGGTCGAGCCGATTGGCGACCGCCTTGAGCGCGGGTTTGGCGAGGAGGCCACCCAGCTTGCTACGCATGCCGCTTCGCAGGGCATCCCGAATCCAGCCGAACAGGACACGCGCCTCCCCCTCCGCGAGTTTGAGGGCGACGTTGCCGGTGAAGCCGTCGGTGACGACGACGTCGGTCGTGCCCGCCAGCAAGTCTCGACCCTCGACGTTGCCATGGAAGCGAATGCCTGGCGTGCGGGCCAAAAGGGGATGCGTTTCGCGAACGAGTTCGTTGCCCTTGCCCGGCTCCTCACCGATGGAGAGCAGACCGATCGTCGGGTCGTCACGATCGTGCGCGAGACGCGCATACACGCTTCCCATGACGGCGAACTGTTGAAGCATGCCCGGTTTGCAGTCGGCGTTCGCCCCCACGTCGAGCAGCGTGACGGGACCGTTCTTAGCGGGGATGGTGGCGACGATGGCGGGTCGCTCCACGCCGCTGATCCGGCCGAACACGAGCAGCGCCGTCGCCATCGTGGCGCCGGAGTGCCCCATGGAGACGAGCGCGCTTGCGGCACCGTCCTTGACCGCGTCGGCGGCCACGCGAATGCTCGCCTCGCGCCGTCGGCGAACGTCTCCGGCATGGTCCTCCATGCGAATCACGTCGGCGGCGTGGAGAACGTCGATGGGGGCGGCGTCGCGCGGCACGCCTCCCCGTTCGGCGAGTCCAGCTTGAAGGCGCGCCTCGTCGCCGACCAGCAGGACGGGAATGCCTCTGCGGGCGGCGGCGATGGCGCCGTCGATGGCGGCGTCGGGCATGTGATCGCCGCCCATGGCGTCGAGTGCGATGGGAAGGTGCGGCATCGCGCGAGTATAGCGTCACGCCCGCACGCCGGGCGGGGGCCAGTACACTCGAGGCGTGGAGATTCGGAGTTTCGAGGCGCCTGCGGGCGAGCGACTCGACGTGGCGATTGCCCAGGCGCTGGAAATGTCGCGCACCACGGCGAAAGACCTCGTCGACGAGGGGCACGTGACGCTGGACGGTGCGCCCGTCGGCAAGCCGGCCACGAAGTTGCGGGGTGGGGAGATCGTGACGCTCATGGTGCCCCCCGACCGCCCCGCATTGGTCGAGGCGGAGGACGTGGGGCTGCCCATCGTGTACCAGGACGACGATTTGGCGGCGATCGACAAGCCACCGGGCATGGTGGCGCACCCCACCGCCTCGCTGCGCACGGGAACGGTGGTGAACGCGTTGCTTGGGCGAATGCAACTGTCCAAGGAGGACGTGTTCGATCCGTACCGCGAGGATTACCGGCCCGGCATCGTGCATCGCCTCGACAAGGACACGTCAGGCGTGATGGTGGTTGCAAAGCACGACGATGCGCACCGTGCACTCGCGGACGCGTTCAAGAAGCGGTACACGGTCAAGGAGTACGTCGCCATCGCCGTGGGGGACGTACCGGACGACGTACGTGTCGATGCACCCATCGGGCGCCACCCCGTGCAGCGACAATCGATGACGGTGGGTGGATCGAACGCAAAGGAGGCGGCGACGCAGTTCCGGGTTCTCGCGCGCGCGGCTGGCTACACGCTCGTGAAGGCCACCCCCCGCTCGGGCCGAACGCATCAGATTCGCGTTCACCTGCAGCACTTGGGGACGCCCATCCTCGGCGACGAGGTGTACGGGCGTGCGAGCGGCGCAATCGCGCGTCAGGCGTTGCACGCCTACCGGCTGACCCTTCCGCACCCACGCGACCACCAGGCCATCACGTTCCTCGCGGACGTCCCGACGGACATGGTGTCCGCCTGGTTGACGCTGGGGGGCGCGTGGCCCGATGCGGACGCCTTCGCGTAGTCGCGAGACGCGACGCTGGCCGTCCTCACCCGCGCCGATGCAACCCTCATGCAACCCGCGGTGATGCACCATGCACCTCCGGCAGATGAATCTTCCAGAGGAGGCGCCCCATGGCACCCACCCAAGCCCTCGGTCTATTCGTCTCGTCCGCACACCCTGCTTACCTGGCATGGATCCAGGCGTTGCTGCAGCGCAGCGACGTCGACGTGCGCGACACCCTCGATGACGACGTGGCACACGTCCTCATCGACGCCCCATTCGGTTGGACGCTGCACCGCCTCGCGCAACTCGATGGAACGACCCGGTCCCGCACACTCATCGTGACCGCGCGAACGCATCCTGCGTACCTCGATTGCCTCGCCAGCCATCACGTGAGCGGTGTCGCGACGGTCACCGAGCCCCACGACATCGTGGCGGGTGCGTACGCTGCCGCCTCGTCGAAACGCACGTACCACTATCGCTCCAACCTCACGTTCATGGAACTCCGCGTTCTGCGCCTCCTGCTTCAGGGCGTCGACACGCTCACGGCAGCCAACCGCCTCGACGTGTCGTACAAGACGATCAATGCGCACGTGTCCAACGCCCTGGGCAAGCTCGGGGTGGAAGGACGCGCACAAATGATCGTCCATCTGCTCGGTGGAACCGAGGCATCGTGGAAGGCCCTCGAGGCGCGCGAGGCGATTCACCCGCTCATTCCACCCGTCACGCGGCGGAACGCTGCCTCCCCTTCCCCGCTGCCTCACGCGGCCTAGTCAAGCCATAGGCACGCTCGAGCCGGCGTACCCGCGCATGCAAGCGCGGGTACGCCGTTTCTCTCGCATGGCATGCGCGCACGGCGCGCTCCGCCAGCTCCAGATCGTCGGGAATCGCATCGCTCAACCGTCGCACCAGCCAGGCGTCACCCTCCGCAAGGACCGCCTGCCGCATCATCTCCTCGAGCTCCTCGCGATACTCCACCACGGCAGGCGCATCGGACTCGGGCAGCAAGGGGCCTCGATAGGCCGTCACGGCCGGTACGAGGGCGCCACGCGCAAGATCGCGCCGGACGGACGTCACGTCCACGGAAACCCCTTTTGGCAAGCGGTACGGAGGCCCCGGGAAGGCAAGGACGCTGCGAACGCGCGACACGAGTGCCTTGAGGGATCCCCGTCGACCTGCATCCCCATACAGGTCGAGAAGCAGTCGTTGGCTGGACACGCCTTGCTCGTGGCGTGCGAGCACGGCGAGGAGTTCAGCCATGCGCGGATTCAGGACCATCCGCCGGGCACGCAAGACGAGTTCTGCCCGTCCCAGAAGGTTCAGGACCGCATCATCGGCGGGCAGTCTGAATCGTGACGGCGACCCGTTCAGCGGTCCACTCCTCTCCTCAGGACGGGGTTCGGACGATGGCCCCACCTGCACGAGGCGTGCATTGGCTTTGAGGGCCTGAACGCTAGGCTACGGGGTGCGCATGACGCCAGAAGGTGGATTTGGGCTCCCGCCGGCCATCTCACGGTCGCCGGCCCAGTCCACCCCCACCTCGACCGTGCCGAAGCGTGACCCCTGCCGCGGGACAATGCGGCAACGACGAACCACGGCCACGTCGTACATTCCTTGCGGTTCACGGACGGTTTATGCTCTACTGTCTATTCGCAGCACCAAATCACCCAAGGAGGATCCACCTTAGATGTCTGATGAAAAAAACCCGGCCGAGGAGCGCCAGATCCCGGCCACCGACCAAACCCC
>CAJXWR010000044.1 GCA_913062675.1 uncultured Trueperaceae bacterium
TGGGGTGGGTGATGGGATTTGAACCCACGGCCCCCGGAACCACAATCCGGTGCTCTAACCCCTGAGCTACACCCACCACGCAGGCGCCGGGCATTGTAGCAGATGCAGGCGCTTTGGCAAGGCTGCGGCGGACGCAACGTCGCCGCGCCGCAACCTCACCACGCGGGCCTCAAGGCAGGCTGGCTTGCAGCGAGCGTGCCTTCTCGAGGTCGCGCTCCTGCAGGTACGTCGTCGCCGTCAAGGCGAGGGCGGCATCGAGCTGCTCGGCCGCCCGGTCGTAGGCCTCACGCGCAATGAGAACCTCGGCGAACGCCACGCGGTGCGTAATCGCGTCCGGCTCGATTTCGATCGCGCGTTCGAACGACGGCTCCACCTGCCCGCTCCGACCCCCGGCAATCCACGGCACTTCGTCGTGGTAGAGCGCGCGTGCGTGCCATGCCGCGGCGTATGCGTCGTCGAGCTCGAGGGTTTGCTCGAGCGCGTCGCTCATGCGGCTCGCCAGGTTCAGCGATTGCAGCACGCCGCGGTACTGCGCCATGCGCCCAAGCGCGCGGGACAGTTCGAACCAGGTGTCCGGGTTGGTGGGGGCGAGCTCGGTGGCGCGCTCGGCATCTGCAAGGGCGGCTTCATACAGCGCTTCACGGGCGGCATCGTCGAGCGACGCGTCGTTGTCCGCGTAGTACACCTGGGCCCTCGCTCGCTGGGCGAGCGTACGTGCGTCATTGGGGTTGGCGTCGATGACCGTGTCGTAAGCGGCGATGGCGGCGGCGAAGTCGCCAGCGTCCACGAGGCGGTCGCCTTCACTCACCTGAGCGAAACTCAATCCGGTCAGGGCCAACAGGGCGATCCAGGCAAGGCGAGTCGTTTTGGCAACGATTCCGTTCATGCAGCCTCCAGAATGGGCGTCCGGACGGCGACCACGACGACCGTGGCACGCCACCCGCGATAGGTTCATGATTCGCCTATGGCAATAAACCACACGCGTCGTCCCGTGCGCTACCCGTCACGAGGGGGATCGCCGCTTCGAGTGGCGTTCATCGTGCGAGCAGGATGGACACGCTTCCGGTGCCACCGTCGTAGTTGGCGGCAATGACGTCGAGCTTGCCGTCGCGATTGACGTCGGCAAGGTGAACGTCGGAGACGTAGTTCCCTCCGCTGTCGAATGGAGAGTACGCGGCGGCGGACTGGAAGCCTCCCGCGCCATCACCGATCATGACGGAGATCGTGTCGTTGGAGTCGTCGTTTCCGGTCACGACGTCGAGGATGCCGTCGCGGTTCACGTCGCCGATCGCAATCGCCGTGGGGCAATGGCCATCGATGATCGACTCGACGAGCGTTGGTTGCGTGAACGACCCGTCGTTCAGGAGCGAAATCACGGCGTGGCGTGAGACGCCCTCGTCGTAGCAGCTGGCGAGAACCACGTCGGTGGCTCCGTTCCGGTCGACGTCCCCTGTCACCATGGCGGTGACGTCCGTGAGGCTCACGTTCGAATCACTGACGAACACGTCCGTGCGGCTCGCATCGACGCCTTGCGTTGTCCGCGTCCACGAGGAAACGACGCTGCCTTCGCCTCCCAATGCCGTGGCAACGACGATGTCGTCCGACCCGACGAGGTTGGCGAGCGTCAACGCGTTCAGGTACGCCGATCCGCTGGCCGGTTCGAACGCCGCGTATGCCGTATCGGTCAAGGACAGTCCCGAGGGCGTCATGGCGATGACGGCCACATCGTTGAAGTCGGAGTCGCGCCGGATAACGTAAACGTCGGGGTCGCCATCGCCGTCGTGATCACGAATCGCCATGTCCGTAGGGCGACCCCAGTAGGTGGTGTCATCCGACAAGCTGACCGTACTCGACGGACCCTGGAACGCCCCAGCGACCGCATCGAAATTGCCATAGTTGGTGACCGTGTTCGCAAGCCAGCTCGACACCACGACGTCGACGGCTGCATCATCGTCGAGATTCGTGATGACGACGTCGCGCGGATCGTCACCGATTGCCAACGGTTGCGTCAAGCCATTCCACTGGAATGCGCCGGAACCATCACCGAGGCCGATGAGCAGTTCGCCCGTGCCGGCCCCTTCCCCGTAGTTGGCGACCACGACGAGGTCGAGCGTGCCGTTGCGATCGACGTCGCCAATGGCCAGGGCATGCGGGAAATGATCTTGCGAGAACGGTTCGTAGACGATCGGCTCGTCGAAGCCGACGAGGGGACGGCTCTGCAGGAACAACCGGAAATCGGCTTCGTCCGTCCATCCGTCACCCATGGCGTGAATTCGGAGGTCGTACGTCGCGTCTGTGGGCGTGATCGCATCCGAGGGGGAGAGGAGGATGGGAATCGTCTGCGCGTTGGGGCCCGTCATGTTCACGGTCGTTGGCGACAGGGGGATGGCGGAAACGGGCTGGTTGGAGGCGTCGGTGAGGCTCAAGGTGACGGTCCCCGAGAAGCCATTGGCTGGATTGAGCGTGAGCGCCGTACCGACGGGATCTCCGGGCCGCGTGTACACGAGGTCCGGTGCGATCGAAACGGAGAATTGTGGGGTTCCGACGTCGATCGTCACGAGACTGGAGGCCGAAGCATCCCCGGCGCTGGCGCGCACGCGTGCGAGGTACGTACCCTCGACGGCTGCGTTCGACGCCTCGAACGCGATGGGGACGAGGATGCTGTCGTTGGATGCAAGGGCGATGGACGTGGGAGAGAGCGTCATGCCGGGAATGCTCTCGCCCGTCGCGGAGACGACCGTTAGGGCGACGGGGCCCTCCAAGCCATGGAGCGATTGGAGCAAGAGCGTTGCATCTGCGGTACCTGAAGGCGTAGCGGATACGGCGAATGGGTCAATCGACATCGACAGGGCTGGCGGAGCCACGGCCACCACGAGAACGTCCAAGTTGGAGCGAATCATCAGGCCGTTGCTGCGACCAACGAGCGATAAGGCAGCTTCGCCCGTTGGAGCATCATCGGAAACGGTGATGCTCCACCGTTCGAGGATGGGATCGTCGGCGCCCACCGTCGTCTCCGTGGGCGACAGGGTGGCATGCGGCCAAGGCGTACCGTCTTCATCCTCGAGCGACCACGCGATGACACCACCGAAGCCAGCAGTCGGCGTCAGCAGGCGCGTCCCTTCCCAAGTGACACCCGGCGTCGTCGTCACGCTCGCGTCGGCGAGCGTGACGTGGAGCGTCGGTGCGTCTGAGGGTTCCAGCGTCACGAGCAGCGGAGCCCGAGCGACGGATTCGCCCGCCTGGACTTCCACGTTCAAGCGAAGGGGTGTATCGGTGGACGCGTCGTTCGGGAGGACGATTTCCAATGGCTGAAGGACGGTCGTGGCGTCGAGGCGGACCGATGATGGGCTCACGGTGACGTCGCCCACGGTCCCTGCCTCGGCGTCAACACGCACCTGCGCCTCGAGGGACTGCTCGGGAGCGTTCAGGATGAGAAGGGTCGTTTCGATCGTCGCGCCGCCCGTCGCCTGGACGGAGCTGGGTGCCAATCGAATCGTCATGTTACCTGGCTGCGCTCCGTCGTTCCCACCACATGCAGCGAGTGCCGATATAAGGATGGCGAGCGTGGCAAGCGTTCGGTAGGGCCTCATGGAATTACCTCCGGAGCGCAGTCAAAGACGTCGACCCGCAACAGTAGATACGTTACCACTGCGTGACGGGCGTGAATGCGCTCGACCGTTGCATCCACGACGAAACATCATGCAAATCGAGCCGAAACCTCCCCGCCGCGCTTCGGTCTCCCCGTCGTCCAATCTTTGGTTCCCAACGATCCCGTGGGATCTTGCCGCATCAGGTCAAAGGAGGTTGTTTCGCGCTCATGATTTTCGCCGCGCCAACACCCTGTCAGTCGTACTTGTCGCCGCGAACCACGCGGACGGGCTGGTCGTACGCCACCACCTTGAAACGTTGCAGGTACCCCTCCGCCAGGCGTTCGAGGACACGGTCCGCCATTTCGCTCGTCACGATGCACTCGATGCGCACGAACGAACCCGCCACGTCCGCCACCCTCGACCCGAACGGGTCCCCTTCACTGCGACTCACGGAGAAGCCCTTCACGCCCCAGGCGCGGAGGTCGTGAAGGAGGCGCTCCTCCACCACGGCCTCGGCCGTGATGGTGACCAAGCGACGCTCGCTGAACGGACTCATGCGCCGCTCCATCGCTGCGCCATCCACGCGTACGTGGGAATCCCGATGACGAGGTTGAAGGGGAAGGTCACCGCAAGCGACGCGGTCAAGTACCGCCCAGGGTTCGCCTCTGGAAGCGCGAGGCGTACGGCCGCCGTCGCAGCAATGTACGAAGCGCTTGCAACCAGCGTGGCGAAGATCGTCGCGCCACCCGCCGAAAGACCTGCGAGGAGGCCCACGGGCACGCCGAGACTTCCAAAGGTGAGCGGGCCCAGCGTGCCGAAGGCGATGAGGAACACGCCCGCACCACGGAGCGCGTCGAAGCGGCGTGCGGTCACGAGCCCCATTTCGAGAAGGAACAGCGTCAAGGCACCCTCGAACGGCGTGACGAAGAAGGCGTCGACGCGCGCCATGCCCTCCGGTCCTGCGGCAGCGCCAATCACCAAACCGCCCAGCAGCAGCACGATGCTGCGCCCGGCAAGCACTTCCCGTAGCGTCTCGGGGAAGCTGGCTGCACCTTCGCTGGGGGAGGCCCTGCGGGCGAGGATGAGCGCGATGAGGATGGCGGGCACTTCGAGGAGGGCGACGAGCGTGGGCAGGAACCCTTCGTAGGGCACGCCCGCCCGGTTCAGGAACGCCTGCGCGGCGACGAACGTCACCACGGAAACGGAACCATAGTGCGCGGCGAGGGCGGCTGCATCTGCGACGCTCCACCGTGCGACGTACCGCGCGAGTGGATAGGTGACGAGCGGTACGAAGAGCCCAGCGAGAATCGTGACGAGCGCGGGCGCGAGGAACTGCGTGAGGGGCGTGACGGCAAGTGCCGCACCACCCTTCAACCCAATGGCGAGGAGCAGGTAGATCGACAGGCTCGTGTACAGCGCGTCGGGAATGCGCAGGTCGCTGCGAACCAGGGTCGCCACGATGCCCAAGGCGAAAGCGAGCACCATGGGGGACAGCAGGTTGAGGCGGACGAGCTCGAACGTTTCCACGCCGGGATGCTACCAAGCGCCAACAGCACGTGCAGCCCCGCAATCAAGTACGTACGAACCGAACTTCAGTTTTCCCTGCGGTACCGTGAACACATGGCGTGCACCCAGAAGGATTTCGTGCAGCGAGCTTCACGCAAGTCCAGCCCCCTTAGGCTGCACTGGCGCTTCGTGGCGGTACTCTTCGCCCTCGCGCTGCTCGCCTGGGGAACGGCGCAACAGGCGCCCACCCCCATCCTCGAACGCATCGAGGCCGACGGTACGCTCCGCGTGTGCATCTGGCCGGACTACTTCAGCATGTCGTGGCGCAACCCCCGCACGGGAGAACTCGAAGGGATCGACATCGACATGGCGTACGCCCTCGCCGAGCGCCTCGGCGCGGACGTGACGTTCATCGATAGCTCCTTCGCGCAACTGATCGACAACATGGAAGCGCGAACGTGCGACATCGCCATGCATGGGGTCGGCATTCGAGAAGCGCGACGCCCCCACATGGCGTTCAGCGACCCGTACGTCGCAAGCGACATTTACGCGGTGGCCGAGGCGAGTAACGATGGCATCAACGACTGGAGCGACATCGACGTGCCGGGCAACGTCGTCGTCGTGCAACGGGGCACGCTGATGGAGCTCGAGTTCCAGGATCGACTCGAGGAAGCGACGCTGCTCGTGGTGGACGAGTTCCTCGCGCGCGAGCAGGCGGTGCAATCAGGTCGCGGGGACGTGTTCCTCACCGACTATCCGTACGCGCTGCGCATGGAACGCCTCAACGCGTGGGCCAAGATCATCGAGCCCGAAACCGCGATCGCCATCACGCCCTACGCCTATGCCGTGCCGCTCGGTGACTCCGCGTGGCTCAAGGAAGTGAATGCGTTCCTTGCGGACGTTCGAGCCGATGGGCGTCTCGAAGCCGCAGCCGAGCGGCACGGCCTTCTCCCCATCTTCATTCGTGAGTAGCGACCCCCGCATGGCGCCTGAGAACGACCGAACGTTTGAGCGCACCTCGACCGGCGTGTTCGGGCCGTTCCCCGAGTCGCCTCACGACACGGAGCCGGTCGTCGATGGCGTGCTATCGAACGGCGATCTTCGTCCGACCCGTGGCGTGGTTCTGCTCGCCATCACGGCGACGGTACTCGTGGTGGGGCTGCTCCTCGCCGCAATCGTCGTGGGCATGGCCAGCGAGTTCGATTCTGCGCGCGAACGCACGCAACTCCTCGCACGCGTCGTGGAACTGAACGTGACGAAGACGTTCGAGGCGGTGGAGGCGTCGCTCCTCACCGTCGAACGAGAGTTCTCCAACGACTCGACCATCCGCACGTTGTCTGCGCGCGTCGATGCCCAGCAAGCGGCCGAGGATGCCCTCCAGTTCTCGCCGTACCTACGACAAATCGTGGCGACGATTGCGAGTCGCGTGGTGGTCGACACGGCTGAGCGCTCCTTTGGCAGTCGCATCGATTACGCCACGCTACGGCAAGCGGGACACGCGTACGTCGACCCGCGTAGCCTCGGGTTGCGTATCCTTCCCCTCGCGTCCGGACGGTTCTTGCCCCTCGAAGGCGCCGAAGCTACACCCACGCAGCGCAACCTTCTTCCCGTCTTGCTCGAGCGTCAGGACGTCACCGTCCTCGCCGCAGTGAACCCCGCATACTTCGAGACGCTCATCGAGCCGACGCTGCGGGACCTTCCAGCCGACGTGTCCATCATCGATCTCGACGGCCACGTCCTCTACGGGACTGACGTCGATCTGCCGAGCGTCATTGGTCGCGGAGAGTCGGCGGAGTCCATTCTCCTCCGTGATGGCGCCTATGAGGCGTTCCAGGTATCCACGCGGTACCCCTTCACGGTCGTGACGCGGATTGAGCGAAGTGCCGTCGGCACGACCTGGCTCACGAGGAACCTTGCTCTCGTCATCAGCCTGGTGATCGCCGCCCTCCTGCTCGTCACGGCCATTGCGCTGTTCGCAGGTCGCAGCGTTTCGCGGGGTCGACTGCTCGGCCAACGACTTCAATCGCTGTTCCAGGCGTCCGACCGATCGTCAACGGCGCTCGCCGTGACTGACGGTGCGTTCCAACTCGTGTACGCCAACCAGGCGTTCGTCCGTCTCTTCGAAGGGTTGCACGGCACCACCATCGACGTCCTGCTGGATCGTTTAGGCGTTCACGACGTCGAGGAACGCTCCATTCGAGGCGCGCTCGAGGAGCTCGAGCATGGTGCAGCCTGGCACGACGAGTTCATGTTCATGCCACCCGACGGGGGAGAACGGTACCTGCGGGTCGACGTGTCGCGAACCGAGCTGGGTTCGCTTCACGATGCATGGGTGTTCGCGTTCGAGGACGTGAGCGAACTCGAGCAGCAACGCCTCGCGCTCGAGGAGGCCAACGTGCGGCTCCGTCGACTTGCGAACGAGGATCCCTTGACGGGTCTCGCGAACCGGAGAAGCTTCTTCACGCGCGCCACTTCGGAGGTGTACCGCAGCCAGCGCTATGGGCACGACCTCGCCATGCTCGTCCTCGACCTCGATGACTTCAAGCACATCAACGACGCGTTCGGGCATCCGGTGGGGGACCGGGTGCTGCAACGGTTCGCGGACGTGTGCCTGGGGGCGCTGCGGCGGAGCGACGTCCTGGGCCGCGTGGGGGGTGAGGAGTTCGCCCTCCTCCTGCCGGAAACCAGCGCGGATGATGCCGTCGCCACCGCCGAGAAGTTGCGCGCACTCGTCCAGAGCGAACTCTCGACGGTCGACGAGCATGACGTGCGCGCCACGGTCAGCATTGGCGTGGCGAGTTGGCAGGAGAGCGATGAGGCGTTCGAGACGCTTCACACACGCGCAGACCAGGCGCTCTACCGTGCGAAGCGTGAAGGGCGAAACCGAGTCGTACGAGGCGAGTGAGGGCGGGTAGGACTGGTGCACCCGGAAGGATTCGAACCCTCGGCCTACCGCTTAGAAGGCGGCTGCTCTATCCACTGAGCTACGGGTGCACGAAGAGAAAAATTGGAGCGGGAGACGAGATTCGAACTCGCGACATTCAGCTTGGAAGGCTGACGCTCTACCAACTGAGCTACTCCCGCTCGAGCGACCCGTGGGCGTTGAACCCACCGAAAATCTAGCACGCTTGGCGGCGTGGAACGTGATGCTGGTCGGGGCGGCACGATTCGAACGTGCGACCCCCTGCTCCCAAAGCAGGTGCGCTACCAGGCTGCGCTACGCCCCGAGAGTTCCACGCCTTGCCAGCGCAACCGTAAGTGTCGCGGTATGACCCTGACTTGTCAAGCGCGGTCATCGATGATGCGCCCACGAGGTACTGGGGAGAAGCGCCAGCGCTTCTCCCCAGTAAACCGCCACCGAACCGAAGCTCCGTGTCAGCGCCTGCGCGCCAACCACCAGGAAAGGTTGGGTCCAGCCTCGTCCACGCCCGATTGCGCCCACGCGAAGGAGGACGTCGACGGATCGTCGGGCGTGCGGTCCAACAGGTTCGCGTACCAACGGAAGTCACGGAACACGTTGCCAGACGCATCACCGGCCGTGTAATCGCCATTCGCGTCGACGACGCGCCACACGTACGAACGCGTTCCGGTCGCGCCGGGTTCGGTCGTGAGCGTACGCAAGACGACGTTCCACCCCGATTGGAGTGGCAAGTCGATGTCGAAACGGACGGGGCGTGCCTCCGAATCGTCGTGATCGTCAGCCTCCGTGGCCGTCAGGAAGCAGTCGTCGTTTCTCCAGCGCAGCGTCATCGACTCGCTGGCGTAAAGCCACGACACCGCATGCCGCGTTTGGGCATCATCCTCCGACCCGTGCAGGACGGCGGTCCCCATGCGCTTGGGAAGGTCGTCGCCGGCAACGTCGGCCTGCAACGTCAATTCGACGAAGGCGGCCGCTCCGCTCGAAGGCACCTCGCGGCCATCGCACGTTTCGAAGACCCCGTTGCGCACACCTTCGTTGAAGCTCTCGGGGGGAGGCAGAATCTCGGCTGCAGGATACGCGGCGGCGTCCATGGCCACGTTCCAGGGGAGCGATACGTCGAATCCCGTGAAGTCGAGCGATGCCGTGACCGGTTCGGGCAGCGATCGGGACGTGCGCTCGAAGCGAACCTCGATGTCCGCGTCGTACGCGTGCAGGGTGTTCAGTGGGCAGTCTGCGCCTGCACCGCAAGCGAAGAAGCGAGGACGAATCGTGCTGACCGATGATCCACCGTCGAGACCACCTTCACGGGCCACGGCCTCATCGGCACGCTGATTCGCTTCCACGCGCCAGTAGGCAATCTTGCCGGCCACGCTTGGGTGCGTGGGGTCGGTGGTGACGACGACGTCGAAGACGACCGGACCGCGCGCCTCGATGGAGGAGCGGCGAGGGGTCGACACCTGGTACACGACGTTCCAACCCACGTCCAGTTCGAGCGCGTAACTCGACGACGTGAGGCTCCCCGAGTCGTATCGGCAGTTTTGAGGAGCGTCCGTCGTGACCGTGAACGAGCGGGGCACGTACCACCAGCCGACCGTCAGGTCGCCGTGCGTGAGCGTGGCGTCCCCGCGGTAAAGCGGGTCACCCTGGTCGGTTTCCCCGAATACTTCGAGTTGTGCCGGTGCGTACACCGGGTCGTCGATGCTTGGCGCGAGATCGACGTCGCACGTGTTGGACGGTTGATGGTCGGGATCGCGGGGGTCGAGGGTCACGCCGTTCGATGCGAAGGGCACGTACTGTCCCTCCCTCAGGTCGGGTGTAGCGGGCAGGGCGAGATCGAATGCATAGTCGTCGCTGGGCTCGACCGCCTCGGGCGTTCCAACGCCTCTCGGCGGGGTACCCAGCTGCGTGTCGGCAGGCAACGCAATTTGCAGGCTCAGGTTCCGATTCCATGGGGAACTGAGTGAGCCGTCGGGTTCGCGGGGCAGGACGAGTTGGCCCGTCATGGCGCTTGGCGTGACGTTGGCGGCGTTGACTCGCTGATCGAGCGTGAGTTGCTCGTCGTCGTTGGTTCCCTGCATGATGGCGAAGGCTTTCCCGACTGGACCTTCGACGTCCTCGACACTGACCTGGGTCGATCCGTCACTCCCCTGCGAGAAGGCGAATCCGACGAGGTTCCATCCGGCGTGGAGGGAAAGGTCGAACGCCAGCGAACCGCCTGCGAACGATTCACTCGCGTCGCACGCTTCGGTACCGGTGATGGCAACCGGCCCTGCGGCGTAGATCCACAAGACGAGCTGGTCCGCTTCCGAATCGTAGAGGTACACCTCGCCGAGGCGTTCGAGGTCGTCCTCAGGGTTCGCGTCGTACGCGTCGAGGAACAGGTCGTTGGCGCGCACCTGGGGATCGTCGATGGCGATGTCGCTCCGGTCGCAGGTGGCCTGTCCATAGGTGAAGCCCTCGATGACCGTCCCAATGCGCACCAGGTCGCTCGTTGGCATGCTGGATGGGAGACGCAGCGTGAAGTACCGGTCGGTGACCGACACGTCCGCCACGGAGCGAGCTTCGAACGTCGTGCCATCGCCGGAGAGTGCCTGGACGGTCGCTTTGAGCGTTAGCGACGACTCGTGCACGATGTAGCCCTGCGGGTAGCTGGGAAGCGCACCGCACGTTTCGCGCGCCTCCGCCGTATCCGTCTCGCAGGCCAGCGCGTAGGCCACGTCGACCGTCGTTTCGTCACCATAGGCGAGCGTCACGACGGTCTCGGCAGGGTCGGGAAGCAGCGTGCCTTCCGAGGAGGTTTCCACTTCCAAGGCGCGCAGGGTGTACGTGCCGATGGGCACCTCCCGCGTCGTCGAACGGGTGCTGATGTTCGTTTCGCTGCCATTCTCATCGATGAGCCGTAGGGCGGGGGAGACGCCTTCCGGTAGTTCCCCCACGTTGATCGTCAGGGTTGCCACGGGCGTGGAGGAAAACGGCGTGGAGCACGCTGTCAGGGCGAGGGTGAGGAGCATCGCCCCAACCATCCTCGCAGCGAAAGGTCGGGTTCGTACGAACGTGCGAATGGCCATCATCGCCACCCCCTCAAGTCTTCGAGAACGATGATTCCGGGGGACGTGGGTAGGCGCCGTGTTGCGCGATCGAGCGTCGCTCCGGAGTCGAGATCGAACGTGCACGATAGGACCGCGCGGGTGGGGTCCACGAACAGGCGCATCGCGAAGGCGCCCGTCGAGTCGGTGCGCCCGATGGCGTACTGCCCGTCGTTGCAGCTCGCATGCACGTGGTTGCCGCGTCCCTCGGGATCGGTGAAACGAACCCCGTTTTCGTAGGCCCGACCGATGAGCGTCACGACGTTGAAGGTGACGGTGGGGACGTCGCCGGTGGGCTGTCCCACGGAGCGGTCGACGAGGTCGGAAAGGTCGAGGACGGGGGTCACGCCCCCATCAAAATCGCAGGTCGAGGGATGCGTCAGGCAACTGTCGGTCAGGATCGGTTCGAACGCGATGAGGTCATCGTCGCCCGATGGATCCGCGACGGCGAGGGGCTTGTCGATCGTCACAGGCGCAGCGAGGCGCGTGATGCCCGCGTCACTCACCGATACGACGTTCGCTTGAATGGCGGTCGTGGCGTGCGCAGCGTCGTCGATGTCCCCCGTCAAGTCGAGCACGAGGGCTGAGGTGAGTAGCGTGGAGGTGAGCGCATCGGTGACCGACGGAATCCACGAGGCGTCTGTATCCTCGAACGGGTTCTCGACGATCGTGGAGCTCACGTCGAGCTGCATCAGGAGGCGATCGGTGACGATCGTTCGGACGGTTGAACCGCAGGCAAGGAGTGCCGGGTTGAACGCTCCGTCGTCATCGAGGAAGGGACTGTCCTCGGGTGGGTCGACCGTCAACGCAGCGATTTCTCGGTCGTGTACCGACATGCTCCCGTCCAGGTCGTTGCTTCGTACCGGTCCCAAGTCGAGGACGCGCGGCCACTGCTCGTCGTCAAAGGCGTTAGAGGGTGCAGCCCGCGGCCCAGAACGGTAGTCGAGCAGGATGGGGCGCACCCGGCGGGTTCGGATGCGGCCATCCGCATCGACCTCGGATTCTGCGATGCCAATGGGTTCGATGCAGACGTAGTCAATGCCTGCCTCGCTGGCCTCCGTAGGGTGCGGATCGCGCGCACGCAGCAGCGCGACGTTCGGGGTGGAGGCGAGCGTCGCCGCGTCCAGCGACATTTCGATCTGGAAAGTGCCGTCTCCGGCATCGACCGTGTCGTCTGCCAAGATCGTGCCAGCATCGTCGATGAGGACGACGTACTCGTCTTCGGCTTCGTCGTCGATGGAGCGGCCCAGTGCACGCTCGGCCGTCAGGTCATCACGGAGCAGGGTGCCCTTCAGGATGTAACGACCGAGGACCTCGACGTCGACCTGGTAGCGATGACCGGGGCGGGTGGCTTCCGCATCCGCGAAGACGGCGATGACGAACGTGTCGCTCGAGGGGGGCGCGTCGAGTTGCGCGGTGACCGTCACGCTGGCGGTCGTGGCGGTCGTGCGTTGGACCTCGACGTCAAGATTGGCTGGCGTCTGCTCGATCCGGAATGCTGCACCGCTGGGCGTATCGGCCGTGGTGAGCGTCAGGGTGGCGGACGTGCCTGCCGTGACGCGGAGGGGTGCGTCGCTCTGGGGCTGCGCCGCAGGGATGGGACTGCACGCGGCCGTTAGAAGAAGGGCGGCGAGGAGGGCGAGGGCGCGGGACCCGCATCGCGGGTCGAGGCTACGGCGCACGGACCACCGAGGGTACGGACGTGGCGTCATGTTGCGCTCCAATCCTTCGAGTGTGATGGGGGCGAGGCGGGTGGAGGGGAGGCGATGGGGCGCTTCGCGCGCACTTCGACGCACGACAGCGGCAGGGCGTCATGGGCGTGGTGGTGCATGCGCCCGAAGGCGGAGAGGGGCGGTTTGAATCCTGCGAACAGCCCCGCAGCATCGCTGCTCGGCACGTCGAACATGCGGCGTTGGTACGGCTCGGTGCGGACCTCATCGTCGAGCGTCGCAAAGTTCAGGTCGTCGAATCCTGCCGCTTCGAGGGCTCGAAGGTGGGCGGGGAGGGTCGGCGTTCGCATGGCGTACGTGTGGTCGTGCTCGGCCAGCTGCTCGCGCTGACGGGCGTCGAGGGGGCCTGCGGCGCGCACGATTTCCTTGGCGTACAACCATGCTTCGGGTCGCAGGACGCGTGCCAATTCGCGGGCGACGTGATGCAGGTCGCTCGCGTAGCTCAAGGCTTCGAAGGCGTACGCGCCATCGAACGTCCCGTCGGGGAAGGGAAGGTCGTGGAAGTCGGCTTGTACGACGTGGATGCGGTCCTCGAGTCCCGCTTCGGCAATGCGTTCGCGTGCGCGAGCCACCTGCACGTCCGACACGTTCACCCCAGTGATTTGGAGGTTGGGGTATTCGCGTGCGAGGTCGATGGCGGGACCACCAAGGCCGCACCCCACGTCGAGCAGGTGTCGTGGCGCGTCGTCGAGCCGCATGCGCTCCCCCAGCCGAAGGGTGGATGCGGTGGCCTCGTACTCGGCCTCGGGATCCACACCGAGGAGGGCGGCTTGATACGTCCCGCCGAAGGTGCGTTCGATGATGGGGGTCGTCGCATCGTAGTAGGCGCGAACACGATCGACGTAACGACCGTGGTCGGTCTTGGGCAGCGTGTCACCGGCGGGCCGGTACACCGTGAAGGTGGGTGCCGCGTCCGGACCCTGGTCGAAGCGGAACTTCAGGAAGTGAATGGCTTCCCCGGTGAGCCAGTCGGCGGCAGACCCGCAAACGTCGCGCAGTGCCTCGGGTTCGGGCGTGGGGACGTCGATGCCGACGGCCTCCGGGCGGGTCGGGTCGACGCTCAGGTACACCGCATCAGCAGGATCGAGGCTGTACAGGGTGTGGCGAAGCGCATCGGCGTGGTCGTCACCGAGGTACCCCACGTCGCGGAGGCTGGCCAGGACGTCGGCCACGAGCGTCGTGGGAAGCCGAACGCTGACGCGCGGGTGGCTCCCTGAAGCGTCATGCTTCACGACGAGTCCCCAATCGACGTCGCTTCTCCCGGTGAGGCGGCCGAAGGCTGCGTCGGTCACGTGCGAGCCCTCGGCTGCGCCATGGGCGTGAAGGAACAGGCGGATGGCTGCGGTGCCTCCCTCCACGAGTTGGTAGTACTCGCTGAGCGATGCGTCGTCTCCGGGCGTGATCTTCACCCAGCGTCTCGGGCGCACGCGGAAGTGGGCGCGCATCCGTGCATCCCGTGCGGTCCAGTCCTCGTCGGGAACGAAGGTTTGGAGGGCAGCGACGTCCGCATGATCGACGCTGAAGAGGTTGAGCGAAGCCCGTTCGAACGACAGGTCGTGATGAACCTCAGCGCGCGAGAGCAGGGGGTACGGCAGTTTCTCGAGGACGTCGACAAGCGGTTTGGGTGCGGTGGGTGGCGTCATGGACGCATCCCCTCCTCCCCGTGGGCTGCATGCCGTGCGGCCGTGAGAGCGGCGAGGAGGGTTTCGTCGCCGTGCCGTTCGACCAGGTCGGGCGTCAAGCGATCGAGGTTGGGTCGGAGCGCTTCGGCGAGGGGGCCGAGCGCCGCGATTGACGTGAGGGTCGCCAATCGTTCGGCATGCGCCGGGCTACCGGGACCGCAGGATTCACAGGGGGCCGCCTCGAGGAAGCGAGTGAGGTTCTCATCGAGAAGCTGAAGGGCGCGCACGGAACGCAAGCGGGCCGACCATTGGATGAGCCAAAGGCGCGTGACGTGGTTCAGGGATGCGTAGCCGTCACTCAAGGCCGTGAAGGCCTTGGCGCCATGCGCTTCGGCGACGCGGCGCACGGTGGGGGCATCGGGTCCTGCCAGCAACGCGAGGTACGCCGCGTGTGCTTCGGAATCGTCGAATGGGGGAGCGTCCGTGGGTTCCGTCACGCCGGATTGAATGCGAATGAGGGCGGCACGAACGTCGTCTGCGCTCGGAACGTCCTGGTTCGCGAGCGCGACTGCCGCTGCGCGTCGCCGGGCGGGCGGCTGATCGTTCCCCAGCGCGGCTCGAAGCGTGGCGATTCCGGGTGCGCCCCAGCGAGCCAGCATGCTGGCTGCGAGCTTGAGGTCGTCGTCGCTTTCCGCGCGCGTCAGGACGAGCGTGACGATCGGCGTCGCTGCGGGATGGTCGAGCGCGTCGAGCGCTGCGAGGACGGCGCGGTCGTGAACCGTGGGCAGGGCAGGGTTGAACCCGTCGGTGAGGGCGTGAAGGGCGTCCTCGGCATCCTCGCGCGCGAAGTGGGCGGCCTCCGGTACGCGCTGCGCGAGTGCGCGGACGGCCGCATGGCGCACGGTGAAGTCACGATCCCGGAGGTACGCGGTGAACCCTGCGGGAGTCGTCACGTGAATCGTGGTCACGCGGCGAACCGTTTCGCGAGGATGGGTTCGAGGAGCGCATCTCGATTCGCGTCCATGGCTGCGCGGGAGAGCGCGAGTCGCGCGCGGTCGCTTGCCGTCTCCCACCTCTCGAGCGTGAACCACGCGTCGACGTCGTCACGGTGGGCGACCAGCTCGGCGGCTGCAGCGCGGATTCGCCAATCGGCATCACCGAGAAAGCCTTCGAGGATGGCTCGGTCGATCTGATTTGGGTGGCGTGCCAGCGTGTGCAAGGCGGCCAATCGAACGTCCAGTGGCGCGTCGAGGCGCGCGCAGGTGGCGATGGCTTCCGACGGGCCGCCAAGGAGGCGAAGTGCGCGCGCCCATTCCGCAGGGTCGCCCTCGAGGAAGGACCGAACGCGCGTGGGGTCGAGGCCACTGTCTTCTAGGCCAAGGTGCAGGGCCGCATCGAGCGTGGCGTGTCGGACCTCCACGGCATCGTCCTCAAGCCCTGCCGTCAGCAGTGCGCTGCGCGCTTCAGGCGGCACGTGCGAGGCGTGGCGCGCCAGCCAGGCGCGGGTCGAGGAATCGACGTCGTCCCGTCGTGCTGCGATGGCGGGAAGGAGTTCGCGGTGGTGGTTGAGGACGAGTTCGAATGCGCCCGCCTGCAGGGGGCCGTTCATCTCCGCGAGGATCGCTTCGAGCGCCTCATTCACGTCGAGCGGGGGAAGGGGAGCTGGAGAGACGCAGCGGATACGGATGCGCGCACGAACGTTGAGGGTGGTGTCGTGCTCGATCATGCTGGCGGCGAGTCGTACCAGGTCGAGGTTGGGTTGAAACAGGGCTTGCTCTGCGAAGGGACGTGCCTGTTCGGGCGCGTGTTGCGCGAGGTACGACAGGGCAATCATGCCCTCTTGCGTCGTGAGCGTCGCGCTCGCCGCGTCGAGCATGCACCTCGTGGTGCGGGCATCCTCACCGAGTGCCGTGAGGGCGAGGAGTCCAAGGAGTCGGACCGAGGATTGGGATTGTGCGTCGAGTCGTTCGAGAATGACGTCTCGCACGTCCCGACCGTCCTCACGGAGCGAGGCGGCGCCGGAGGGTTGCTGCGTGATCGCATGGAGCACGTTCACGCGAACCTGGTCGTTCTCGTGATCGAGCGCTGCCTCCACGTCGCTCAGCGTGCGTAGGGTTTGCGGTGCGCTCATGCGGGTACGCCCAGCACCAAGGCGCTCGTGCCGTCCTCGAGTACGACGGTGAATACGAGGCAGCCGTCGCGATTGACGTGACGAATGAGCGTCCCGAGGGTGAGCATGCTGATCGCGGTCGATTCGCCGGCAAGCGTGTCGTCGGTGGCGAGAAGCGTCCGGACCGATACGCCGTCGAAGAGCAGTAGCTCCATCGCGTCCTCGCTGCCTGCCACGACGTACGTTTCGCCTTGCGGACCGAACACGGGAGGTAGGAAGGACTCGATGACCCTACCGCTGGGCGTCACGTCTCCGCTCGCGGCGAACAGGCGACCCCCCACGTACAGGCGTTGCGATGCCTCACCGAACTGTGCGACCACGCCAAGCGTCCCGTCGGGTGCAAGCCGCGGTCCGCTGGCCAGGTCGGCAACGCCGATGCTTTCCGCGCTGGACGCGGGGGTGACGCCGCTGCGTTGCGATGCGGCGAGCACGTGCGCGCTTCCCACGCGTCGCGCGTCTCCCGCGAGGAGTAGATTCCCGGCGTACTGCGGCGTGACGGTGTCCTCGTCGCGCTCCTCGGGGTCGCCTGCGAACGCTTGCAGGCCGTACCGTCCTCCCGGTTGCAGGTCGAGGAGACCGAAGCCGCGCATGACGTTGCTGGTCCCGAGTTGCTTCGTGTCGAAGGCGGCGGCGGGAAGAATGCCGGCGCGTTGCACGATTTGTGCTCGCTGCGCACCGGCGCGGGCGTCGTCCAGGTACCACAC
>CAJXWR010000045.1 GCA_913062675.1 uncultured Trueperaceae bacterium
GATTATTACGTGTACCTCGAGGAGTCCCTCGCGCTGATGGGCAAGTCCTCGCGCCGCCAGTACCGCATGGGGGACCGGGTCGACGTCCGCATCTACCAGGCCAACCCCACGGCCCGCCAAATTGACCTGATTCCCGCATCGGCTGACCTGCCCGAACCGACGATGGAGGAGACGCCGAAACGGAGCAAGGCACCCAAGACCGTCAAGACGCCGATCGGCGTGAGCGCCAAGGAGGCCGCCGTCGCCCGCGGAGAGGAAGCGTCCGCTGCGCGGTCGGAAGAGGTCCAGCGCGAACCCAAGGCTCCACCACGCCCGGCGGATGGATCACGAAAAGGTTCGAGGAAGCGACTGGTGTTCGGAAGGAAGGACGCCTGGCGCTAACGCGCCGTTCGCTCACGCCCCCAAATCTTGAAGTGCCGTGACGGTCAACGGTGCGGCCCGTGCCGCTTGAATGGCGCGCGCGGTCCACTCGGCCGCCTCACGCGTCGTCACGTACGGGACGCCATCCTCGAGGGCGCGACGCAAGTCGGCGGTGTCGTGCTGCACGTCGATCAAGAGATCCACGTCGGTCGTGTCCCCCGACCCTTGCGGTCCGCGCTGCACGTCGAACCCCAGCCCGGCGAATGACGTCGCGAGCTCGTCGAGGCCCTCGCCAATGAGGCGCACGGCGCCACCATCCGGGAGGGGTTGCTTCGCACCGAGTTGCGCCTTGTAGTACGCCAGGTCAGGGTGCGCATCGATCCCCATGCTTTCCCCCGTCGACCGCATTTCGGGACCGAGAATGGGGGCAACCCCCGCGAACTTCGCGAAGGGCAGCACGACCTCCTTCACCGCATACGTCTCGAGGTGAGGGGTTTCGGTGAAACCAATCTCCTTCAGGCTCTTCCCAGCGCCAATCAACGCGGCGTACTTCGCCAGGGGGTGACGAATCGCCTTCGAAAGGTACGGCACGGTACGGCTTGCGCGGGGGTTCGCCTCGATGACGTACACCGTCCCGTCCTTCACCACGAACTGGATGTTGATCAAGCCGCGCACGCCAATCGCGTTGGTCAGGCGGATGGCCGTGTCGCGAACCTCGTCGAGCACCTCGCGGGACAACCCCACGGGCGGCACGATGCAAGCGCTATCGCCCGAGTGAATGCCGGCACCCTCGACGTGCTCCATGATGCCGGCGACGACCGTCGTCTCACCATCGGACAGCGCATCCACGTCGAGTTCCGTGGCGCCCTCCAGGAAATCGTCGACGAGGATGGTCGGGGTGCCCTCCAGCTCGGCGTATACGTCACGCAGGTACGCATCGAGCTCCGTTTCGTCGTGCACCACCTGCATGGCGCGCCCGCCAAGCACGAAGCTTGGACGCACCATCACGGGATAGCCAATCTCCTGCGCGAGGGCGGCCACCTCGGCATGCGTGCGTGCCACGCCACCCTGCGGTTGCGCGATGTCGAGCGAGGCGCACAAGGCGTGGAAGGCATCGCGGTCCTCCGCTCGGGCGATCGCTTCGGCCGACGTTCCCCAAATGGGAACCCCCGCCTCCTCGAGCCTGGCGGCGAGCTTGAGGGGCGTTTGCCCTCCCAGCTGCACGATCACGCCGACGGGGCGTTCGTGGTCGACGATGTTCATCACGTCCTCGAACGTGAGAGGCTCGAAGTACAACCGGTCCGCCGTGTCGTAATCGGTACTCACGGTTTCCGGGTTGCTGTTCACCATGATCGTCTCGAACCCTGCATCCCGAAGCGCCCAGACGGCATGCACCGTTGCGTAGTCGAACTCCACGCCCTGACCAATGCGGTTGGGTCCCGAACCGAGAATCACGACCTTCGGCTTGTCGGAGGCCGTCACCTCGTCCTCCCACTCGTAGGTCGAGTAGTGGTACGGCGTGTACGCCTCGAACTCCGCTGCGCACGTGTCGACCGTCTTGTACACCGGTGCACCCCGACCCGCGATGCGGGCCGCACGAATCTCGGCTTCGGTCTTGCCGGTCAAGCGTCCAAGATCCACGTCGGAGAAACCGAGTCGCTTCACCTCGCGCCAGGTGTCCCAGTTCCACGATTCGGGACTCGCGAGGCAGGCGAGTTCGCCCTCCGCCTCGACGATCTCGGCCAGCTGACCGAGGAACCACGGGTCGATCATCGTGCGCTCGTGCAGCACTTGCGGGGTGCGACCGCGGCGCAACAGTTCGATCACGGCGTGAAGCCGCAACGGGTTGCCGTGAAGCAGGCCTTCGAGTTCCGCCTCGCTGCGCTCACTCATGGAGGAGCGCACGTCGAGCTCGGTGGAGCGAAGCGCCTTTTGCAGGCTCTCCTTGAACGTTCGACCGATTGCCATGACTTCCCCCACCGAACGCATTTGCGTGCCGAGGTTGCGCGCCGCACTGGGGAACTTCTCGAACGCGAAGCGGGGAATCTTCGTCACCACGTAGTCGATCGACGGTTCGAAAGCGGCCTTGGTTTCGGCCGTGATGTCGTTGGGAAGTTCGTCGAGGTGGTAGCCGACGGCGAGGAGTGCAGCGATCTTCGCAATGGGGTACCCCGTCGCTTTCGACGCAAGCGCGCTCGAGCGTGAGACGCGCGGGTTCATCTCGATGACGATGACGCGTCCCGTGGCCGGGTCGACGGCGAACTGAATGTTCGACCCGCCGGTATCCACGCCAATCTCGCGAATGATGTCGATGCTGTAATCGCGGAGCTGCTGGTACTCCTTGTCTGACAGGGTCTGCGCGGGTGCGACGGTGATGCTGTCGCCCGTGTGGACGCCCATCGGATCGAGATTCTCGATGCTGCAGATGATCACGACCGTGTCGTTCTGGTCGCGCATCACCTCGAGCTCGTACTCCTTCCACCCGAGGATCGATTCCTCCACGAGCACCGTATGCACGGGACTGTCGTGCAGCCCTTGCCGGACGATGGTGCGGAACTCCGCCTCGTCGTACGCGATGCCGCCGCCCGTACCCCCCAGCGTGAAGGAGGGTCGAATGATGATGGGGTAACCGATTTCGCTGGCGAAGCTCAGGGCGTCGTCGAGCGTGGACACCATGCGTCCCGCGGGTGTGGCGATGCCGATCTTCTCCATCGCCTGCTGGAACGCTTCCCGGTCTTCGCCCTTGTGAATCGCGTCGTAGTTCGCGCCGATCAGCTCCACACCGTGCTTCTCCAGCACACCCGTTTCGTGCAGCGTCTTCGCAAGGTTCAAGGCGGTCTGCCCTCCGAGCGTAGGTAGGAGTGCATCGGGACGCTCGACTTCGAGGACGCGCTCGATGAAGTCGGGGGTGAGCGGCTCGACGTACGTCCGGTCGGCCACGTCGGGGTCGGTCATGATGGTCGCGGGGTTGCTGTTGACGAGCACCACGCGGTAGCCCGCACCCCTCAGCGCCTTGCAGGCCTGCGTTCCGGAATAGTCGAACTCGGCGGCCTGCCCAATCTGGATGGGCCCGCTACCGAGGATGAGGATGGTGTGGATGTCGTCGCGTCTGGGCATGCGCAAACCCCCCGAGTCGCGGAAGCATAGCACGCACGCCGGACGCTTCCCGGCGCCCGGAAAGGGTCGTCCGGTTAGGCCTCGTCCGCGGCGCCTGCGAGCTCGAGCACGAACGTTTCACCATTCACTTCGATCTCGTCCCCGGCTTGAAGACGCCGCTTACGGCGCGTCTCCACCTCACCGTTCACGCGGACCTCGCCCGCTTGGATGAGGACCTTTGCTTGCCCACCCGTGTCGGCGAAACCAGCGAGTTGCAGGGCTGCACCGAGGGGCAGCGTGTCCGGCGCGTCGCTCACTCGACTTCGACGATTTCCGCGGCGGGGTACGAGCCGAGGTACTTCACGAACGCCGCTTTCCGCATGAGGCCGGTCATGGCGTCCGCCACGTTGGCATCGTCGAGGTGCCCTTCGATGTCGATGTAGAAGAGGTAGCTCCACGGCTTGTCGCGCCTCGGTCGTGATTCGAGTTTCGTCATGTTGATGCCGTGCTTCGGGAACTCCTCGAGGCACGCAACCAGGTCACCGGGTCGGTGTTTCGTGGCCAGAACGAGGCTCGTCTTGTGCAAGCCGGATCCCTTGGCGGCCTCATCGGCACCCAGGACGAAGAAGCGCGTGTAGTTGAACGGGCGGTCTTCGATGTGCTCGGCGAGCACGTCGAGTCCGTACGCCTCGGCTGCGCGTTTGCTGGCGATGGCGGCACGTTCCTTGCCATCCTCATGCCCATTCTCTGCAAGCAGCTTCGCGGCGCCTGCCGTATCGAAGTCGGTCACGGCTTCGAAGTGGTGCCGGATGAGGTACTCCTGGCACTGCGCGAGCGCTTGCGGGTGGCTGTACACGCGGCGCACGTCCTCGAGGCGGGGGCCGGGCAGGGCAAGCAGGTTGTGGCGCACCCGCACGATCTGCTCCCCGACGACGTGAAGCACCGAGTCGGTCAACAGGTCGTACGTCTGGTTGATGGACCCCGCGAGACTGTTCTCGACGGGTAGCACGGCGAATGCCGTCTCCCCACGGACGGTGGCGTCGAACGCCTCCTGGAAGGTGGCGAACCCCACGGGCGTCGCGTCGGGTGCGAACTGCAGGGCGGCTTGTTCACTGAAGGCGCCGGTCACGCCCTGGAAAGCGATGCGGTGGGGGGACGTCATGGCGGACAAGGCTAGCACGATGCGGCGCGTCGCGGCGGAGGGGGCGCGAGCAGCACGGTTCGTGGCACGATGAGGGCATGATCGACATGCGTTCTCTTCCCTCGACCTTCCGAACCTTCGTCTGGGTCCTCGCGCTTGCGCTTGCCTTGGCGCCCAGCGCCCTTGCGCAGGCCATTGGTGATGATCACGACGTGTTCCTTGATGCGGTGGGTGCCGTGGCGAATGGGGACGCGTACCTCGTTGGACCGCTCGAACTGCGGACCGAAGCGCCGGGCAACGTTCTCGCCAACGTCACGGTCGAAGGGTTGCTCGATGCCGCTGGGATCGAAGCGGCGGCCTCGACGTTCGCCATTGCGACGGGGTACGGCGAGGGGATTCGCGAACCGCTTGCCACGTTCCTCACGGAACGCGCGCAAGGGTACATCGGGCAGGGACCCGTCGCGGTGGGCGTCGAGGGGTACCAACTCGAGTTGGACGTGACGACGGGCGTGGCGATTGGCACGCCGGTTGCCTCCTTGACCATGTCGATTCCGCGTGCGCCAGACGAGGCGTTCGGCCTGCCTGCATCCACGATTGGTGATCCCGATGCACCCGTCCTGATTCGCGTGTTCAGTGACTTCGAGTGCCCGTACTGCAAACGGTACGCGGAGCAGATTCTGCCCATGCTCGAGCAATCGGTGCTCGAGACGGAGGGCGTGGCGTTCGCCTTCCATCACTTCCCGCTCAACACGATTCACGCGAATGCCGAACCGGCGGCCGTGGCGTCGCAATGCGTGCAGGATCTCTATGGCGTGGACGCCTTCTGGCCCTATCACGACCTGATCTTCGAGCGGCAAGGCGCCTGGGGCTCCCTGGGGGACCCGGATCCGTACTTCCTTCGCCTGCTCGGCGATACGCCCGAGGTGGTGACCGCGGCAGGATCGGCCGACGCGGCCGAGGAGCAGGTGGCCGCCTGCATCGCGCAAGGGGATGCGCTCGCGTTCGTGCGTGAGGCGACCGATCGTGCGATTGCGCTTGGGGTGCAGGGCACCCCGACGGTGTTCGTTGGGGGCCACCGGGTCAGCGACTTCGGTACACCCGACGCGTACCTGCGGTTGATTCGTCTGGAACGTGCTTTGGCGGGTCTGGCGGACGCCTCGCCGCAATGACCCTTGCGTTCTTGCGCTAGACTCGTCCGTGATGCAGGAATATCCAAGTCTGGTTTGGCATCTGAAGAACACGCAGTTGTTCGACGACCTCTCCGAGGACGAACTCGAGCAGCTCACGCGGCTCACGCCGTACCGGCACTACGCCGCGGGGGACGTGATCTACCACATGGAGGACCCGGCCGACGCGCTGTACTTCGTGCGCGATGGCATGGTCAAGATTTCCGTGTACTTCGCCAATGGCAAGGAGATGATTCTCGACCTGCTTGGGCAGTACGACATCTTCGGGGAGCTGCTGCTGCTCGAGAGTGAGCGTCGGCCCAACCAGGCAGAGGCGGTCAAGGACACGACGTTGATCGTCATGCCCGAGAGCGACTTCCAGCGGTTGCTGCAAGAACATCCACGTATCGCCATGAAGTTTCTGAAGGTCATGTCGACGCGCTTGTGGCAAGCGCAGCAGTGGCAAGCGGAGGTCGGTGCGTACGACGCGCCTGGACGCCTCGCGAACCTGTTGCTGCGGCTTGCAGGCGACTTCGGCCATGAAGTGGAGCGCGGCACCGAGATCGACTTGAGCTTGACGCAGCAGGACCTCGCCAAGATGATTGGCGCGACCCGCGAGACGGTGTCGCACTGCCTCGCGCGCCTGTTGGAGTACGGCGCGGTTCGTAAGCGACGCACGCCCATCGTGGTGGACGTCGTGGCGCTCGAGCGGTTCCTGGACGAAGCGGACGCCTGAGCGGCGACCCGCCTGGGTCTACGCCTCGCTTTGACGGTTGACGGTCTGTGCGGGTTCCTGCGTTTCTGCGCTGGGCAGCGTGAGGTACACGACCTGCTGCACGCGCTCCTGATTGCCCGTGGCTTCGCACAACAGTTCGAGACCCTCTTCGCCGTCGAGCAGGAAGAGGGGAATGCGGGTGTCGTCGCCAAGAGCGGCGAGCTCCTCGTTGCTTCGTGGCGCGTCGATGGGTTGCGCCACGAGTTCGGCTCCCTGGTCGAGGAGGCGGTCGAGCCGGTCGTACGTCACGTCGTCACCGAAGGCGAGTCGCCCGCGTTGCTCCATGGCGAGGCCATCGCGCGTACTTCCCGTTCGCGAGGGGGCAAGTTGGTAGACGTGCTGCGAGCCGAACGTTCGGGCGTACTTCAGGGATGCGAGGGCGTTCGCCTCGTCGTTGCGTGTAAGGGCGAGCAGGCGTCCTAGGCCTGAGAGTCGCACCTCGTCATCGCTGCGATCGGCGAGCACGGAGCCGTAGTAGGCGGGAATGCCTTCGAGGCGGGCGGCTGCCACGTTGCTCCAGTTCGTATCCGCCACGAGCACCTGCAGGTCGCGTGCCATGAGGAACTTGGCGATGCGGCGGGCAAGTCGATGCGCCCCCAGGATGAGGAACCCTTGCGGGTCGGGTTCGGCCACGCCAAGCGCCTGCGCGACCGGTTTGGCCGTGAGGCTGCCGAGTAGGACGGTCCCGACGATGACGAGGAACACGAGGGGGACGAGGGCGTCTGCACCTGCGACGCCGGCGTCGAGGAGTTTCGAGGCGAACAGGGAACTCACCGCGGCCGCAACGATGCCGCGCGGAGCCACCCAACTGAGGAACGCCTTCTCGCGCAAGTCGAGGGAACTGCCGAGCGTGGAGGCGAACACGGCGGCGGGGCGGATGAGCAGGATGACGGTGGCCAGGAGCAGGAGGCTGGGGAGGCCCAGCACCGCTTGGAAGGCGGCGAGGTCCACGTTGGCGGCGAGCACGATGAACAGGAGGCTGATGAAGAGGACGGTGAGGTCCTCCTTGAAGCTGAGCAGGTCCTGAATGTTCGGAATCCCGACGTTGGCGATCACCATGCCCATGAGGATCGTGGCGAGGAGGCCTGCTTCGGGCGTGAGGGCGCTCGCGATGGCGAACGTGGCGAACACGGCGCCGAGAGCGGTGACGTTCACCAGGTAGTCGGGAATGAGGCGCCGCTTGAGAATCCAGGCGAGCAGCCAGCCGGCCGCCATGCCCACCGCGCCACCGGTCACGATGAAGCGGAGGAACAGGAGCAGGGTTTGGGCGGGTGCGGCGTTGCGGTTCTGGGTGAGCAGGAACTCGAAGACGAGGAGGGCGATCAAGGCGCCAATGGCGTCGATGAGGATGCCCTCCCACTTGAGGACGTTGGCGACGCGTTCCGAGGGGCGCACGATCCTGAGGAGGGGCCCAATCACAGTGGGGCCGGTGACGACGATCAACGCACCGAAGAGGAAGGCGAGCGGGAGGGGCAGGTCGACGAGGAGCCAGGCGGCCAGGGTGCCCCCAATCCACGTGACGATGGCGCCAATGCTGACGAGTCGAATGACGACGCCACGCGTGTCGCGAAGCTCATGGAGCGAGAGCGACAGGCCTCCCTCGAAGAGGATGAGTCCGACGGCGAGGGAGATGATGGGGAAGAGCAGGTCCCGGTCGATGAAGTCGGTCGGGTTGACCCAGCCGAGGAGCGGGCCGACGGTGAAGCCGACGAGGAGGAGCGGAAGGATGGCGGGGAGGCCAATCCGCCAGGCCATCCATTGCGATGCAGCGCCGAGCGCCACGATGGCGGCAACGGCGAGGCTGGGGTAGGAGACGAGCAGATCGGCCATGACCGTTGCATCATCGCACGCTTCCTGCCTGGGGGCGCGTGCTCCCGTCTCGTGTGGAACGCAGATTTCTCGTAACGACCGATCATGGCGACGTGCTCGTGCGCGTCATGGATGACCGTGGGGGCCTCGACCCCGAATTCCTCGCGCTCGAAATCCCGGACGAGGCGAACGCCGGTGACCTCGATTCCGCCGTGCCGCTTCGCGCCTTTGGCGCGAAGATCCTCGAGATGATCGAGATGCACGGTGGGGACATGCCGGGAGGCCCGGCCTTGCAGCGGATGATGATTCAGGAGAAGGCCTCGTCGGACCTCAACCGCATCGAGCGTTGGGCGCGTGACCGTGCCACGCGCTCCCCGGAATCTTGATTCAGCGCGGTTCGGCGTCTTTCGAATCGTCTTCCTCGACCACGTCTCCGAGGTCGAGGAGAAGGTCCTTGTAGAGGCGAAGCGCGAACGCTTGCACGGCTTCGCGCGCCTCGTCGCCACGCAGTTCACTCGACGTGCGTTGATGCGCGACCTGCAGGCTTTGGGCGAGTAGGTCCTCGAAGACGGGCCACGGACCGTCGAAGGGCGCGTCGGCGGGCTTGGGGGTGGGTGCATCGGACGTCCGCTTGGCGCTGCTCTTCGATTTTCGTGGTCGCGACTTGGTTGCACTCGCGCTGGTCTTCGCGGCAGGGCGGGCTTCATCCTTCGCTGCGGGTTCTTCCTTCTTTGCGCTCGCCGTCTTCTTCGCCTTCGAGCGTCGCGTCGATTTGCTTGCCGGGACCTTCTCGGCCTTGTCGAGTCCGGCGAGTGCCTCCTCGGCGGCGCGACGTTCGGCGGTTCGTTTCGTACCGCCTTGGCCACGGCCGAGGATGGTTCCGTCGACGCTCACCTCGGTATGAAACTCGGGGGCGTGATCGGGACCGCGCGTCTCGGTTTCGAAGCGGGGTTGCTTGCCGTCTTGTTGCATGCGTTCGATGAGAACGCCTTTCGGATGTGCCATGAACGCCTCCAAGGAAGTCGTACGGCGCCCGAGGGGAATCGCGTGCCGTACGACTGCCGCCGTGCACCGTAGCATGCCGCGTGTGCGATACCATGGGGACATGACACGGCTGCTGATTTGTGACGACCATGCCATGTTCCGCCAAGGCCTCCGCAGCATTCTCGAAGCGGAGGAGGGCGTCCGCATCATTGGCGAGGCGGCGAACGGCCGGGAGGCCGTTCGGCATGCCCTGACGACGAAGCCGGACGTGGTGTTGATGGACATCCAGATGCCCGAACTCGACGGGGTGGCTGCGTCGAAGGCGATCCTCGCCGAGGATCCCGACATTCGCGTCATCATCTTGACCATGTACCGCCAGGACAAGTACGTGTTCGAAGCCATCAAGGTGGGCGCGCGCGGGTACATGCTCAAGGATTCCGATGCTGAGGACCTCGTGGACGCGATTCGCCGCGTGGCGGATGGCGAGACGTTGTTGAACGCCGAGCTTGCCGCGAGCATTCTCGAGGAGTTCCGGAAGAGTGAGCAGTTGCCGGAGCATCCCGATCACCGGATTCGCGAGCTGACCGAGCGGGAGGAGGAGATCCTCCGACACCTCGCGCAGGGAGCGACGAATCAGGAGATCGCCACGGCGCTTGAGGTGAGTGAGAAGACGGTACGGAACCGCTTGTCGGAGATCTTCAGCAAGTTGCGTTTGAACAACCGCACGCAGGCGGCGTTGTACGCCCTGCGCGAGGGAATCGCGTCGCTGCAGGACTCCGCGGAGTGAGCGAGGCCCGCTTTCGTGCCGGTTGCGGCAGGGAGCGGATGGCGCCCGCAGAATTGCGCGAGGTGGCGTACGTCGATTTGGCGTTCGACGAGTGTGGTTCGTGTCGCCACCGCGTGGATCCTGAGGACGCGCGTTCGTTTTGCCGTTGGTTGCGGCATGACGTCCCGGGTCCGTTTGCGCCACTCGCCGACGTGAATCTCGACGAGGCTGCATCATGAAGGAAACGCCCTTGCTGTCGACCTGGCGGCGCGTGTGCGAGACGCCGGCACCGACGTTCCACGAGGAGGCGCGAGCCGAACTGGTCAGCGAGATCCTCACGCACCTCGGGTTCGAGGTGGTTCGGGACGAGGTCGGCAACGTGTGGACCGACCTGCCGGGGGGTTCGGGACCGCGGGTGGCTCTCGTCGCGCACCTCGACTCGGTGTTCGCGATGGACGTGGACGTGTCGGTGCGGGAGGAGGCGCCCGATCGTTGGGCGGCGCCCGGCATTGGGGACAACGCGGCGAGCGTGGCGGTGCTGCTCGAGTTGGCGCGCCTTGTTCATGAGGACCCAACGCTTGCGCGTCCGCGCGTGACGCTCGCCTTCACGGTGGGGGAGGAGGGCCTCGGTGACTTGCGGGGGGCGCGGCACTTCGTGCAGTCGCACGGCCGCTCGATCGACGCGTTCCTCGCCGTGGATGGACACTTGGGTTCGGTCGTCGATGCCGGCGTGGGATCGCGCCGTTTCCGCATCGACGTGCAGGGACCGGGTGGGCACGCCTGGGGCGACTACCCGAGTCCGAGCGCGGTGCACGCGCTGGGGGACATGATTCACGCCGTGTCGCGCGTACCGCTCGCCGAGGCGCACCGGTCAAGCATCAACGTCGCCGAAGTGTCGGGGGGGACGGCAATCAATGCGATTGCCGCCGCGGCGTGGGCGACGGTGGACCTACGGAGCGTGTCGCAGGAAGCGCTCGAGCAACTCGACGCAGAGGCGCGAAAGCGAGTGCGGAGCGTCGCGCGGCGGCACGAGGTTGAGGTGACGTTCGAAGCGTTGGGCGACCGTCCGGCGGGTGTGTGCCAGGACGATGCCCTGGTCAGCGTGGTGCGTGACGCGCTCGTTGCGCTCGACGTTCCCGTGCGGCGCGGCGCGAGCAGTACCGATGCGAACGCGGCGATGGCGGCGGGGATTCCTGCGTTGTGCCTCGGGGTGTACCGCGGTGGTGACGCGCATCGCCTGTCCGAGTGGGCGGACCCGACCTCCATGGCGGACGGCGTGACGTTGATCGTAGGGGTATTGGCTCGGCTCGCCGAGCCGGGCGCGCCCGCAGGCTAGCGTCGGGTGCGGCGCTCGCGACGCGCGCGGAGCGCCATGCGGTCCACCGACTCGTTCTCCGCGTGGCCGTCGTGACCCTTCGTCCAGCGCCAATTCACGTCGTGCTCGCTCGTGAGGTGCAAGAGGCGTTCCCAGAGGTCCTGATTCTTCACGGGTTGTTTCGAGGCGGTGCGCCAACCATTGCGTTGCCACGTCTCGAGCCAACCGTCGGTGAACGCCTTCTTCAGGTACTGCGAGTCGGTGACGAGCGTGACCTGGCACGGTTCCTTGAGGGCGGCCAGCGCTTCGACGGCAGCGGTGAGCTCCATGCGGTTGTTCGTCGTGTCGGGTTCGTGGGCTGCGTCGCTTCGCTCGTGCGTGCCGTAGCGCATCAGGTACGCCCAACCCCCCTCGCGGCTCGTGGTGTCGCACGAGCCGTCGGTCCAGATCGTCACGTGTTTGCGCGGCATGCCGAAGGGTACCCGTGTTTCCGCGTCGCCGCTCGGTGCGTTGGGCGTTCGGGGGTACCGTGCGCGGGCTTTGCCGAGGTCGATTGCCGTGCGTGGGGGGATGACGTCGAGCCCTGAGATGAACGAAGGTTGTACGACGAGCCTGTACAACGTGTGTGAAGGGTTGCGATGCGCTGTATGCCGTTCATTTGCGGGATTCTCGTCCTCGACACGGATACTTCGGAATCGTCCCCATCGACGCCGTAGACCAAAGGCTTGACAAACCTTAAACGAACCCGTACCCTCTGTACACGGTTCGAACAACCTTGGACCGAATCCGCCGCCACCGGAGGCTCCATGCACCGAGGCAAATACACCGTCAACGAGGTCGAGGACCGCACGAGCGTTCCCGCTGGCACCCTCCGGCAATGGGAGCGACGCTACGGCTTCCCACGCCCTGAACGGTCCTCCTCTGGCTACCGCCTGTACAGCGAGGAAGATCTGCGCGGCATCGAAGCCATGAAACGCCACATTGCCGATGGCGTTCCCGCAAGCCGCGCTGCGGAACTCGTCCAACGCCCCTTCGAGGACGTTGCCCACGATGCGCCGAGACCCCCAGAAGCGCTCCGCGACTCCCTACTCGCTGCGCTCATGGATCTCGACGAGACTGGAGCGGATCGCATCCTCAGCGAAGCGCACGCCCTCCACCCCCTCGAGGTCGTCCTCGTGAGCATCATCCAACCCACCCTCGTCGAACTCGGCGAGTTGTGGCACCAAGGCAAGGTCGCCACCACCACCGAGCACGTTGCGAGCAGTTACCTTCACGGTCGCCTTCGCAGCCTGCTCTCCCTCACCACGTCCCACCGCAGCAACCCCGAAATCATCATCGCTTGCGCCCCGCTCGATCAACACGAACTCGGCGCACTCATGCTCGCCGTCCTCCTCCGCCGCCAGGGGTACCGCGTCACGTACGTCGGGGCCAACACGCCCGTCGAGGACCTCCTGATGCTTGCCCAGCAACATCAACCGCTCGCCGTCATGATCTCCGCGTCCACCACCGAATCGCTCCGCGCGCTCCGCGAACACGGCGACGCCCTGCGATCGGCCCCGACCCGGAAGTTCTTCGGAGGCGCAGCCTTCAATGCCCACCCCGATGCCGCCCGTGAATTTGGCGGGCACTACCTGAGCGACAACGTCGTCGACGCCATCCCGCGCTTCGATGCCCTCGTCCGCTCCGCGGAAGAGGAGCTCGCATGAGTCACGAAGACACCACACCCCGTCGTCCCGACCCTACGAACGGAACGAACTCTCGAGGAGGAACCACCATGGCCAGCCAACTGCTCCACGACGCCCATCCCCACGGTCCGACCGGCGCGCAAGCAGACGCGACGGTCACGGCACAAACCCTCTCCTTCAACCGCAAGCAGGCGCTCTACCACCACGGCGACAACGCCAACTCCGTGTTCCGCGTCACCAGCGGTCTCGTCCGCATCACCCGCATGACGCCCGAGGGTCGCATCCTCACCGTCCGCCACGTCCTGCCTGGCGACTACTTCGGCGAGGAAGCCTTCATGAGCGGCAAGCGCGAGGAAATGGCGGAGGCGCTTACCCGCACCGAAATCGAAGCCATCGACCCGAGCCGCATCGACGGTGCCGACCTCATGTCCATCACGCAGTCGCTCTCCCACCAGATGCAGCGCCTCATGGACTACGAGTACCACCTGCAAACCGGTGACCTCCGTCAACGCGTCGCCCGCTACCTGCTCACCCTCGCCGACACGCCGCTCGCCACGCGCGACGCCGCCGGCCACCCCGCCATCAGCGCAACGCACGAACTCATCGCCGAAGGCACCGCCTCCACCCGCGAGAGCGTGTCCAAAATCATCACCGAACTTCGCGCCGAAGGTCTCATTCGCTCCGGCTACCGCAACATCGTTCTCGTCGACGAGGTCGAGCTCGACTCCATCGCGCAAGGCTTCTAAACCACGAACTGCACGACGCGACGCGCGGGCTGGCTGAGGAACCCCCTCAACCAGCCCGCGTCTCCATGACCACCACGGCAGCCGCATGATCGCGCGTGTGCGTCAGCGACACGTGCGCCACCCACCCCTCGCGCTGCATCACCGTCTCGATCTCGGTGGACCACGCCAGGCGCGGTGCGCCCCCCGCAGTCCGCTCCACCCACACGTCCCGCCAGCCATGCCGCTCCGGCCAACACTTCTGAAAGGCTTCTTTCGCAGCGAAGCGCGCAGCCAACGACGGGGCAGGATCCACCAACGACTCGCAGTACGCCACCTCATCCACCGTGAAGTGCCTCGCCAGGAACCGGGTCGGGTGACGCGCCAACACGCCGCGAATGCGGTCCACCTCCACCACGTCCAACCCCACCGCCCGAATCACCCCGCGCGCTCCACCCGCTTCACGCCATCCCCCGTCGCCAGGTACGCCACGTCCGCCATCCCGAGGAACAGCCCGTGACCCAACACGCCAGGAATCGCGTCCAACGAACGCGCCAAGCCCGGCAGGTCCTCCACCTCAGGTAGCGCCGCATCCAAGATTGGATGACCGTTGTCCGACAAGAAGGGTTCCAACACCCCACCGCGCAACGACGGCTCGAGCCCCAAACCTCGAATCCGCGCCTCGGTGCGCGCGATGCCGAATGCCAACACCTCGATCGGCAAGGGTGTCTTCGCCCCCAGCCGATCCACCGGCTTGCCATCGTCACCAATCAACACGAACCGTTTCGCGGACTCCGCCACGACCTTCTCGCGCAGCAACGCGCCCCCCAGGCCCTTCACCGCATTCAACGAGGGATCCACCTCATCCATGCCATCCACCGCCACGTCCACACCCTCAGCCGGTAGGTCGACGAGAGGAATCCCTAGTCGGCGCGACTCCCGCTCCGTTGCCCGCGACGTCGGGACCCCCACGACGTCCCGAACGTCGCCCGACGCGATCCGCTCCGCGAGCGCCTCCAGGAAGAACTGGACGGTACTGCCCGTCCCCAAGCCCAACACCATGCCGGAGGAGACCTCCTGCAAGGCCGCTTGCGCTGCCGCTGCCTTCCGATCGTTCACGCCCGCTACCCTTGCAGCGACTCGAGGGCAGCACGCACCCGCTCGACGTGACCCTTCGCCTTCACGTTGTACATCGCCTCCCCAACCGTGCCATCCGGCGCAATCAGGAACGTCGAACGAATCACCCCCACGACCTCCTTGCCGTACAGCGTTCGCGTGCCCCACGCTCCATACGCCTCGGCAATCGCATGATCCTCATCGGTCAACAGGGGAAACGGCAAGCCGTGCTCCTCCTGAAACGACCGGTGCTTCTCCACCGAATCGGGAGACACGCCAAGCACCTGCGCATCCATACCCGGAAGTGCATCACGGAAGTCGCACGCCTCGGTCGTACACCCCGGCGTGAAGTCCTTCGGGTAGAAGTACAACACCAGCCAAGAACCACGAAAATCGCTCAGCGACGACGTGCCCGTCGTCGAAGCGGCAGAAAAATCGGGAGCGGGATCACCAGCACGTAGTTTGCTCATGGCGCGAGCATACCGCGCTGCGGGTACGATACCGACGTGGCTTCGACCACCGTTTCCCCCCTCCTGCTCGCCAGTGCGAGTCCCCGCCGACGCGACCTCCTTCGCGCGCTTGGCGTCCCCTTCGACGTGCACCCCGCCGACGTCGACGAGACACCCCAACCCGGGGAAACCCCCATCCAAACCGCCGAACGCCTCGCGCGTGCGAAGGTGCACGCCATCGCCGAGGCGCACCCCACCCGCGCCATCCTGGCAGCCGACACGATCGTCACCATCGACGGAACCACCCTCGGCAAACCCCGTGACGCCGAGGAGAACGCCGCGTTCCTTCGCCGCCTCGCAGGCCGGCCTCACACCGTCGTCACCGCGCACGCCATGCAGCACGATGGCAACCTCGCCACCGAAACCGTGACCACCACCGTCCACCTCCGCACTCTTCGCGACGCGGAGATCGAAGCCTGGGTTGCACGCGGAGAAGGTCTTGACAAGGCCGGTGGGTACGCCATCCAGGACGTGGGCGCCGCCCTCGTCGGCGAGGTCCACGGCTGCTACAGCAACGTCGTGGGGCTCAGCCTCCCCGCCGTGGTTCGCCTCGCCGAGACGCTCGAGGTGACCCTTGTCTAGCCTCCTTCGCGCCTGGTACGTCTTCCTCGCCCTCGGTCTCGCCACCTTCGTGGCCACCGCCTTCATCGGGCGTGCACCCACGACCCTATCGGCCACCATCGCCCTCCCACACCAAGTGGCCTACCGTGTCGGCGTCAACCTTCGTGAAGCGCTCGCCGCCATGACCGACCGGCGTGACCTCCGCACCGAGAACGCAGCGCTACGCGACGCGCTCGCCGCGGAACGGGAAAGCGCACGCGAACTCGAACTGCAGGTCGCGCGCCTCCAAGAAGTCCTCGCCATCCGTGATGCGCAAAGCCCCGGCGTGGTCACCACCGCCCCCGTCGTGGGCGGCAGCACCGGTGAACTCGTCGACCGACTCATCCTCGGAGCCGGCCGCGACGCCCCACTCGAATTGGGCATGCCCGTCACCGTCCCAGAAGGCCTCGTCGGCATCATCACCGACGTGACGGGAGAACGCGGCGTGGTGCGCACCATCCTCGACCCCGAGTCCCGGGTGGGCGTCACCGTGCGCGGCAAGGGAGGCCAAGGGGTCGCCATTGGGGACGTCGCCAGCGGCGTGCGCATCGTTCGCTTCATCGAAGGTGCCCCCGTCGAACTGGGTGACGTCGTCGAAACCAGCAGTTATGGCGGGCTGTTCCCCCGAGGCGTACGCGTCGGCACCGTCATTGCCATCGACCCGCGAGACCCCAACGAACTTCGTCGCAGTTTCCTCGTCGAACCCGCCGCCGACCTCTCGACCCTGCTCGAGGTCGCGCTCATCACACCCCCCTAACCGCAACTTCCGACCCACCCTCGAAGGCACCAGGCTCGGCAGCGCCGCCACGT
>CAJXWR010000046.1 GCA_913062675.1 uncultured Trueperaceae bacterium
GTTCACGCGTCGGTCCCGGTGGTGGGGGTGGTGGGCCCTACTGGATTCGAACCAGTGACCAAACGATTATGAGTCGCAATAACCACAACAACTTTCGTTAATGCCGTGCGAGACGCGCTATCAGAACGCCGGTTGAACCCAAAAGACCGCCCAGTAGCACGTGACCACTACAAGGAGTTTACTCGGTCGAAGCGACCTCTCGTGCAACAACAGATCCTTCACATTGGGTCGAAATCATCCAGAAGGAACACGCCGCGGAACTATGACTCGACCCGTGGCCAACCGTAGCCGTAGTGGATCTTGTCCTTCCCATAGTCGTATGCAGCTCAGGAGTGGTCACGATCGATTGCACCGATGTTCATGTTCCAAGGTACGAATCGGACGAGCGGACGGACGAGGATCTAGCCGATTGGAGTCAGCAGGTTGCCTACAAGGTCAGCGAAGACCCACGGATTCATCGCGACGCAAGCTGGTGAATGCTCGTGTTTCGCGACCAAGACAGTGATTGCTGTGCACAAGCGGTCCTATTTCTTGTCGGCACCGTTCATTACGCTCTAGCCTTCTGAATCTTGTTCCTATCCGGCCGGCCATCAACTCGGAAGGTGCGCATTTCGCAACCTGGCATGACGAAGCCAAAATCACGGGGATGGCAGGAGACGGAATGGGCGAGCGTGAGGCATAGCGCATGGCCTGAAGGAGATCGCTCCAACTTTGGATAGGCCATAAAGCCTGAGGGGGTTCCGGCGTTTTGGTACCGTACTCCTTGCAAAAGCGACGCAAGAACCCGCTTTCAAGATTCGCTATTGTCGGAATGTAGGTGGTGATGCATGCGAACGAGCCCGATTGAACGATTCAGTTTACTTCTTCTTACGGGGTTCGCGTTGTGGATGCTCATTTCTTGTTCAAGTCAAGCGCAACCATCAAATCCACCCACGCCAGACGAAACACCCAGAGCGCCACGACCACCCAATGACGATAGTGGTGACCGTGTTGCGGTTACGAACATGCCTGGATTGGAAATTAACCAAATTCCAGGACTCAACGTAGCATCTTTGCCCAAACTTGCACTTGACACGTTAGATGTCAACACAAGTATCAGCGAGCTAGAAATCACAGACCTTCAAACTCCCTCAACGGAAAACTGCACATTTCGAGTGCAGACGGGCACCCTCGAAACTTGGAGTGAGTCGAGTCCACTGCCGGGTATCCCCGTTAGCACGCTGCTGGTCTATCCATCCGACCGAGTGCTGCAATCTGTAATCACAATTGTGATTTACACGTGTGATTAGCTTCGCTCTTAGCAACTTTCCTGTACGGCCGCTGATCTTCCCACGCCCTTCGAGAGCGGTGGAAGTTGCTTGCCCTACAAGTCGTCGAGGTACTCCGATCCTGGCGCTACGCCTGTCACAAGCAACTCATCACGTGCGCGCGTAAGCGCGACATACAGTAGGTGGCGTTCAAGGTCGTGCGCCTCCTCCATCGCCGCCATGTCCGCCGCACCGGCAAGGCGGTCCGGATTTGGAATCACGTTCTCGTCACACGCCATCACAGCTACAACACGGAACTCGAGCCCTTTGGCCTGGTGCATCGTCGCGGCGGTAATACGACCCTTAGCCAAAGCCGATTGATCGCCAACGCCAACCGAAGTAGCACCCGCACGCGCGATTGCGTTCTCCGCCCTCTCGAGTTCGCCGTCGCCGCGTACAAACACTCCGACCGCCGCAGGGGCAACGCCATCGTCGAGGTGCTTTTTAAGCCAAACACCGACGGCCTCGACCTCTTCATCCTCGCCCTCGAAGCGGCGCACCTCAGGTGAAGGACCATCGAATACCGACACGGTCCCCCTCCGAACCTCCGTCTCCCCGTCCACGTCGTCCATGCGGTCGTCGAGCAGACGATCTGCAACCTCCCTGATTTGCTGCGAGGTGCGGTAGTTCACCTTCAACGTTCGAGCCCTGCCGCGCACGTCGACGCCCACGGACCGCCACGAGAAGGGCGCTTGGAATATACGTTGGCCTAGATCGCCGGCAAAGAACAGGCCGTTAGGCCGAGCGCCCGCTAGCCGACCCAGGAAGCGGAGCTGCGCGACGTTAGCATCTTGCGCTTCATCCAACACGACGTGATCGAAGGGGACAGGCACCCCGGGCTCGAAGACTCGGGCCAACTCGTCGTAGAGCGTCGCGCGTGTCGTAAGGCCTTGCTCGGCGAGACGCTCACGGACCTTATCGAACACCTGCCACGCCCGCTTTCTGCGCGACTCGACCAATCGCGCGCGTCGTCCGACCCGCGCCACATCCCGGTAGGAATCCCAGTCCCGAAGCTGCCAGGCATCGACGACGTCCCGCCACTCCGTGTACAGGAACCCCGCCGCGAAGGGCGGTCCTTCAATCTCCCGACCCGCTTCTTCGAGCATGTGGCGGAGCGTAGCTTCGTCGACCACCGTACGATCCCCACCGATACGGGCGCGGTACAGCCTGTCAGCAACTCCGTCCAGCGTGTCGACGCGGATACGCTCGGCTAGACGCGGTCGGTCCTTGACCAGAAGCCGCAGCTTGTCGTTCAAATAGCCGGCCAGAGGGTCAGAGAAGGTCGCCAGAAGAACGCGAGCCTCGTCCTCGCGACGAGCGAGGTGTACTGCCCGATGCAAAGCGACGACCGACTTACCCGTCCCAGCCGATCCCGACACGCGTGCTGGCCCGTTGAAACTGCGTTCCACGATGTCACGCTGAGTGGGGTGCAGGAACACGATCCAGCGCTCCCATGGTGAATCCAGGGCTGCCTTGAGCTCCTCCACCCCTCCTACGGTTCGGAAGCGCCGCTGCGCATCGGGATGATCGAACGGATCCTCGTCCGCGCCCACAGGTGCCCGCGGGGTCGGTGTCTCACCCACGGCGAGCTGGAGCAGTGCCTCGGCCGCCTCCGCAGGCAGGTTCTCCGCGACGTCGTGAAACGTGTCCTCGGTTGCCGCACGGACGTCATCGAGCCACTCGGGTGGCACGCCGTACGACAACAGGGCATCGTTCGCCAAGCCGTCGAAGAGGCGTGTCTGTGGTGTCTGCTGCTCCTCGAAGACGGGCACAACGACGCGCTTGACGACCTCCTCGACCCGCTCTCGAATCACGACCAGCTGCGCAGCACCTGTTCGCGGGTGCCGCTCGAGCTTCCGTCGTTCGGCCCATGCGTAAGCATCGTCGTGGTGCCCGACGTAGCAGGCCAGAAGGCTCTCGTTCGTCCGGTGCACGATGATTCTCAGGTCGCGGTTCACGCGCACCGACCAGAAATTGGGGTCCTTCGCCTTGTCCAGCCGATGGAACTGCATGCCTGGGCTGGCTGGGTCTCGCTGAAGGTCGAAGGCAGTGACCTTAGCGTCGTCTCGCTCGTCGGCCGTCAGCCGGTCAAGAGCTTCTGTGAATGAGTCAGCGATCCGGAACGTCATGATTGGTCCAACTCGCGCAACCGAAGCATCAAACGGGTCTGGCAGCACTGCCTGCTTGTCATGGCGCTACCGCGCGCCACACGCGGTCCAGAGTGTGTTCATAATCGAAACTTCGCCAGTTGTTAGACGCTGCGCGAAGACTAAACAGTCGGACGCCTAAACAGGGATGCCGAACCTCAGCGGCGGCACCCGTCCAGTCTGCGTGAGGGGCCACAAGGCCACCGCAATTTGTGCACTCAGAGTCGTCGCGGTTATGCCTACGCATCGGCGACGCGCACAACCTTCATGACCTCGTCGCCGAGGTGATTGATCACCTTCACGGCGATGCGTCCATTCTCGGGGATAGGGAACGGGCGCGACACGTCGCTGTGCAAGGACGACCAGGCATCCTCGTCGACCTCGGCACGCAGCGTAGTCTTGAGACTCTTGTAAGGGTCGTTCGCGCCGAGGAAGTACGCCTGTCGAACGAAGAAAGACTGCTCGTCGTAGTCGGTGTCGACGAACCAGCAGGCGATGCCGTCGACATCGTCGCTCCGCACCTCGCCGCTGGTGGGATCGAACACGTCAACGCCAAGGACGCGCACCTGGATCTGACCGTCCCCTCCGTCCTCAATCTTCACCTCAGGCTCACCGAAGAGGACGAAGAGGTTGGCCTTCTCGGTCGTCTTGAGGTCGCCGCCCATGTGGAGGTCGGCGTTCATGCGAGCTTTGAGCACGGGCATCTTGCCGAGCTTAATGACCTCAGTAGCGTGCGCGTCGTACCCGAAAGCGCAGGCGACCAACACGTCAAAGCCCGCCTCCGTGGCCTCCCGCGCGGCAGCGACGAGATCGGCACGGCCGACGGTGCCGAACTCAGGGCCCACGAACACGCCGGCACGGCGCTCACGTCCCTCCTTCCCCTCCACGTAGCGGCCTTCCGCGGCGATGTACTCGCCAGGCCAGGGCTTCAGGCTGCTGAAGATGATGCGGTCCTCCTTGGAGGACTGCTGCACACCAGCAACCTTGAGGTTGTCGAGGATCATGGATACGAACGCATCCTCGTCGTGCTCCACCTGGTTGACGGGATCGAGCGCCTCGTCGTCCTCTCCTGCGCCAACTATTCGATGCGGCGAGAGGCTCTCGACAGTGAACGGCCCCGCAACCCGCACCGCGTTCTTGTCCTCGTACGGCTGGTCGTAGAGATACTCCTGGTCAGCCTTCGCGGCAATCGAGGCGTCGATCTCCTTCTGGCGCTCGATCCGCTTGGCCCACCACGCCGCGTGCGCGGACTTGGCCGCCTCGTTCCAATCGTCGTCCGCATCGCGGGGAATCTCCCACTCCTCCCACGACGCGCCGACCTCGGCGTTCAGGCGCTCGCGCAGAGGCTCGAGCTCCTCTTGAAACCGCTCCCAGATCACGTCGATCTCGGCGTTGTTGGCGATCGACTTGAGCGTGATGTGCGGCACGCGCTGGTAGACGAAGCCGTGGCGAATGTCGCCGTTCGTCGGGCCGATTCGAGGCTCGGTGCGGGTCACCTCGCCTTCCTTAGCACGGCCTTCTGGCGAGTCCTCAAGCAAGTAGTAGGGATAGCGAGCACCCATGATGCGAGCACGAGCCAGCGCAAGGGAAACCCGAGAGGTGTCAATCGTGATCCACCGACGACCCCACTGCTCTGCGACGAAGGCCGTCGTCCCTGATCCGCAGGTCGGATCAAGGACTAGGTCGGATGGGTCCGTGACCATCAACACACAGCGCTTCACCACTTCCCGACTCGTCTGCACAACGTAAGACTTGTCGCGAGGTCCGATCGTGTCTTGCCACGGTGACGTGAGCGCTGTCACGCCGTAGTCGTCTGCGAACAGCTTGTAGGCCAGCCTGTGGCCATCCACGGCGATCCGCTCAGATTTTGAGAGCCTGTACATGCCCGGTTCAGACGTTGCGAACCCATTGCGAGGGGGCGCATAAACCACTCCATCGAACATAAAGTCGAACTGCCCAGCGGCCATGGGGCCGGAGGGCTCGAGCGACTTCAACATGTAGATCCGTGGGTCACCCTCTACGAGCTCATGATTTCTGGTTTGCTTTCGCGACAGACGTGCGACAGCTCCACCTTCGTACTGGGCCCACTGGTAGTGCCAGTCGCCCTCTACACTCTGCTGTTTGAATAGCGGCCGGTACTTGGCTTGTTCGCGATCACGAGCAAACCAGATGATGTAGTCGTCCATCTGCTCGAGGAACTGCGTTCCAAGGGGCATGGTCTTCTTCCTGAAAGGGATGACTCCTATGCAGTTCTCGGCCCCGAATACTTCGTCCATCAGCGCTCGCACACGATGCACGTTTTCGTCTCCGATCTGCACGAAGATCGATCCGGACTCTGTCAACAGGTCGCGAGCCACGACGAGCCGATCTCGTAAGTAGGTCAGGTACGAGTGAATGCCGTCCCGCCAGGTGTCTCGGAAGGCCTTGACCTGCTCCGGCTCGCGCGTGATGTGATCGGGCTTGCCGTCTTTGACGTCCCGAGTCGTGGTGGACCACTGGAAGTTGCTGTTGAACCTGATGCCGTAGGGCGGGTCGACGTAGATGCACTGCACCTTGCCACGTAGGCCTTCACGCTCTGCGAGGGACGCCATGACCTGCAGGCTGTCACCAAGGATCATCCTGTTCTGCCACTTACCCTCATGCTCGTAGAACTCGGTCCGTTCGGCGCCTTCCGGTACGGGCGCGAAGTCGGCGAACAGGTCGGGCTGCACCTGGCTAACCCGCTCCTCCTTAAGCACCTTGCTGTGACGCTTAAGGTCGTCGATCAGGACCTTCGGGTGCACCTTCTCCTGGATGTAGAGAGGCGGCGCCTGCACCACCAGATCGGACCAGTCCGCCTGGTCCTTCCCGCGCCACACCAACTGCGGATCGAGGTCAGGGTCACGCGTCTCGCGCTCCTCCATGAACGCTGGTTCACCCCTCTCGAACGTGACTGCCATGGCTCGCGCGTGCTCCTCGTCCAGCGCTGCCTCGTACTCGGCGGTGGGGATGTTGGTGCGCTTGGCTTCGTCGTGGCGGATCGCCTCGACGCGCTTGGGGTTCTTGCTGCGGCGCTTCTTAGGCATGCGTCTCCTAGGCTCGCACGCGGTCGCCCGCGTCCGCTGCCGCACCGTAGTGCGGGGCCGAGAGCATCTCGTCCACCGCCTTCTCGATCACGGTGGCGAGGTCCGACTCGATATCCCAAATTTCCTTGAACTCGGCGAACGCCCAACGACCGAATGACCCTAGCGCGTTGACACCCGGTGCCCAGCGGTCACGCATCGTGGCCGCCTTATCCTTCGCATCCTCACCACGGTAGCCCTTGATCTCGACCACGAGGTTCAGTGGATCGTCCGGGCCTCCGCCGTCGTCCAACTTCACGATGAAGTCAGGGACGTAGACGCGGCGTTCGCCCATGTGGTGATACGGCACCTCAAAGCCCAGACCATGGTTCTTGACGTACGCAAGCGTCCGCGGGTGGCTCTCGACGGCTCGGCAGAACTCCGCCTCCCAACCGCTGTCCAGAACGACCCAGTTGACGTGGCACCGGTCCGCGCGCGTCTCCCATCGATCCCGCTTGCTGGTGGTGAAGCTCACCTCGGCCGTGCTTCCACTCGGCGTGAACGGGTCCGGAATGGCCAGAATGCGCTTCTCGCCGTCGTAAGAGCCTCGGATGATGCCCTGCATGATCCGCTCGCACGCCTGATCCGCGAGCGCCCGGTACAGGAGCTGCGCCGGGTAGGTCCCACCGCGACACTCCAGATGGTTGTCGAGCCAACGTCGCACGATCCGCTTGAGCTGCGGAAACAACTGGGTGCGGGGTGCCTCGCCTGGATCCCGCCAGCGATCCAGTAGGTGTGCGGTCAGATGGTAGATGATTTCGGACGGACGCACCGCATCGGTGTGGCTCAGGTCCAACTCCGCGCTGCGTCCGATGATGCCGGCTGTCTCGGTCCGCGTGGCGCCGACGTGCTCTGGCGTCAGGACGAAGGTGCTGTCCTCGCCAAACTCTGCCTTGAGCGTCTCGTTTGGAATCTCGACCCGGTACCCCTGCACGCGCGGGAACTCGATCTCCAATGCGTCCCGATCGGGACGTACGGCGTGGACCCGTACCGTCTCTCTCGGCGTTTGTGGAGGGGCGACTACCGGTTTGGCGGTGAAATCGAACGGGATGCCGAGCACGTCGGCGTACTCCACGTCAAAGAGACCCTCTTCGTTCAGTTCGTACGACTGGCGCCGCAGGGCACGGCCGATCACCTGTTCGCACAGAAGCTGACTGCCGAACGCACGAACTCCAAGGACGTGCGTGACCGTGTTGGCGTCCCAGCCCTCGGTAAGCATCGCGACCGACACGACGCATCGGACATCAGCGCCCAACTCGCCCGGCTTACCGACCGTGTTCATCACCTCGCGCAGGAGGTCCTGATCGGAAAGGTTGTCGGCCGCGTGCGGATCGTTCGTCCGCTCGACCACCGCCCGGCGGAACCGCTCGATCTCGTCTGCTGCGGCCTTGCGGAAGTTGTTGTCCAGTGCCTCGTCCGACTCGAGCTGCTGGCTATCGATCAGCAACGTGTTCGGTCGGGCCAGCGGCTGGTGATTCTGGTCGTGATTGCGGAACAGCTCCAGGCGACCTGGGACGAACTCCTCGGTGCCGTCCTCGTCCTCGCGTGTGTAGCCAGAGATCCAGTCATAGACGGCCTTGGACGTCGCCGTGTTGTTGCAGACGATGATGAAGCAGGGCGGCACCTTCAGGCCTTCTTGGCGCCACGCCTCGAACGTCTCGTCGTAGTGACCGTATAGGGCCTCCAGGGCCGTGTAAAGCGGTGCGGGCAACTTCTGCGGATCCAAGTCACCCTTTCCACGGGGTTTTTTCGGCATGTCCTTGCGGATGTGCGTCCATAGCTCGCGGTACATTGGCACATCGTTCATTGGGATGTTGTCTGCAACGGGCACGCGCGGGAGTTTCACGATCCCGCACTCAATCGCGTCCATCAGCGAGAAGTCCACCATCGTCCATGGGAACAAGGTTCCTTCGGCGTAGCCGGACCCTCGGAGGAAGAACGGTGTGGCGGACAGGTCCAGCACACGCCGTACGCCTATTTTGCGCTGCGCCGCCTCGAGTCCCGAGATCCATAGCCGCGCTGTCTCAGCGTTCTGCTCGGCCTCCTTCCGCTCTTCGCCAGTGAGTTTTTCGTTCGCGTCCGGCTTCTCGCGGTAGCAGTGGTGCGCCTCGTCGTTTAGAACCAGGATGCTGCGCATCCCCATCAGCTCGGGCATCACGCGACGCAGCATCTGTCCCTCACTCTCGAGCGTCTCCACCGGTTCGCCGGTCTGACCTTCCAGCAGCTGGCGACCGCCCTTCGAGATCTCGACCCGCTCACGGCGTTTGAACGCATGATAGTTCGTGATCACGACCTTCGCCTTGCCAAGCTCGGGGAAAAGGTCGTAGGGCACGATGCGCTGGTGCTGGTAGTAGTTCAGAGGGTCGCTCGGAAGCAGTACACGCAAGCGGTCGCGGATCGTGATGCCAGGGGTTACCACGAGGAACCCCTTCGTAAAGCGTGGGCTCTGCGGATGGCGAACGGCATTGATCGCCTGCCACGCAATGAGCATGGCCATCACCATGGTCTTGCCGGCGCCCGTCGCTAGCTTCATCGCTAGACGCTCCAAGCCCGGGTTGGCCTCCTCGCTGGCGCTCTTCAGCCGGTCCAAGAAAACACGCGCCTCCTTGCCCGTGACGCTGCTAGTCCCGAGCGACGGGGCAACTTCGGTCAGCCACACCACGCTCTCCACCGCTTCGAGCTGGCAAAAGAATGGGCGGCGACCAAGCGCATCCGGATCTCGCCAGTGGTTCAAAAGACGCGCCGTCTCGGGCGTGACGCCGCGATAGCCTTCACTCCGCCAGACATCGACGTGCTGACGTAGATCGTTGATGTACTGCGACGTAGCCTCGTAGGCCTGCTCGGAGGTCGACAGGCCCTCTCCCTCGTCGAACACGAGTTGTTGTCGTTCTTCGGCACCTTTCGACGTCTTGCGCGCCGTCGGGATAGGCGTGATGAAGCGGGCAGGACGCCGAGACGCGATTACCTTCTGCGTTGGCTGCCCATCTTCGCCCAACTCCCAGTGCCGGGATGGCCGTTCGTAGGGAGAATTCAGGATCGGTTGCTCGAAAAAGGCGTTAGGCATAAGCTGTTCGTACAGGATACCGTACGAGTTCGTGCCGTTTTTGGGAGACGCCCTGAGGGGATTCACGCGACCATCCGGTACAGGAGTAGGGAAGCGTGCACTGATTCGTAATCTAGAGCGATTGATTGGTTTGTGTCGCGCTCAGCGCAAACATGTAAACGCGGCGATTCACTCTTCGCCAACGCTGGTACGGTTAGGCGTCAGGTTGAACTCGGTCGCAACCCACTTCGGCATAGCGATTGAGTGGGCATCCAGAAACTCATCGACGAGTTTCTCGGCCCAATTCTTGAACCAGAGGCGTTATCTGGTGCGCTCACGTTGTCGTCTGCGTGGGACCATCCGCAGAGACAGGAACTGGGCGTCCACGGAGGACGCCCAGCGGATCGCGGACAAGTCGTGACGACGACCTACGGCGGCCGGCACTACCTCGAAATGGTGATCGTCCCAGAGAGGCTCGCCGTGCAGTTGAAGGCCGCGTAGGTACCGCTCAGCGTGTCACCGTTGCGCGTGAGAACGGCCCTGAACGGGCACAGATTGACTTGCGACGGGAAAAACTCAATCACGACCTCATTGCCGTTGACGACACCAAGGACCGTGCCACCAAATGTCCCCTCGCTGGACACGCTCTGCCACGTACCGCCAACGTCGGAACCATCCTGTGTCAGAGTCACCGTCTCTGTCGCCAGAAAACCTCTACTATCCTCTCTGGTGCCGGTCCATGCTCCGGAGTAGTCGTAGGCCGTGGACCCACCGCCGGTCGAACAGGCGGCCAGAACGAAGGGAAGTGCGAGGGCAAGGAACACGGTACGGAGCATCGTCATGTTGTGACCTCCATCTGTCGCGGGCTCGGACCGCTTCAGTACGATGGCAACCCCAAGACTGCTTACACCTAACGAATATTGCACTCTTGCTGACGCCGTTCAAGATTTTGGACGAGTTCGAGGCTTTTCGGGAACACTCTACGTCCCCCTCCCACGCTTTGAGGACGAAGAAGGTCAACTCACCCAGATGATGGGCTTTCGTCTGCAGCCACAGCTCGTGGGGACCCGTGAAAACTAGTCAAATGGCGTGATCGAGAACGGAAGGCCCAACAAGGCTTCCTTCTCGATTCCACTATCTTCCGTAAGCCCATCCGCGAGGTATTCCAGCGTCGCGAGATGTTCAAACACATGCTCGATCGTGTCAAAGGCTGGCCTACACGTGTGCCCGGTGCTTCGGAGGACGTCCGTTACCGCCTCGATGTCGGTGACCACAGTGCGGTGCACCCCATCACGTCGCCAGGGCTTCAACACCTGATCAAACTCGCTCTGGGGTCCAATCGCCCGGTAGCAGTAGTAAGTGTTGTAGGTGTGGTACCGATCTTTGAGTGGCCTCCGCCAGGCAGCCGTTATCGAGCTGGACCAGGCCATGAGGGACTCAAGACCGTCTCCGCCCCAATCAATTTCCTGCTCGTTTTTCTCCTGCTCAGACTTGCCTATCTCAACATAGCCCTCGTAAAAGCCGAACTCCACCTCGAAAAACTTTCCCCAAAGTTCAATGAAGTCGCCGTAGGTCACCGACGTTGGGTTGGCGAGCTCCTCTCGTAGCCTGGCGAATCCCTCGGCCACCTCGTCGACGTCACTCGCGTGGAGGACGACAAAACCTGGCATGGCTTCTTCGTTGGAGCGCCCGATCACGAATTCACTCATGGTTCAGTGTAAATCCTTGGGTTGGGCCTCCTATGATCGGATGATCGGGTGAAGTGTCCTCATTGCGGTTGGGGGCTGAGCTTCCGTTCGCCTGTGAAGATGCTGCATCACTCGTCGTGCATCATCGGCACCGATCAAGGTGTGACGAAATGCAAACGTTGGAATCCATTCTGTTGTACAGTTGGGTATGGCCACGAATGCAGCGGTCGCCTACTATCGCGTTAGTACGAAGCGTCAAGGGTCGTCGGGACTTGGCCTTGAGGCACAACAAAAAGCCGTTGAGGAGCAAGTCGATCGGGAGGGTCTGGACCTCATTGCAACGTTCACGGAGGTCGAGAGCGGGACCGGGAAGTCCACTCGGCCGCAGCTCGACGCGGCAATGGAGATGTCACGAGACGAGGACGCAATCCTGCTGATTGCCAAGTTGGATCGGCTCGCCCGGGACGTGCACTTCCTTTCGGGCCTGAAGCGTGCCGGGGTCAAGTTCAAAGCGTGCGACATCCCCGAGGCCGACAACTTCACCATCAATATCCTCGCTTCCGTCGCGGAGCGCGAAGCCGAGTTGATTAGCGAGCGCACGAAGGCGGCGCTGGCGGCCGCAAAGGCACGAGGCGTGCGGCTGGGCAACCCAGATGGTTTCGCGCCAGGTGTGCAAGAGCAGGGCCCCAGGGCACGACGCGAGAAGGCGCGAGCGGCATATGAGGGCATCGTCCTCGACCACATTTGCGTTCTTCGGAACGCAGGGATGAGCTATCGCAAGATCGCTGAACGGCTCAACAGTAAGGGAGTACGTACGCGTACTGGAAGAGCTTGGTCCGGAGTCCAGGTCCGCCGTGTCTACACGTCCTTCTGCTGACGCGCCACGGCGATAAACCCCCACCCGAAAAACGAGACCTGCGGAGTCCATGGAGAATCAGGTTCTATAAACGAAACCCAAAATTAGGGGGGCATTGACAGTTGACAGAATCGAAGTACCGGACGAACGTGCTGGGGTAGGGGGAACGTCCGCTTTTCCGCAACCGCGATGTTTTCAGTCCCACACACGCTTTCTCCATTGCGGACGCCGCCAGCGAGTAGCGTCCGCTACTCCACACTCCCCGCCGCACGACGCCGCCTGTAGGTCCTCATTCGACATGCGTCGGAACAGTGCATCGCGTCACGTCTTTGAGGCAGGAACAGCCCTTCACAACCTCGGCACACGCGAATCGGCGAGTTGGCGACGGCGATGCGCCATAGCTGATAGAGAGACCAGCCTCGAGACCCGGTCCGCACGACGAGCTGACCGGGGCCAGCGACGTCGACGGGCAATGCCCAGAGTTTAGGCTCCATCCGGGTCTTTGCCCAGAACCCTCCACCATGCCCGTACATCCGCAGTTGGTGTCCAAACGCTTTCCAGTACAAATCGGCGAGCCGTGACCGGAGCTCGTCAAGATCGGCGGCCTCGCGAATGGCCCCCAGAACATCGTGTCGCCGTGGTGCCGCCCTATCGGGGTTCACGCTGCCGAGAAGCTCGCTCAACGCGTCCCGATCGTCCGGGTCGATGAACGACTTTCCCTGTCCAACAGGGTTGTCGTCACGGATTACCTGAAGGCGTTTCAGAAGCTGCGTGTGTGCGCGTAGCTCGATGGCCACGCATCTCCACGCTTCGAGCGTTGCGTCCTCTTCGGCGAACGACAGGAGGCCGTAACGCTCGGCCACCCGCAGCACGTCGTGCATGAACTGCTTGGAATCCTCCTGGTCGGCGAGCCCCGACAATGCGGTGAGTGGGTCCTCATCAATCCCGTCATCCGCAACAAGTTCCGCCTCGGATGCTCGCACGACCCGCGGATAGTTCGCGCCCGACACGAGCATGACGTCGCCAGAATCATCCAACTCCACCGCCGACTCCCATTCCCACGGCGGCGGATCCGCGCCGCCTCCAAGGTATTGGGTGCTGACGGTCAGGTACTCGGCCTGGATCCGCCCCCGATAGGGATCACCACCACGCGAAGGATCAAACGGTGGAACATCGTCCGGCCCGTCTGCCCATCGCACGGGGAACCTAGCCGGTCGCCAATGCACCGTGACGTTTTTCGTGACGCTTTCAAGCATAGATAAACGTTACCCGAGGGTGCATCGTTGGATGTGCGAGGTGCCCGAAGAGGCCAGAGCCAGAGCCTCGCAGGAAGGAGGTAGAGCGGTGCGCCGCGAACGGCTGGCCGCACGTTGTCGTGAGCGGGACGAGTAGGACGCCCGCAGCGACCTCCCAGCAGCCACCGACAACCGAATACCCAAAGGAGAAAACCGACACCAAAGCCTCTAGCGTTCACTGACCGATTGGAGTGTGAACAATGCAAACCGAACCTTCTGGACGTGTCCGGAAGGCATCCGCCGCCATCGCGACCGACCCGGCACCTCCCGCATCCACGGGTAGCTGGTTCGCTAGGTGGGCATCCGTCGCCGCGGAGTCCGTGCTGCGTCGCGTGTTCCACCCCATGGCGCCTGCACTGGAGCGCTTCGGGATGATCCATCCCACCGTCCATCCCGAGGACGAGTTCGCGCTGCGCGAGCAGGAACCCGGGGCCGGCGACTTCGCCGACGCCATGCTCCAAAGGGATCTGGGACAACGCCGCGACCCCGAGGACGAACGAAGCCTGGTGGAGCCAACCGACCTCGACCACGTGCCCGAACTCGAGTTTGTGGTGGATGAACCCTTCTACATCGCCAAGGGCATCGTCACGACGCTCTACGGTCTCGGAGGTGTAGGCAAAACCTCCTTCGCAGCTGCCCTCGCCGCGAGCATTGCACTTGGGCGCCCCTTCCTAGGCGCCAGTCTTCGCGAAGGACGCGTCTTCTACGGTGAGTTCGAGGGGGCCGGTCAGTTGCTCGCCCGGACGACGAAAAAGGTCGCCGCGGCCTTAGAGCAGGACGTTCCGGGTGCAGCACAAGCACTCAAGGCGAACTTCGTCCAGAGACACTACACGGCCAAAGAGAAGGCCGACTGGCGCTACGCCAGGGGCATGATCCCGGCACTCATCCGCCAACTCGGAGACGACTACGACGTCGTGATCCTCGACAGCTACGAGGGCGCAACCATGGGCGACTCCAACGATGCGCACGATGCCGCCGAAATGATGCAACTCTTCGCCCAACTGGCATCCGAGACCAACACCGCCGTGATCCTGATCGACCACGCACCCAAGCACAACCCGACCAGCGTCTTCGGCTCGACCAAGAAAACCGACTTCGCCCGAGTAGTCATCCACATCGCGGCCCAAGACGGTTCGGACGGACACCGTCTGACCCTCAAGTCCGCGAAATGCAACGTCGCGCCGGAGCCGTCGTTTCCACGAATCAAGCGCCAGGAAACCGAGGGCACTCTCCGCTTCGTCCAGGACACGGGGTTCACCGTAAAGATCGGCGAGGAGCACGACTCGATCCTGCGCGACCGAACCCAGCGTCAGATTAAAGAGGCCACCAAACACGGTGCCTCATCTCGCACCGAAATCTACGAGCACATCCGGGATGAAGAGGGGTACACGTCCATCGACGGCCCAAGGAAGCGTGTGCATCGGCTTGGCCTCGAGCCAGATCTCCCTGCGAGGCAGCACGGCAAACGGCGTGAGGGCTGACCAACGGATCGCGCATGTTCCTGTCCGACGTCGCGACGGCACATGCGTTACATGGACGCTCCTTGACCCGGAAGACCAGGCTCGAGCCGCACGACATACCTGGCGCCTGAGCAGCGACGGCTACGCCGTTCGCTCCGAGGTGATCGAGGGTACAAAGAAAACGATCTACCTTCACCGCGAGATCGCCGGCACACCACCAGAGATGCTGACCGACCACATCAACGGCGATCGCCTCGATAACCGCCGAAGCAACCTGCGGCTTGCAAACCCGAGTCAAAACGGCGCGAATAGCGCCGACCGCCAACGCCAGAGCTCCTTCCGGGGCGTCTACCTCCACAAGCCCACAGGGCGCTGGATCGCCCAGATCTCGGAGGGCGGACGACCACGACACCTCGGCATCTTCGACACGCCCGAGGAAGCCGCGGCGGCCTACGACCTCGCCGCCACCCAGAAATGGGGTGCGTACGCGAGAACGAACCTCTTCGGGTAGCCGGGGAGAACAAAGGACCTTGGGGGCGCCTCCCAACATGGAGCGCCCCCGTTCTGTCGCTCTGGTGCCCTATAGCCAGGCGTCGGCAGGAGCGAACTTCCGGTGCGCTTCTCGGAGATCCGAATCCGCCAGGTGCACGTACCGACGCGTCATGTCCAACGTGGAGTGGCCCAGCAACCGTTGCAGGCTGAACGCGTCTCCCCCTGCGCGGATGAACTCAACCGCGAAGGTGTGGCGAAAGGTGTGCGGCCCCTTCTTCCGCACCTTGATCCCAGCCTGTCGAACGATCGCGCTGACCTGCTGCGTACCCCCGTGGGGCGTCAGGGTGCAACCCGAACGTGTAAGGAAGACCTGTCGGATGTGTGGAGTCGCTGCCTTACGCTCCCGATCGATGTAGGCCTTCAACGTCGCCTTGGTCCGCCGACCGAATGGAACGACACGCGGTCCCGTCTTGCCGGAGACCTGGAGTGAGGACTCCTTCCAATTCACGTCATCGAGTTTCAACGTAGTCGCCTCGCCGATACGCACCCCGGTGTCGAGCAGGAGAGTGACGAGTGCGACGTCTCGTCTTGGATTCCGACCACCCCGAGCGATCTTCATGATCTCCTGCAGTTCGGATCGGCTGAAGGTATCGACCACGGTCCTCGGCGTCTTGCGCTTGGGGAGATTCGCCATCGGACTGACGGCGACGTACCCCCGCTTCTCGAACCAGTTGAACGTCACGCGCAAGCTCCGGTCGTAGGTGGCCAGCGTGGCTTCCGAGACGTGCCGATGCGCGAGGAGCCACGAGCGGATCACGCTCTCTGACACGTCACCTATGACCTCTACGCCGGTGTCCTTCAGGAAGTGCTCGAAGTTCCGACGGTAGAAGTCGATCGTCCAGGGTCGAACACCCTGGTACTCCTTGTCGTCGAGAAAGTCGGCGAAGGCCTCACGGATGGATGTGGCGCGTTCCATGCGCACCCCTTTCCGTGGTCGGCTACTACTAGGTGACTAGGAAGCATCTACATATGCTTTTCCACGATCTCCGGCCGAACCCAAGATCGCCCAGAAAACGCGTCCTGGAAGGCACTCCCGAAAAGTTGGTGGGCCCTACTGGACTCGAACCAGTGACCAAACGATTATGAGTCGCCTGCTCTCACCACTGAGCTAAGGGCCCCCGTCGCGCGCTGCAACGCTCACCGGGCGCCCTTTAGGATACGCCGAGCCGGTGGGCATTCGCACCCGATTCCGGAGCGGTCGTCGTGCACGCTGGGGGTGGAGGCGACCCATGCAATCCCCCCCGACCCCCACCCTCGACGTCCCCATCCGC
>CAJXWR010000047.1 GCA_913062675.1 uncultured Trueperaceae bacterium
TCAATGGCTTCCATAAGTAACTCAAGTCCTTCTTCGTTGTCTTGAATGTTGGGTGCAAAGCCTCCTTCGTCCCCGCATTCCCGGGGTTCGCCGTGGGCGCAACGCCGCAAGCCGGGTACTTTCGAAACGGAGGCAGCGTAGACGTTCCCATCACGGTGGGTGGCGCGCTCGTCCACCCGGGCGACTACGTGATCGGGGACGAGAATGGCGTGGTCGTCATCCCGCCCGACCGCCTCACCGAGGTGCTGGAGGGTGCACCTCGCATTCTCGAGCAGGATCGCGTGACGCAAGCGGCGATTCTGGAAGGCAAGTCAATCCCGCTTCGGTAGGCGTTTCAATCTAGCCCAGCCGTTGAGCGACGAACAACAGCGTGACCCGGTGCCTCGCTTCGCGCACGCGCCAAACCCAATCGCGTGAACGGATCCAGCCTCACGAACTCTGCTGAACCTGCGTCCTACAGCGCCGCAAACTCCTCGCCAATCTTGCGCTCCAGCAAACCGGCGTCGGTCCCCATGGTCACCAGGCGGAATCCGAGTTCGCTCACGCGCTTCGCGTCCACCGCGTTCGTCGTGAAGATGCCGGGCACCAGGTCATTGAGGCGGCACGCTTCAAGCACGCGCTCCAGCGCCTCGACCAGCGGCGGCCAGGCGAAATCGACGGTCGGATCGCCCTTCAACGCGAACGACAGGTCGGAGGGACCGACGAGCAAACCGGTCAAGCCGGGCGTTGCAGCAATCGCCTCAACCGCATCGAGGCCGGCGCGCGTCTCGATCATCGCGAAAGACGCCACGATCTCGTTCACTTCGGCAGGTTCGTACGCGCCGTACGCCGCGCGTGCGCGCAACGGCCCCCAGGAGCGACCCCCCACGGGTGGGTAGTAGCAGGCGTCGACGAAGCGACCGCACGCCTCGGCATCATCGATCAGGGGGCAAATCACCCCCACCGCGCCTGCATCGAGCGCACGCATGACGGCGGCAGGGTCGTTGGCGGCCACGCGGACGAGGGGAAGCGTCGGACTCTGCGCCAGGGTGGACAACACCTCGAACATGGATGCGTCGTCGATGGCGCCGTGCTGCATGTCGACGGTCACCGCGCTGTACCCCCCATTCGCCATCAGCGAGGCGGTGAGCGTGGAGGGGATGTGGAGCCAACCGTTGTACACCACCGGAGATTCTTCGAGCCTGGCGTGCAGGGCCTTCATGGGCATGGGTGTTGTCCTCTCCCTAGCGAGCGTTTCAACCAAAGGCACGATACCGCTCCACCTTGCGAGGCTGAACCGTGATTACGACCATGCCGAAGGCCGGCCACGATCACCCGACGCGACGCTGGCCGGCGCGAGCCGCATTCACCTATCTGGATCGAACATCGCCCCGCAAACCACATGTCCACCCCACGTTCGCCTCGAACGATGGAAGTGCCCATCGCATCGGTCAACTCGGTCGATTCGGCACGAGCTCGCGCAGCTCAGCCGACATCCATCCGACTTCGAACGAAGTCACGCGTCGCCTCATCCATGAAGTACACACGGCAACCCTTCATCCCACGCGTCAGCAAGACCCGGTACGTGTTCTTCACCAAGTCGAGGAACTGCTCCTTCGACCGCTTCACGACCGTATCGAACGACGCCTTCTTGTCCGCCACCCACGCCCCTGATGCGGCATCCCACTTGAGGTCGGTACCGAAGATGACTCCCACGTAATCGAACTCGAACCCCTGGGCGGTGTAGATGCAGCCCACCTGGTCAATCCCATTCGGATGGGTGGCCCAAACCTCGGCCTTCGGGATGCCCTTGGCAAGCCGACCCGCATCCGATTTTGCGTTCCACGGCATTTGCCAGTCGCCGACCTGCACGTCGGCCACCAGCGTGCCGTCGGACTCCGGTTTCGACCACGGCCAACAGAACCCTGCCGTCAAGCGTGCCGTGTTGCCCGCAGCGTTCTTCTCGCGCACCCACGCCTCGAGTTCACGGACATCGTCGACGATGCCGAAATCGAACGCGTCGTCCCCTTCCCACAAGACGTTCGCCGTTCTCCGAACCTGCAAGGTGTTGTCCACCCAGTTCACGTAGCCGTCGCTTCCGCCGCAGCGGAACTGCGCATCGAGCTCGAACTCGATGACGTCGGCATTGAGCCTCGCGGCCGTCTCGCGAATCAGGTCGCTTCCGCCCACCTCATTCGGCCGGACGATCTGCAAGTCATCGATGAAGAACACCGAGACCTTCGAGGCGAGGACCAGCTCCTCGATCTGCGGCAAGCCGGTCTGCTGCTCCTTGCGCGTGAACCTCGTCGCCGAAGTCTTGCGAATCCGATGCGCCTCGTCCATGACGAGAACGTCGACGGAGTCGGGGGCGGCGAAGCCGTACTGGTTGAAGTACTTGAACTGGTTACCCGCCCTGTCCCCCACCAGGCTTCGCACGTTGCCGGTGAACGACTTGCTTCCCGTCGCGTGCTGCGCGTTGAAGCCCTCCTTCGCTAGACGCCCCACGAGGTGCAGCGCCACCACGGACTTGCCGGTTCCAGGCCCTCCCTGCACGAGCACCACGGTTTTGCCCGGGCGGGTCACCGCCTTGCGGGCCTCAGCCAGTACACGCTCGAACACCACGAGCTGTTCATCGAGCAGCACGAACGTCGTCTGCCCCTCCACCATTTTCGCCGTGTGCGCAAGCAACTTCTTCGATGGGTGGAACGGACTTGCGAGAACGCGCTGCAAGACGTCCTCACCCATCCCCTCGCTGAGCCTGCCTCCGAGGTACGACACGAGCTCGTCGGCCTGATCGCCCGCGAACACGGGATAGCGCTCTAGGTACGCGGCATGGCGTTCGTCGTACAACTCGTCGCCAGGATCGAACTGCAGATTGTGCAGGTAGGCGCACGCCGCGAGCCCCACGTCACCACGCGTGAACACGTCACGGTAGTCCTCCATGTACTGCGCGTACTGCCCAACCTGCACCGACGGGTGAAGCACGTCGCGCAGGCGGCCACCAACGAAGGTCGTGACGCACCGTTCTGCCTCGCTCGGTCCTGCATCGGACCACTGCTTCAGCTCGACGATGACGGCCTGATCCTGTCGCTGACCGTCCCGACCCACCACCATGCAGTCGAGACGCTTCGACGTCAGTGGAAGTTGATGCTCGAGCACCACGCCGTGATCGGTCAGGTCCGCCTTCTCAAGCACCCACGACATGCTGCGCAGGCTGTTCTGCCACGACTGCACTTCGCTCTTGGGCGGGGTGTAGCGAAACGCTCGAAAGAAGGCGTCCGACAACTTGTTCGCAATGACGCCTCGAAAAGCGTCCTCGATGAACTGCTTCGATGACCCGGCGTAGAGCTGCATGCGCTAGGACGCTCCGTCGTCCTCGAGCTCGTCGTACTTGCGCGCCGAACCTCGGGCAAGGTGCACCGGGTACTTAGCCTCGTTCTTTTCCATCTTCGTGAGGAAAGCCGCTGCGAGATCCACGCCAGCGTCATGCGCGATCAGCAAGGTCCAGTACAGGACGTCGGCGAGCTCGTCACCAATCTCCTCACGATGCTCCGCCACGTGCGCTTGGAGCTTCTCCCCCTCGTGCCAGCGAACGAGCTCGGCAAGTTCTCCCACCTCGGACGCAAGCGAAAGGGCTTCATCCTTGAGGCCATGGAACTGGGACCAGTCACGCGCGTCGCGGAAGGCGACAACCCGTCGAGCGAGCGCCTGCAGCGAATCGGTGCGGTCGAGAGAATCACCTGAGTTCATTTAGGTCAGCGTACCGTACGCCGGGATGTGTTCCCTCATGTCCACTTGCGTTCGAAAACGGTATCACCATGCCAAGCGAGAAAGTCCGGGTCAGGAAGATCGGAGATTCGCGACGGAGAATGTGCTAGATGCTCCCCGTCGAAGCGGTAGTACTCACGACCATTCTGAAACGCCTCACGGATCCTGCTGCTCACGCGAACTCGGTGGTCTTGGTCGATTGTCACGTATCCCCCATCAAAGAGCAGGTGCAAGTCAGAGCGCAGTAGAAGACCATTTCGTACGTCATTTGGCCCTCCACTCGCATGGGGCATAATGTGAGCCGCCTCAAGAACCGGAAGCGTTCGCTCTCCCGTAATTGCGCAGCGACGCTCATACGCATCCGTCACAGCCACACGGAAGGCCCCTTGACCGATCCTCTGCTCGACAAGGGTTCGACGACGCTTTGGATCATTCACCAACGTCAGCGGTGCAGCTGCCCTTTTTGCCGAGAACGCGCTTTCCCGCGCCTTCAGCCATTCCTCAATCGAAGCCCAGATTTCGGCGCCGACCCCCTCGTACGGGTCGTACCCCCTGCCCTGAACAATCTGTGGTTTCCAGTCCCGTGGAGGATCAACCCAATCTTCCTCGTCGAAGAAGAACGGTTCTGTGAGAATGATTGACCCAATCGTGGGGTCGTTCGACACGGGAGGCTTCCGATAGTGTCGGATGCGTTCGAGAAAGGCGTCGACGGACTTCACGCCATTCTTCACGCCAAACGCGCGCCATGCCAAGGACACGGGTAGTGGGGCATAGCGCACAAACCACCCTCCACCCACTATGGCGTGATGGGGTGCGTGCAGTTTGAAGAGAAACGGATCGCCAGGTTGCAGAGCCCGAAACGTTGAACCTCCAGGCCGCCAGAAGTTGGTCTCATCGGGCTGCAAATCTCTGAGGTACCGATACCAGTTGATGTCCGTAATACCCACGTACATACGGTCTCGAGTCACAGCCGTTCCTCTCGCATTCGGTTCATGCCGTATCCAAGGACAGGGTATCGCACTCGCGAATCAACGCAGCAAGGTACAACGCACTTGATCTCCGTACATTGCTAACACGGGGCGTTCGCCCCAGGTATGGTCCTGCATGGCTCGCCTGCCCGCAGGTCTATACGATCAACTCGTCAACGAACTCATCGCCTCGCAGCTTGAGGCACTTGATGACGCCATGCACATTGACCGGGAGCCGCTTCACCCCTCCGACGCAGCCGATCGGATTGCCCTGTACGTGTCAGGAATCGTCCAAGAAACGCTCGCAGACGTCAGCGACGCACGACGCCGCGAAGTCGCAGGTCGTCTTTCGACGAAGATCCTCCAAGACGTCATGGAGACGACCGAGACCGCCAGCCTGGCGGATCGCAATCTGGTGCAACCTCTTGAGGTCCTTCGTGGCATCTATCGCTCGAATCCAGACGGGTCTCCAGCTCGACCCGAACAGCCACGAACCTCGCTTCTCGATACGACCTTGATGACCAATGCACCCGGAGAACCGGGCGTAGGACACCAGCTGCGAAGCGAGATTGCGTCCGCATCACGAATCGACATTGTCATGGCGTTCATCCGTCGAACTGGGATCGCACCGTTTCTCGATGCCCTCCAGGCGCATTGCGATGCCGGCAAACCTCTTCGGATCTTGACCACGACCTACACGGGATCGACAGAGGCAAGCGCCCTTGAGGAACTGATCGAACGCGGCGCGGAGATTCGTGTGTCCTATGACGTTCAGTCAACGAGGCTCCACGCCAAGGCATGGCTGTTTCACCGCGACACGGGAATCTCGACCGCCTATGTCGGGTCGTCCAATCTCACGCACGCAGCACAAGTTACGGGACTCGAGTGGAATGTGCGCCTCTCTGAAGTCCGGAACGCTCCCGTCATCGACAAAGTCAACGCAGTCTTCGAAAGTTACTGGCATGCTCAGGAATTCGAGCCATACGACGCCGAGACGTTTGCCTTGCATCACGCACAGTCCAACGCACACAGGGTGATTCCACCGCTCCGGCCCGGACTTCGGCCACTTCCATTCCAAGACCGCCTGCTAGAGCGGATTGCGATTGAGCGCAGTCGTAATCGACACCGAAACCTTCTGGTCTCAGCAACCGGAACGGGCAAGACCGTGATGGCTGCCCTGGACTACGCGCGACTCCGCGGAAGGCTTCCCCGAGCGCGCCTGCTTTTCGTTGCGCACCGGAAGGAAATCCTCGAACAAGCCCGCGACACCTTCCGCGCTGTACTGTCCGACGGTTCGTTCGGCGATCTATGGGTAGGGGGCGAACGCCCATCCCGATTCGAGCACGTGTTTGCCTCAATTCAGAGCATCACAGCTGCAGGATTGTCCTTCCTCGAACCGGACCATTTTGACGTGGTGATCATCGACGAGTTTCATCACGCTGCAGCGCGAACCTACGAATCACTACTCCAGCACCTGAATCCGCGCGAGTTGCTTGGCCTGACCGCCACCCCAGAGCGAAGTGACGGGGCTCCAATCCTCACGTGGTTCGACAATCGCATTGCGGCGGAGCTTCGGCTGTGGGATGCAATTGACCAGCATCGACTCGTCCCCTTCTCCTATTACGGAGTGCATGACGGTACCGATCTTCGCGACATTCCGTGGAAGCGCGGTCGCGGCTACGAGATTGACGAGCTAAATCGGCTTTATACGGGAAACGACGTGTGGGCCAACCTCGTCCTTACGCACCTTCGGAATAAGGGACCCGACTATGGATCGTTGAAGGCGCTTGGGTTCTGCGTCAGCGTGGCACACGCAAAGTTCATGGCGCACGTGTTTCGGCGTGCAGGCGTCCCCGCGATCGCGGTTTCCGCGACCACGCCCCCCAACGAGCGGCGACAAGCGTTGAGGGATCTTGAGCAGGGCAAGTTGAAGGTCGTCTTTGCGGTGGATCTGTTCAACGAGGGTGTGGACATCCCATCGGTCAATACCCTCCTCATGCTCCGGCCGACCGACAGCGCACTCCTCTTTCAACAGCAACTGGGACGGGGTTTGCGCAGGCATGAAGGAAAATCGATCTGCACCGTCCTCGATTTCGTTGGCCAGCACCGCAATGAGTACCGCGCAGACCGCCGGCTGGGCGCCCTTCTGCAGGGCACGCGCCTTGAAATCGGCGAGCAAATCAAGGAAGGGTTCCCCTACTTGCCTGCAGGCTGCCACATGGAACTCGACCCCGTCGCACGAGACCTCATCCTTAGGAATCTCAAACAATCGGTACCCAGTCGGTTCAGTGAGCGTGTCGACGAGCTCCGTGGTCTTGCGCGAAGCACTGGCAAGGATGTATCCCTCGCGGATTTCCTGAACCACACGGGGATGGACGTTGAAGAGCTCTACCGTGGAGACCGCGGTTGGTCGGATCTTCGTCAAGAAGCTGGCCTTCCTGTCGAACCCTCGGGTCCCGATGAGCGGCTGCTCCGTCGTGCCGTCGGGCGACTGCTCCACGTTGATGATCCGGAGCGGATCGATGCCTACCAGCGCATCGCAAAGTCAGCTCGAATACGCACGTCGTTCGACCAGGTGGCGGCCGATGCGCGAAGCCTACGCGTCACACGAATGCTGATGGGCAGCCTCTTTGATCAGATTGTGGATAGTAAGGAACCGCTTCGCACGTCCTATCAGCGTCTGCAAGACCATCCTCAAGTGCTCAACGAGCTCATGGACCTTTTGCAGGTGCTGCGTGAATCCACGAGCCACTTGACGACTTCGCTACAGGACAGGCCGAACGTCCCCCTCGCGATTCATGGTCGCTACACGCGTGTCGAGATCCTCGCTGCGTTTGGCCATGGAAACCCCGAGTTGACGAAAGTGGCGAACTGGCAATCCGGTGTGATGTGGTTGGGGCCTGAAATGGCTGACCTGCTCACCATCACAATGGACAAGACCCACGATGCCTTCCGACCAACCATGAAGTACCGCGACTACGCGATTGACCGACACCACGTGCACTGGGAGAGCCAGTCTGCGACGCGCGAGGACAGCAAGACAGGTTTGCGATACCAGCAGCATGAAGCAAGAGGCTCTGACGTATTTCTCTTCGCGCGTCACCATAGGGGGGAACGGGCCTACTACCTTCTCGGGGGAGCGCGCTACCTAAAGCATGTTGGCGAGCGTCCGATGGCTGTGACCTGGCAGCTCGACAACCCTCTCCCAGGAGACCTATTCACATCGCTTGCAGCTGCAGTCGCCTAAACCAATTGTCAACCAATGCGCGGTCGCAGTTGATCGAGAATGGGGACATCCGCCGGTAGCAATTCCAGCTGATCTGCCTCTTGCGCGGTCACCCACCTGACATCAGCATGAATACGACGCTCCAACGTCCCCTCAATGCGCGTCACCCAGTAAGCGAGAATTCGAAGCACGCCCGAGCCATAATCGTAGTCACTCGTGGCGAAGTGATCACCAATCGTCGCTTCCACACCGAACTCTTCATCAAGTTCACGAATAAGCGCGTCTTCCGGAGACTCCCCATCCTCTACCTTCCCGCCAGGGAACTCCCACATCAACGAAAGGGGATCATCCTTGGCGCGTTGAGCGAGCAAGACCCTTCGCTCCTGAATGGCGATCGCAGCAACAACGAGTTTCATGACGCACGCTACCTGATCGGAGCGAACGCAGGTGCTTCACCTTGTTGAATCGGTGAAAGCACGACTCGGAATCCAACTCCTCACGACGCTCCTCGTCGCACACAGCTGCCTGAATGCAGTATGAAACGAAACAAACCTCCGCTGATTGCCCTTTTTAGCCTCTGCTTCGTCGCATTGATGAACCTGTCAAATGCACAAACAATAAACGGTTTAGACCTGCCCAAGAACCTCGAGTCGACGGCGATTGGCATGGTGCTCTTCGATGCTGAACCAGTCGAATGCCCGGAGCCCCAAGAGGAAGAAGCCTCCATCGTCTGCTTCGGACCACCCAATCAAGACCTGATCACGACGAAACGCTTGGTAGACGAGCGAATGAACCCCTTGTTCCCAGATTGGCCCCGCGACTGGGACATGGCAGAAGTGGGATACGTCACGACAATATTCACCCAGCATGACTGGTACTTCATCTTCGTTTCGGAGGAAGCACTTGCTATCACGACACCCACGATCAACGAAGCCGATGCGGGAACCGACGCCGTCGAGGGAACAACCAACCCTGAGGCGACGGAACCAGGGACCTCAAGTGAATCCAACGGTGGTTCAGCCAGCGCAGAAGAGGTGCCTTCCGAGGACGAGGTGCTTCGCTCATGCATTCTCGAGCACGTCGACTTGGAGGCTCAACTCGTTCCGCAATCGTGGGGATCAGGCTTTGACGTAGAGCTCACGATCGAGAACCGGCTTTCCTGGGCGATTGCAGCAATCCAGGTCGAGTTCGAAATCCGGAGCCCCGATCGAAGCGTCCCTTGGTCCGATGGCTCACCCTCGCAGCAAATTGCAGGCGGTATCGAACCTTCCGAGACGCGAAGCGTGACGACGTCGGCATTGCTGCCCGACATTGCCCTCGACGAAGAACTCGTCGTCGAGGCGCGCTTGTTGGACGTTGCCGATGCCGACATGAACCTCTTCGTTGCCGACCAACTCGTAATGGGCTGGGGTATGGAACCCTCCACACGACCCTGCCCACCGTCACCCTGACGTCTGGTGTCGACCTGCGTAGATCGCCTCGCATCGACGCTCGAGACCTCACGAAGACCCTGTACGGGACGTGTCAACGCATGGAAACGGTCGCGCCGTGGAGACGGCTCAAAGGCGACTTCTTGAACGTTAGAAGCGCACGGGTATCGTCAAGCACGCTGCATCCACGTCCGCATCGATTGGCTCGTCCGCGGCGCAGAACTCCAGGTTGACCTCGCGCGTGGGTTCGGGTGTCGGTGTGGGCGTCGGACCGTCCGAAGAACCGCCGGAGCACCCCGCCATCACCAGGAACGTCGCGGCAACGAGCACGAGGATCCACATGCGCAAGCGGGTCCAGGGTGACGGGTGACTCATGGGTTGCCCCCCATGGTGACCTGTACGCGCAGACGCACACTCGTTCCCGGCACGAGGTTGGCGTCCTGCCAGTACCAACCCACGCGGGATCGTCGGACGCGGCCTTCCGCGTCACCCTCAGGTTCGATGGAAGCCACGATTACATCGCCGAGCGAATCGTCGTCGGAATCGCAGCAGTCGAGCCACACGCCATCCAGCGTCGAGTCCCCGTCATGGGTCAGCGGGACGACGAACGTGACCGTCGTGATGCCCGTCGCCGGGTCGATATCCACCTCGACGCTCTCCGCTTCGGGCGCAGCGAGGGTGACCCTCCCGGTCGCTGCGTCTTGTTCGCGGGGCGTGACGTTGATGGCAGGCGCGGATTCGCCTCGTCGCCCGGTTTCCGCCTGTACGGCGCGCACCTCGAGCGTAGCGGTCTCCCCGTTCACCAGGTCGGGGACGAGGATGGGGCTGCGCGTGACCGGAGGATCGAGTGGCGTCCAGGATCCACCATTGCTGCGGACCTCGAAGTTCGCGACGTCGAACGCTGGGTCGTCGAACGCCAGCCAGGCGCGTCCGTCACTGGCAAACGCCCTGACCGACGTGGGTGCAGGAAGCGAACTGGCGAGCGTGAAGCGCAGCGGTTCGATGGAATCCTCACCGGTGACCTCGTCGTCGGCGCGGAACTCGAGCACGTAGCTCTCCCCCGCCTCACCTCGGAGGCCAACGCCTTCGAAGGTGGCGCGACCCTCGACCGGCGTGACGGTCGTGGTCCCCGTGAGCACGGCATCGTCCCCTCCGACGAGTGCGAGCGTGACCGGTGCATCCGCGACCGTGACGACCTCACCGTTCGAATCCCGCAGGTCGACGACCGGTTGGACCGACCAGGGTTCACCGTCGACGTCACCGACGGGTGCGCGACTCAAGGTGAGTTCCTCGGGTTGCCATGCGGTGAGCGTGACGTCGACCGTCGTGTCGATGGGCGCACCGTTCACGGTTGCACCGACGGTCGCCACGGAATCCTCGGCAGATGCGGGAGCGGTGAGCGTGGCGCTGTACGTCCCATCCCCATGATCGGTGACGGCGCTCATGCTCCCGAGCGAACTCGTGAGGAGGACCGTTTCACCCCCCAAGGGTATGTCCGTGCCACTCGCATCTCGTGCTTGCAGCGTCACGAGCGTCGTGGAGCCCCCGTCGGCAACGAGGGTCGCGTCGGTCACGCTGACGGTGGATGGCGCTGCAGCGAATCCGAGGAGTTGGAAGAGGGGCACCGATTCGTCGCCCTGAGAGGCCAACGGATAGGCGTCGACGAGGATTGCAGGGACAGTGCTTGACTGAACGGCACCGTACGTACGGTCAGTTCTCGGCACCTCGTTTTCCACGGTAAAGGTATACGTGATTCCGGTGAACGCGGCCAGCCCTGGAATGTTCGCTCGCATGGAAGCGCTAATCCAGCGGGCATTCTTCGCGACGCCTGCAACCAGGCTCGACTCTTCAGGCCGAGGGCCTATGAGACCCTCGAAGGTGACCGTAGGCGTGGAGTTCTTGCCTGACGTCCAAGTCCCCACCTGCCACGCCGTGTTGAACGCGAGCACGGTCGACGCATTCGAGTCGGGATGTTTCGATACGACGAATCGCGTACCCTCCTTCGCCACGATTCTGACGACGATGGTGTCGCCCGTGCCAATCGCTGCGGTGAAACCCTCATTCTCGTAGCCACCCAAGCCGCTCGGAATCTCGACACCGCTTCGGAGATAGTACGCCTCTTCCGAGAGCATTCCGTTCTCCGTGCCAATCGAGGTGATGGTCACCGGCGGCACCTCGATGGTCCTGGGGTCATTCGCCTGCACGACCGAGATGCAGAGCGCCCACGCCATCATGAGCGCAGTGTGGACAAGGGCATTGCGGCGAGGCATCGTCCACATGCGTTACGCCTCCGAACGGGCCTTGCGATCGGCTTGATGCGTCCTGCACGTCATGCTCCGCACCCTACGTGTCACGCCTTCTACGTGTCAATGACGTCATGGGCTGCCGCGGGACGGTGGTACCCGCCGCAGCCCACGGCCGTCCACTCGAGAGCGACGTCACTCCGGATAAATCGTGACCTCGTTGCCGTCACCTACAATCTCGAACACCGTTCGGAACACCCAAAAGGTTTGGTGCCGCGTGTCCACCTCGACGGGTCCTTCGTAGGTGCGAGCACTGGGCTGCTGGTAGGCAGCGCTAAAGAACGTGGTGCCACGAGACGTGATGCTGCCGGTCGCTCCCGTCGCCCGCGCATCGAGCAGGCTGAGGTCACCGTTGCCGGTGAGCTCGTTGCCGCCGTTGACGTCGACCCGTCCGAGATCGAGCGTAGCGTCGCCACTGAGGACGTGGATTCCGTACGACGCGTTGTCGCGAATGCTGACGTTACGGAGCGTCGCACCGTCACTCGCGCCGGATCCGGCACTTTCCCCGAGGACGAGTCCACTGCCGTCCCCATCGCGAATGGTGACATTGGTGAGCTGCAGAACGCTTCCACGCTCGGCGACGATGCCGTCCCCGGTACTGTCGACAACTTCGATACCGGTGAGCGTCACGTCGGTCGTGAAGGTGAACGCCAAGCCGGTGCCGTTTCCGTCGAAGGTCGTGTCCTGGATGTCGATCGTTTCCGACGTCCCAAGGGTCTCAACGCCCGTCCCGTTGCCGCGCACGGTGCCGCCACGCATCGTGAGGGGGGAAGCGAGGACGGTCACGCCGTCACTGAAGTTCTCGATGGTCGTGTCCACGATGGTCGTCCGCGCGCCTCCCAGCAGGCCTACGCCGGAGACACCGGGACCCTCGAGCGTCGCGTTGCTGATGCGCGCCTCTCCACCATCGACGCGGATGCAGGCGTTGGCACTGCACGTCGACGAGACGAAGTCGAGCGACGCGCCATCGGGCACCTCGACGCCGTACCCGTCGCCCGTCAAGGCGAGGTTCGCGAGCGTCAACTCGGCGTCGCTGGCTGGTTCGACGACGGGATCGACGTCGGTGCCGCCGGCGAGCGTGGCGGGCGTACCGCTGGTCGGCCCAGTGATTTGCAGGGTATCGGTCACCTCGACCGTCGCGCCGATGGCGTAACTGCCGGAGGCGAGCTGGATGCGTCCAATCGACGCGTTGGCATTCGCCCGGCGTACGGCCTCACCGACGGTGCGCAGCGGTGCAGCCGCCGTGCCTGCGTTCGCGTCGTTTCCGGTGGGTGCGACGTACAGCTCGAACGGGTCGCCACCCCCCACCGCCTGCACCGTGATGGCGGTGCGGTCCGTGTCCTGCGCGAGGCCATCGTCGACACTCAACTCGGTGACGTACGTGCCCGTGACGTCCGGTTGGAAGCTCGCAATACGGGACGTGGGGTTCGAAATTTGCGCGGTGCTGCCCGAGGGTCGGGTCACGAACCGCCAGGTGCTGGTGAGCGCATCACCATCGGGATCGCTCGTCTGACCGTTCAGGATGACCGCCTGCCCGAGCGTGACCGTCTGGTTGGAACCCGCATCCGCGGTGGGCGTCCGGTTCGCCGTCACCGTGACGGTGTCGCGGTACGCGTCGGCTCCGACGGTGACCTCGAAGGTGGCGCGGTACATGCCGCCCACGTCCGGCGTGAACTGCGTGGCGCGTGTGTCTCGCGACGTGAGGGTGGCGCTGCTGCCGTCGGGCGCTTGCAGCGTCCAGGCGTAGGTCGCCTCGCCGGTCACGCCGCTTGCGACGCCCTCCAGATTGACGGTGCTCCCCACGGCGACGCGCTGGTCCTCGCCAGCATTGGCGATGGGGCTCCCACCGGCAGTCACCTCGATTCGGGCGGTGGCCTCGTCCTCGCGTCGCCCGTCACTCACCGCGACGCGCACTTCGTATACGCCCGGCACGTCGGGGGTGAGGAACGCCTCGACGCTCGTGGCCTCCTCGATCGCCACAGTGCTGCCGTCTGGCGCGCCTGCGAGGGTCCAGGCGAATGTGAGTGTATCCCCGTCCGGATCGCTTGACGCAGAGGCGTCGAGCTGGACGCGCTCACCTACGGCCGCCGTGTCGGGCGCCTGGGCGTCCGCGGTGGGCACCCCGTTCGTCGACCCCCCTCCGTTTGGACCCCCCGACGAGCATGCGGCGAGCAGAAGAAGCGCAAGCGTCAACGCCAAGCCCACCATTCCGAGATGGCGTACCTGCCCCATGCTCAATCCCCCATCCGCACTTGGACAGAGATCTCGTCGGTATACGTCGTGCCGTTCACGTCGACCTCCAAGCGGATCGTCGGGTCACCGAAGACCTCCCCGGTCTCGTTGGCGTAGTTGAGGGTCGCCGTGGAACCTGTGCCGAGCGTGTACGTCTGTCCACGATCGATGAGTTTCCACGTATACGACGCACCATTGATGACGCCACTCGCCGGATCAAAGGCGTACCCCTCGAGCGTGTACGTGGGCCCCACCAATAGTTCACTCCCGTCCTCCGGTTCGCGGATTTGTACGACTGGTTCGGACCCCCCCTGCGGCTCCGCGACGACGTCGAGGGTCACGCTGGCACTCCCCACATCGGTTCCGTCGTCGTAGCGCGCTTGGAACGTGAGCGTGTCGCCTGGGCTGGCACTCGTGGGCACGCGGTAGAGAAGTTGATCGGTCGCTCCCGCCGTAGAGCCGTTCACCGTCCACGTGGTCAGGGCGATGATGGCGCCGTTGCCCGGCGCGGTGCACGTCCGGTCGTACACGTCCGCCTTGAGTGGGACGTAGTACCCGGGTGCGACAACGATGTCGTCGAGGAGATCTTCTCGAATGGAAACGGTTGGGACTCCGTTCTCCACGATGACCGTGCGGGTCTCGGAGGCCGTGGCGCCCTGCGAGTCGGTCACGACGACCTCGTAATCGAACACGCCGACGCACAAGTCCTGCTCCGTCATGACGATCTCGCTGCCCTCCCCGCCCGTCCGGCGCGCCACCTCGACGCCATCGCGCGTGAGGACGACATCGAGTTCGCGATCCTCGCGGTCGCTGACCTCAACCTCGAAGCGCACCAGGTCGTCCTCCTCGAGGCGGATGCCGTCGTTCGGCTCGTTGACCGTGAGGACCGGCGGGGCATTGGGCGCCGTACTCAGAACGCGGTCGATGCCGATGAGTTCGGCCTCCCATGAAGCGACCTCACCCACCACAGGCAGTTCGAGTTCGAAACCCACTCCGAGACCCACGCCGGCGGAGAGTTCCCAGAAGGGTGTTCGGAACAGTTCGGCGTCCCCCTTCGCGTACGCCTCGGCGTAGATGTAGGGTCCGACCACGTCGTAGATGCGGATGCCGAACTCGGGTCGCACGTACCCGCGGAGCGACGCGGCGGCGTTGAACTCCGGTTCCGACACGGCGAACGTCGGGTCGATGTCGTTCAAGCCGCGCCAGCCGTTGTCGCTGGTGTACTTCGCCCCGACCTTCATGGTGAGCGACTGTTCGACGCCGAAGCGCAGGCTGGCCTCGACCTCGCCCTCCGCCCCCACCTCAAGGTCCATGGCGATGACGAACACGACGGGGACGGGACCGACCATCACGGTGTACGAGCCGAAGTAGATGCTGGCCACGGTGACGGACTCCTTGACGCTGGCGCGGTACGTGCCGCGCACCTCGAGGTCGACCGCTTCCTCCAGCCGCACGTACGTTTCGAACAGGTTCACCTTGAAGAACCCGATGTCGATGTTACCGACGGCGCGGGCATTGAAGTCGAACTGGCCACTCACCGTCAACTGGTCGTCGGTCGTGAGGGGATTGCCGTCCACGTCGAGGAGGACCTCGTCGAGCTCCACGCCGAAGGCGTACCCGATGCTCGCTGCGGGCACGAGCCGTGCGCCTTCGGGGAGGGAGGTGGACTCGACGTCATCCTGCGTGAGTTCCTGATTGAGTCGTACGCTGCCCTGTTCGAGCACGTCGGTGAGGCTCGCCTGTTCGGTCTCGACGATCGTGACGCCGCCCTCCTCGCGGACGGAGATGACGCGTTGAAGGTACCCCGCGGGCGCGTGGCCTTCCACCACGTCGCTCACGAGCACGGACCCGGGCTCGAGGGACGCGTCGGGTACGACGGATGCATCGAAGCGAAGCTCCCCCTCGCCGCTTGCGAGGTCGAGCTCGAAGCCTTGAAGGGCGGCGTTCATAGCGTCGTCCGTCACGACTGCGGCGTCGGCGACGATGGTGGGAAGAACCTCACCTGGACCGTCGTCATCCCCACCGGGGGGTGGGTTGGTTCCTCCTGAGTTTGAGGGTCCGGGTGCGGAGCAGGCAGCGAGGAGTACGGTGAGCAGCGTGAGGATGGCCCCGAAGGACGTGAGACGAGACGGCATGGCGGACCTCCTGGGGGCACCGTAGGACGTTGTCAAGACCACCGTCAACCCGCGTGCGCTGGGTAGGGACCCCCGATTGCCGGTTACAAACCCCTCAAAATGCCGTCATGGACTTGGTTACAACGGGTTGAACCGTTGTCTCGATTGGCGCGATTGGCGCATGGGGGTTGGAGCGCGTCCGGAACGAATCATCCTTGGTCATCATGCGAACGTCGACGTGAACCGTGCCTGCTGGGAACATCACGCGAGCGATACATATCTGAACGCGGTGCGTGACACGTTTGCGACGCACGCCTTGCCAACCCTCAACCTGCTTCAACCGTCCCGACCGGTCGCGTCGCTTGAGGGGACGATGGCGTCCCGGGCGCCTCATGCTCACCTCGACCTTTGGTGCGGTGCGCGTTCTGAGGCTCGATCGCTGCAGGGGCCTGCCTCTCAAGCCCTCGATGAGACGGAAGCCATGAAGAAATCCCCGTCCGAGACGGGGATTCTTGGTGCACCCGAGAGGATTCGAACCCCTGGCCTTCTGATCCGTAGTCAGACGCTCTATCCAGCTGAGCTACGGGTGC
>CAJXWR010000048.1 GCA_913062675.1 uncultured Trueperaceae bacterium
TTCGACCCCGCCTTCGGTGCACGCCCCCTCGCTCGCGCCATTCGCAGTGAACTCGAGACCCCCCTCAGCCGCGAGATTCTTGCCGGCAACGTGGTCGATGGCGACACCGTCCACGTCCACCTTGACGGCGAACGACTCCGCTTCGAGGCGGAACGACCGCAAGAAGTCCTCAACTAGAATCACCGCACGCCATGAAACTGCGGGGTGGGGCATGCGCCCCACCCCGCAGGTCATGCAGTGCAAAGGCACACGCACTCAACCGGGGTCGGACACCTCGAGCGAAGCCTGCGAGCTCGTGAGCGCATCGCGCGGCCCCAAGACCACCACGTTCGGTGCGTCGGCCGCTTCGATCGCATCGGCCAACGCGGTGAACACCGAGCGGTCGGCCTCCAGCAGCTCCCGCCGCAACCGTGCAGGTTGCTCTTCGGTTCCCCGCAACCAACGCACGAGCGTGCGGTACCCCCGCTCCGCGGGCGCGTCGTACGGCTCGAGACTCCCGACCGCACCAATCACCAACGTTTCAAACTCCACCTCGTCCAGCGACGCAGCCGCCTCCCGCAGTAGGGCAGGCGCCTCGGCCACCACGCCCAACGTGCGATCGACGTGCGGATCGCGATACGAGTACGTCCGGAAGGCGCCACGCAACGGGTCGAGCATCGCGCCCGCACCGTACGCACCCCCCTCGAAACGAATGCGCGGCAGCATCACCTCGCTCGACAACCAACGCGACGCCACCAACCAACCGCCAGGCAGCTCCCTGCCCCCCTGCAGCGTCCTGCCCGTCACGACGTAGTTCACCTGACCAGGAAGCGTCCAACCCTCCCGCTCCCCTGGCGGGTCGAACGCCCACGACTCTGACGCGCCGCCGGTGGAAGGCAAACCGTCAATGAACGCCCGAACGGCCGGTAGGGCCACCTCCGCCGCCGCGTCATCCGCCGTGACGCCCACCACCAACCCATCACGATGGAACAGGAGACTCCGAAGCTCGGCGAGCTCCGCGACCACCGCGTCGGGTTCCTCGTCGCAACGCTCGATGAAGCGCGCGAGTTCGGCAAGGCCCGCCAGGCCCGTCATCCGCTCCTCGGCACGCGATTCCACCGAATCGTGGCTCGCCACGCGCCGCAAGGCGTACCTGTGACCGGCACGCTCCAATGCGGCGCGCCGACGCGCGAGGCTTTCCTTCGCCAACATGCGGAGCGTCGGCACGTCCGCCAGGTTCGCCTCCAGCGCCACCTCCCGCATCAACGCGGTGAGGGTCTCCACCTTCTGCGCCAAGGCGCGACCTCGCACGAAGAACCGCGCGAGTTGCACACCCGATGGCGCGGGCGGTGCAAGGTCGAAACCGGCGTCCACCCCACCCGTATCGGCGTCGATGGCGCGCGTCAAATCCGACAAGGAACGCTGCGCCGTGCCCGTCTCCATCAAGTAGCGACCCAGCATCCCCACGTGCGGCAGCAGCCTCGTCGGCACGCGCTGAAGATCGAACCCCACGTCCAGGTAGGCCAAGCCACGCGTGGGCAGGTTCACGTGCAACACGCGTGCACCCTCGTGCGTGTGCAACGTGGTCACCGGATCCTCGCGCATGGCATGCAAATCATCACGGTGCAAGCGAGGCAGCGTCGCCCGCGCTTCCTCCGAGTCAGGCTCCATTTGCGCCTTCATGAGGGCTTCGTTCGCCTCCCGCAACGCGGTGACGTCCCCCTCGCCCAAGCCCGCACGCAAGGTGGCCAGGCGTTCCGCTTCCTGCTGCGACCGCCGCTCACTCCACGACCCGTCCGGCACGACGTGGGCGGCCACGCGATGCGGATTCTCGAGCAACCTCGATCGCATCACGTCGACCAGGGCCCCAGCCCCGTGATCCTCCCCGTCCCCCAACCGGGCGTTCAAGTCGGCGAGCGCCGCATCGTAATCGAGCGACCGCAACGGATCGCGACCATGAAGCCAACTCCCCAAGGCATCCAGCGCGATCGTCAAACCCCGCTGTCCCCCTTGACCATCCATCTCCCGCAGGTCGAACTCGAGACGGTTTCGGGCCGCCCGCACGTCCGCTGGATCGAACCCGACCCGCGACACTTCCTCCAGCGTGTCGAGCACCAACGCGTGCACGTCCGGCACGCGCTCCGGATTCACGCCCCGAAGGCCCGCACGGAAGTTGGGTTGCCGCACGCTCAAATCCAACCCCCCGAGGAACGCCTCCCCCAACTCCGCATCGAGCAACGCACGCCGCAATGGGGACGCAGGCGTTCCCACCAGCACGTGATCGAGGACTTCCAGCATGAGTTCCTCGCCAGGGCCTTCCAGCGCGGGGAGCGTCCATGCCACCGAGGCGAGCGCACCACCATGGGCATCTGCGGGGTACGAACCGCTCGCCGAACGCGGAGCCGCAAACGCGGGTTGAAGCGGTGGGGGAGACGCCTCCTCGATGGGAGAGGCATCCACCAGGTACCGCGCAATTCGAGCGAGCGCATCCTCGAACGGCACGTCCCCATGCAGCACGAAGCGCGCGCGGCTCGGGTGGTAATGGGCCCGGTGGTACGCCACGAGCGCTTCGTACGACAAGTCCGGAATGGCGGCCGGGTCACCACCCGACTCGAACGCGTACGGGTTCCCCTCGAACAGGGCCAGCGCCTCCACGTGCCCGAGCGAACGGCCCGGGTCCGCCATGGCCCCCTTCATCTCGTTGAACACCACGCCATGCAGCGAGAGGGACGCGCCATCCTCCGACGGCTTCAGGTGCCACGCCTCCTGATCGAACGTCGCGCGCGACAAGCGCGGGCGGAACACGGCATCGAGGTACACATCCAGCAAGTTCAAGAAATCCCGCTCGTTCTCCGTCGCGAACGGGTAGATGGTGCGGTCCGGGTAGGTGAAGGCGTTCAGGAACCCCGCCACGGAGCCCTTCACCATCTCGAAGAACGGATCCTTGAGCGGGTACCGCTCCGAACCGGCGAGCACCATGTGCTCCAGGATGTGCGCCACACCCGTATCGTCGGAAGGCAAGGTGGGGAAAGCCACCGCGAACGAACGGTTGGGTTCGTCGCTCGCGAGGTGAAGGACTTCCGCACCACTCGCAGCGTGTCGATAGCGAAGCCCGTTGACGCCGAGCATCGAAAGAACGTGCTCGTCCACGAGCTGAAAACCATGAGCGTCCATGGACGTGACGCTATCACGCATCCAAACCGCCGCCCGAGCGCACGCCGACACGCCCCGTTGCCCCACCGTCCGCCGATGCGAAGCTTGCCTCGTTCCGCCCTTCGGGCGCGTGATAGCGTTCCCGCGTGCGTACGCCACCGGTCACGCTTCCGCACCTCGAACCGTTCCGCGAGGCCCTCGCCGAGGGGCAGTACGACGTGGCGTTCGCGCTGCTAGAGGACGTTGCCCAGCGACTCGACGATCCCCGCCAACGTGCGCTCTACCAGCTGCACCTCGCTGCGGCGGATGCGCTCTACGGACCTGGCGGCGTCGAGCATGGCCTGCTCGCCCTCCGCGACGCGGCTCGCGAGGACCCCGAGACGGTCCACCTGCCGCTCTACCGCGCCGTCCATTGGGAGTTCCGCGCCTTGCAGGGTGCCACCTCCGGCGACGTTCGCAAGGGGGTCGCCTCCATCGGTAGCGACGATCCTCTCGCCGCATTCCACGCTGCAAGCGCCCTCTGGTGGGCGGGTGCCTCACGAAGCGCCAAGCGGCGCCTCCTGAAGCTTCACGAGGACGACCTGCCGCTCTACCTACGCTGGCGGCGATGGTCCCTGCTCGGGCATGCGCATGCCGACACGGGTGATCCCGAAGCGGCGGCCGAAGCCTTCGCCGTGGCGTACGACGGTGCCACCGAGTCCGAACGACCCCTCGTGCGACTCCACCTTGCGGGCGCGCTGCTCGAATCGAACCGGGCGGAGGAGGCCCGCCGGTTGCTTGGGGAGCAGCCTGACGATGCTCTCGCCCCCCTCGACCGCGGCTGGTGGTTCGACCTTTCCGGTCGCGTCGAGCTCGACCTCGACAATCCGCAACGTGCCCTCGAGAATCTCGACGAGGCCCGCCGCTACCTCGACGATCCGGTGCGCCTCGTTGACGTCGACGTGGAGCGGGCGCACGCCCTATCCGCGCTGGGCCGGGCGGACGAGGCAGCCGAACTCCTCGGTCGCGTGGCACGCGACGCGGAGGAGGGCGAACGCAGCAACCTCCTGCACGAGTGCGCCGTCGCATGGATCGACGCCGACGAGCCCGATGCTGCCTTCGACGTTCTCAGCGAAGTGCTGCTCGACCCCGACTACGCCTACCGGGCGGAAGCAACGGCCGACCTCGCCGACGTGCAGGTGAGGCGAGGCGAACTTGCCGAGGCCCGCACGCTCGCCTTTCGCGCGCTCGACGATGGCGCGACGGCACCCGCCTGCCTCGTCCTGGGCACGATCGCCTACGAGTACTTCGATCTCGAGGACGCTACGACCTGGCTCGAGCGCGCCATCACGGCGAGCCAGCCGGGAGATGGAACCTGGTTGTCTGCCCAAAGCCTCATTGCCGACGTGTTTGCCCAGCGCGGCTCGGCGTTCGCCGAGCGCTTGCTGCAGCATGCGCGGGCGGCGCTCGACCATGCGCCCCCCGGATCGGATTGGGTCGCCGCACTCGAGGCGCACGTGGCGCGCGCGAAGCAATGGCTCTTCGGTCAGGAACGCTGGCTCAACTAGGCGAAGTCCGCGGGTACACTCGCCGGAATGGAAGGCTTGCTCCTCGCGCAGGTGGTCGACGACCTGTCGGCCCGCCTGCCCCTGCAACCACTCGCCTGGCGTTTCGCCGGTCGGGACGCAGTGCTGTTGCCGCTCGTCCCAAGGGACGCGCTGTGGATCTACCTGCGGCTGCCTGAACCCCGCATCGCCGTCCAGGGAGACGCCGAGGAGACCGGGAGCACGCCCCTCACGCCCTTCCAAGCCCTCCTGCAAGCGCGTGCCGTGGGTCCCCTGGTCGGCGTGGAGCAACCCAAGCTTGATCGGGTGGTGCAGTTCCACTTTGGCCCCGGTGAAGGGTTCGTGCAGCAACCGGCCGTCACGCTCATCGCCGAGCTGACGGGGCGAAACGGCAACCTCATCCTCGTTGACGAATCGGGCGTCATTCTCGGTGCGCACCGGGAAGTGCGCTCCGACCGGAACCGCTTCCGCGAGGTGCGTCCCGGCCTTGCGTACCAACCGCCGCCTCCCTACGACAAGGCGGACCCACGCACGCTCGACCGGAATGCGATGGAGGCGCTGCTCGACGGGCAGTCGCTTCGCCGCTGGAAAGCGAAGGTCGATGGTCTTGGACCGACGCTGACGGAGACGGTCGCGCGGCTGGCGGGCGTGTCGCGTGAAGAGGAGCTCACCGGCGCTTCGCTCGACGCGGCCCTCGATGCCCTCGAACACGTCGTGCGGGATGCGCATGGCGCCGAGCGTGAAGCGTGGGGTCGCCCCGACCTCGCCACCCTCCGCGCGGAGGAGGTGCGAGCCGCACACCGCAAGCGGGTTCAGGTGCACCTCGAATCACAACGCACCCTCCTCGAAAAGCAGGAGCGCGATGCGGAGCGCGCTCGGCAGGCGGCGCAGGATGCCGACCGCTTGCGCGCCGAGGGCGATTTGCTGCTCGCCTACGCCCATGGGGTTCCCGCGAATGCGGCGACGGTCACCCTGCCTGGTTTCGAGGGGGAGGACGTCACGCTTCAGCTTGATCCACGCAAGAGCCCAGCGGCGAACGCCGAGGCGCGCTACGACCAGGCGCGTCGCCGTGAAGCGCGAGCCGCACGCGCCGACGCCCAGGCGGCGCGTCGCGCAGAGGAGCGAGCCTCGATCGAACGCGATCTCGCTGCCCTCGACACGATGTCCGATCAGGAGCTCGAAACGCGGGCGAAGGCGCTCGAGGAAGCGAAGCGCGCACCCGCGAGGGGGCCCGGCCTTCGCTACCCGGCGCCGCATGGCTTCACGGTCGTCGTGGGGCGTAACGCTCGTGAGAACGACGCGGTGACCTTCAAGGTGGCGCGGAGTCGTGACGTTTGGCTGCACGTGCAGGGGTGGACCGGCTCGCACGTCGTCATCCTCACCGAGGGACGCGAAGTGCCCTTCGACACGGTCCTGTTCGCTGCGCAACTCGCGGCGGGCCACTCCAAGGCGTCCGGTGGGGACAACGTGCCGGTCGACTACACGCTACGCAAGCACGTGTGGAAGGTGAAGGGCGCCCCAGCCGGTGCGGTGCACTTCACGCAGCAGAAGACCGTGTACGTCACCCCGAGTCGTAACCCGACGCGTGACGAGACGGAAGAACGCGACCCTGACGCCTGAGAAACGACCCTTGAGGAAACGCTGCACGGTTCAGGCTTCGTGACGTGGGCGTGCGGGTGTCATGGGCGCGTGTGCGAAATTGCGGTCGACCCCGTTGTCGCATGTCCGACCAGGCCACCCACCTCTCCAAGGCCGGATGCCCATGTAGCGAGCAGCGTCCCATCTGCGGCGACGTGGTAGATCAACCCTGAGGGACTGCCGACCATGAGGTCGCCGTTGCTGAGAACCGCCAATGGACCGACACCGTTGGGGACTTCCGTATCGAAGAACTCGGTCGTGGCGCCCGTCGTGAGGTCTGTCTTCAGCACCGTGCCGGACATGAAGCTCGACGTGTAAAGCGCGTTCCCATCGATGGCCATTCCATCCGGCCCCGCTAGGCCGCTGGCTCCGTCCGCGATGACTTCATCCACGTAGACTCCACCCGCGTTGAATCGCTTCACGGGCCCACTCGCGATGGAGGTGCCGAAATTGAAGGTCTGGTCACTGACGTACAGCGTTCCGTCCGCCGCGAGGGCGATGCCGGGGCTGCTCGCCAAGCTTCCCCCCGAGGTGTAGTCACTGATGGCCGGAACCCCTCCCGTGGCATTCGTCAACTTGACGATGGGACCGGTATCGCTCAAGTCCGGATTGCGTCCCATTAGGAGATCGTTGCCCGTAAAGGCGAGGCTCGCAGGGAAAACATCGAAACTGGAAAACGCATAGACGGTGGAGAGGGTGAGCGTCGAGGGCTCGACCTTCGAGATTCTCGGTGCGTAGGTCGACGCATCCCCGTTCTCACCAATGTAGAGGTTTCCATCGGGCCCCAGAGCCAGCGCCGCTGGGCTGACGAGAGAACCACCCGTAAGGAGCGTCGTTCGCGTTCCGGCAGGGTCGTCGGTTTCGAAACTGATGAGTGCTCCGTTGTCGTAGTCGACGGCATACACCTTGATTGTGGCTGCGCCTTCGTTGACGTCGGTGACCGTGATGGTGACCGTCTGATCGCTTGATTTACCGGTTGTTCCGGTGGCTCGCACGACAACCGTGTAGGTGTTGTCACCGTCTGCGTCTTGCGGCGTTTCGAAATCCGGGGCGCTCGCAAACGTCAGCTCACCGGTGGAGGCACCTAGGTTGATGAGGTCCGCATCGGCGCCCCCTGCCTTCGACCAGGTCACGGCCTCCGAGGCCGACATCGTGAAGATCGTCGTCTGGTTCTCCTGCACGGAGATCGCCGAGGCGCTCGCGCCGGCTCCGCCAGAAGGGCCGGTGATGGCGGGGGGCGGCACGACGGGGATGAGCGTGATGCTTGCGCTGGTCGTGAGGCTGGCGCCATCGACCTTGGCTTGAATGGTGTCGGTTCCGGTCGTGGTGCCTGCGGTGTAAGTGGCCGCGTACGTGCCGTCGTCGTTGTCGCGGACGGTCGAGACGGTTCCAAGGGCGGGGGCGTCGATTGTGACGGTGCCGCCGCTTTGCTCGAAGTCGTTGCCGTTCGCGTCCTTGAGTTGGATGGTGATGGCGGCGATGCTCGTTCCGTCGGCCGTGAGCGTGGCGGGGGAGATCGTGATGGTGCTCTTCGTGAGGTCCACCACTTCGGGAGTGACGGTGACGGTGATGGTGTCGGTTGCGCTTGGGTAGCGGATGCTTTGGACGGTGATTTCGGTTTCGCCCGCCGTGAGGGCTTCGAGGGTGCCTTCGTCGTCGATGGTGGCGATTTCGGGATTGCGACTCGTCCACGTCAGCGTGGCGTCCGGGTTGCCGGTGGTGATGAGGCGCGGGTTGAGGGTGCGTGTACGTCCCGCAGCGAGTTGCGTGTCGCCTTGACTGATTTCGATGGCGTGGATGGTTGGGATGGTGGGGTCGGTGACCTGAATGCCGATGGCGAGGAGGGTGAGGTCGTTTGACGTAGTGCTCGCCATGGCGTTCGTTGGTGGAGTCGTGGCTTGCGCGGCTGGCGTGCTGGTGGGGGGTGCGACAAGCAGGATGAGGGGTTGCGTTCCGTGAGGGAGGTCATCGGGAATTTGGGCTCGAATCTGGAGGGCGCCTTCGGCGTTTGCCGTTCCCATTGCGAGGACATGGTTCTCACTTCCGACGAGAACGGTCGCTTGGGTTCCGGGGGTGAGGTCACCGAGGGTGATCGCGACCGTCCCGTCGCTCGGCACGTAGAGAATGGGCTGGCGTTGGAGTATCGGAAGGGTGGATTGGTTGGCGGTGAGACCTTGGAGTTGAATCGTGCCTTCGGTCAGCGTGTAGCCGAGGGTGGTGTCATCGCGGGGGGTGGGACGGACCGTTCGTGGTTCACCGTCGATGAGGAGTGTTGAATCGCCGGGTTTCTCAATGGCGAGCGTGTCGCTCGACGGCAAGTTGATGACGGTGATGGTTGCGGTGTCACTGATGCGGGTGTCGGTCTTGAGGGTGGCGGTGACCGTGGTACCGCCGGGTGTGATGGCGGTGAGGGCACCTTGATCGTCGATGGTGGCCGTGGTGGGGTTGCTGCTGGTCCAGGAGAGGTCGGTTCGCGAGATGTCGATGCCGGTCGCGTCCAAGGGGAGGGGCGCTTGCGTATTGACGGGAAGGATGGCGTCCTCGAGGCTGATTTGTGCGTCCACCGGGGTGGTCGTGTTTCTGCCTCCCGTCCCTGAGGAGCAAGAGGTGATGAGGAGGGCTGTGGCGATGAGTGCGTGTAGGGTGCGGGCGGTGTTCATTCGCATGAACGTCTTGGCAGGGTTGGCATGGTGGTGTGGCACGACGTAACGACCTCCGGTGTCGTCAAGGTGCGTGGCCTGGTGGTCGTCGAAATCGTCGGCGAGCAGGGCATGCGACTTCGTCGATGACCGCGTTGGAGATGACCGTTTGCACGCGTTGGAGGAACGCTCCTGAGGACGACGGCTCAGGATACATTGACATCAACGTTACATCAATCAAACGACGAACGTCATAAGCGGACTGCGACACGCCATGCAATCCGCATAGCTCGACTCACGACAGTTCGCTCGTGGTGTTGCGGCTCCACGTTCGATCTGCTGGGAATGGCCTGCCCTGGAATCGACGCAAACGGCGTTGGGCGTTCACGTTCGCGACGTATACGCGCGGGACCGTGCCCCGATGCGACACGTGATGCGTCCAGCCTGCCTTTCAGCCTCGTAGCCGACGCTTGCCGCTCGATTTTCTCCAAGCGTTTCGCTGGGTCGCACGATGATTGCCGTGGATGGTCCAATCGCGGTGCTGGTCGTGGCTACGGGGATGGCGGCTCGCGAAGCGCTCGCTGTCACCGATGGTGTCGCGTCCAGCCTATGCGCGGCCGCTCGAACCAAACACGTCCATGCGCTCTTCCACGATGCGCTGCATCTCCTCGCGCGCCGGCCCGAGGATCTTGCGGGGGTCGAACTGTTTCGGATCGTCGCGCAGGACTTCGCGCACTCGGGTGGTGAAGGCCAAGCGCAGGTCCGTGTCGGTGTTGATCTTGGCGATTCCCTCGGTGACCGCCTTGCGAACGTCATCCTCGTGAATGCCGCTCGCATCGGCAAGCTCGCCGCCCGCCGCGTTGAGGCGCGCGACGACGTCCGCGGGCACGCCACTCGCTCCGTGCATCACGAGCGGGTTGGGAATGCGGCGCGCAATCTCCACGATGCGCTCATGATCGATGTAGGGGCGACCCTTGCCCTTGTTCGCACCGTGCGACGTTCCAATCGCGACGGCCAGGTAATCGGCGCCACTTTGCTCCATGAAGCGTTCGGCTTCCTCCGGCTTCGTGAGGATGGCGTCCTCCTCGGCGACGACCACGTGCTCCTCGACGCCTCCCAGGCGCCCAATCTCCGCCTCGACGGTGACGCCCACGGCATGGGCAGCCTCCACGACACGCGCGGTCTCGCGCACGTTGACGGCTTCCTCCTCGTGCGACATGTCGATCATCACCGACGTGAAGCCGAGTCGAATGGCGCGGAGGCACGAGGCGAAGCTCGAGCCGTGGTCGAGGTGCAAGGCAACCGGCACGCTGGCGTCGCGCGCCATTTCCACCACGAGCTTCGGGAGGATGTCCCCGCCGTACTTGAGGGCACCCTCGGAGAGGGCGATGAGGACCGGGCTTCGCTTCGCTTCAGCCGCTTGCAGGATCGCCTGCGTGATTTCCATGTCGTTGGTGTTGAACGCGCCGACGCCGTAACCACCAGCGCGTGCTGCCGCGAGAATGTCGAGTCCTGGAAGAAGAGGCATGCTGCGAGCATACCGTAGCGTCGCTCACGCTTCCGTCGACGCGTACGCCACCCAATGGGCAGGACCCTCGAGGGTCAGGCTGCGCCGCGAAGCGCGCTGCGCAAGGCGTTCGTATACGCGCGCACCGCCGTGGAAACGTCCCACTGCGCCTTATCGCGCACGCCAGCGACGTTGCTCACGCCACGCAAAGCGGCGAACGGAACGCCGAGGTGCGCGCATGCGAGTGCCGCACCGGCGCCCTCCATCGATTCGATCGCTGCACCCGACCGGTCGGCACGCTCGGCAGCGACGTCGAGATCACCCGCAATCGCATCGCTCGTGGCGAACGGTTGAGCCGTCGTGCCGGAGGCGGCGGCAAGGTGGTCGGTCCAGGTGGAATCGGTCGGAAAGGTATCGAACAGGCCGGGCGAGCCCTCGAAGGGCGCGACGCGCGGCAGCGGCACGGTGTCGAGGGACGTCATGGTGGTTCCTTCGGCGCTGTCCGCGATGATGCCCGCATCGAGATCGAACTCCGATGCGGCCGCCACGGCGGCACCCACCGGAACGAAGGCACCCACGTACGCGCCCGCGATGCCGACGTTGATGCAGGCAGTCAGACCGACACGCGCGTGGGCGTAGGCGACACCCGCCGCGGCTGACGCCTTCCCGACGCCCGAGGCGAGCAGGATGACGCCATGCCCGTCGAGCCTTCCGCGCTGCGCATCGGGCCAGGCGGGCAGGTTGGCCGGGGCTTCACCCTCGAGCCCCACCGCGAGGTCGGCGAGCTCCATGCGGGTCGCCGCAAGAATCAGGAGGGGACCGTCGCTCACGCGGCGTCCGGTTGCGACACGTCGAGCAGCGCGCGGACGAACGCGGCGGCATCGTACGGTTGCAGGTCGTCTTGCTGTTCTCCCACGCCAATGAACTTGATGGGGACCCCGAGTTCCCGAACGATGGGAAGCAGAATGCCCCCCTTCGCCGTGCCATCGAGTTTCGTGACGATGACGCCCGTCAGGCCGACGGCATCGTGGAACTTGCGTGCCTGCTGAAGCCCGTTTTGACCGGTCACGGCGTCGAGGACCAGCCACACCTCGCCCGGCTCGCCCTCATCGGCCTTCCCGATGACGCGTTTGACCTTCTTGAGTTCCTCCATCAGGTTGTGCTGCGTGTGGAGCCGGCCAGCGGTGTCGACGATCAGCAGGTCGAGACCCCTTGCGACGCGCGCTGCACTGGCATCGAAGGCCACGGCGGCAGGATCGGTTCCGTCGGCCCCCGCATGCGTGGGGATGCCAAGGCGCTCCCCCCACACTTCGAGCTGGGCGGAGCCGGCTGCACGGAAGGTATCGCCGGCAGCGAACATGACCCGCTTGTCGTGACGCTGGTAGTACGCACCGAGCTTCGCGATGGTGGTGGTCTTGCCCACGCCATTCACGCCCACCACCATGATGACCTTCCCGGCAGGCTCCACGAAGTGGCGTTGCACGTCGAGGTCGAATCCGACGCGGCGAAGCTTCTGCCGCATGGCATCGGGTTCGAGCTGGTCGAGGAGCGCCTGTTCGAGCGCCTCCATGATGCTGACGCCACGCTCCCGCGCCGCCTTCGCATCGGTAATCACGTCCGCGGCGATGGAGGCGCCCACGTCCGCGGCGATGAGCGCAAACTCAAGTTCGTCCCAGTCGGGCGTGCGGGATGCCATGGCGTCCTGCACGTCGCCTGACAGGACGTCACGCGTCTTGCCGAGGCCCCTGCGAAGCCGGTCGAACCAACTCACGACTCGCTGGGTTCCTCACCCGCCGCTGCGCGTGCGGCCGCTTGCGCCGCGCGGCCCGCAGCGGCTGCAGCCGCCCTCCGCTCCTCCTCGGCCTTCTTCGCAGCCGCCTCGGCCGCCGCTTGCTGCTCCTCTTCGGGCGTGGGTTTGTCGTCCGGGAGTGCGGACGTGATTTCGGACAGGGCGCGGCCAATGCGACGCAAGACGCGCTGGCGACCCAGGATGACGACCAAATCCGTGACCGACGGCGCATTCGTCGTGCCGGTCAGGGCCGCACGAAGCGGCATGAGGACGGCCGGCTTCTTGATCTCGCGGGAACGCACGTACTCGTCGAGCAGGTCATCGACCGCATCCTCGTCGAAGAAGTCGAGCATGGAGAACGAACGCTCGAGGTCCTCGAGCGCCTGCTGCCCCGCGGCCACCTTCTTGCGGGCCTCGTCATCGAACGGGTAGACGTCATCGGCGAGGAAGAAGTACCCAGCCTGATCGACGATTTCCGTCAACGTCTCGGCGCGAGGACGGAGCACGTCCACCACGTCGAGCAGGAAGTCCTCGTCGTCCCAGGCGTACCCGGCCTCCCGGAGCAGGGGTTCGATCCGGTCGGCGATCTCCTCGAGTGGGAGTTCCTCGCGCAGGTAGCGCGCATTCACGTGACGCAACTTCCGCAAGTCGAAGACGGGTCCACCAAGCGAAATGCGCTCGGGATCGAACGTGGCGATCAGGTCGTCGAGCGTGAAGATCTCGCGACCGTCGGGCAGGCTGTACCCCATCGTGGCGAGGAAGTTGAGGAGTGCTTCGGGGAGGATGCCCTGTTTTCGGTAGGAATCGACGCTCGTATCGAGTTTACGTTTGCTGATCTTCGTCTTGTTCTCGTCGGGGTTCCGCAGCAGGGGAAGGTGAATGAAGCGAGGTTCCTCCCACCCGAAGGCGCGGTAAAGGAGAACATGGATGGGCGTACTCGTCACCCATTCCTCGGCTCGCATGACGTGCGTGACCTCCATCGCGTGATCGTCGACGACGTTGGCGAAGTGGTAGGTCGGGTACCCGTCACTCTTCACGAGGATGGGGTCCTTGATTTCACTGTTGGGAATGCGAATCTCGCCACGCAGCACGTCGAGAAAGGCGGTTTCGCCCTCGTCGGGCGTGCGCAGGCGAATCGCGTGGGGTTCCCCAGCCGCGGCTCGACGATCCTGCTCGTCGCGAGGCACGTCCCGCCCGCGACCGTCGTAGCCCTGCGGGAGTCCACGCTGCTTCTGTTCGTGGCGCATCGCATCGAGCTCCTCGGCGGTTTCGAACGCCCGGTACGCGTCACCCGAGGCGAGAAGGGTTTCGACGTGTTGGGTGTACGTGTCGAGACGTTCGCTCTGGCGGTACGGTCCGTTCGGTCCCCCCGTTTCCGGGCCCTCGTCGGGCGTGATGCCGAGCCAGTCGAACATGGCGAGCAGGCGCGCTTCGGACTGCGCGTCGTACCGCTCGCGGTCGGTGTCCTCGAGGCGGAAGACGAACCGGCCGCCATGCCGCTTGGCGAATGCGTAGTTGAACAGTCCGACGTACGCGGTGCCGACGTGCGGATCGCCGGTGGGGGAGGGCGCGATGCGGGTGACGACGTTCATGCCGAAGTCTCCTTCCAACCGCCCCATCGTAGCGCGCCAGGCGCCAGGGCAGCGTTGGACGTCTCGTGGCGCGTCAAGCGATCCACCCACGGAGCAGGGTAAGGGTCGCCACGAGCCAAAGGTACGGGGCGAACCAGCGGAAGCGTCCCCGTTTGAGAATGCGGAACAGCCAAAGCAGCGCCAGCCAGCCGGTGACGAACGAGGCGAGCGTCATGACGCCAACCGAGCTCCAACCCAGGTTGGCTTCGCGCACCTCGCCAATCCCGAGGATGGCCACCCCGGCGCTGGCCACGAGGTACAGCAGGAACGAGAGGCGCGCCGCGAGTGCGGCGTCCACGTCGCGCCAGAGGAGCGCAGCGATGGTGCTGCCCGAGCGACTGATGCCCGGAACGACGGCCAGGCCTTGGGCCACCCCGGCGGTCAGGGCGTCACGCCAACCCAGACTGCGGGGTTCGCTCCGCGCGCCCTTGCTCGGCGCGGTCCAGAGGATTACCCCGGTGGTCATGAGCGCAATCGATACGGGCGTAGCGGCGTTCAGCGTCTCGAAGACGCTCCGAAGGCCCAGGCCGATGGCGGCGGTGGGAAGCGAACCCAGAATGACGAGCATGGCGAGGTGCCAACCGTCTTCACGCCTCGCGGCGGCGGAGGTCAATCCGGCGAGGAAACCGCGCAGGGCAAGCCAGACGTCGTGCCGCAAGGCAACGAGGACGGCGAGGAAGGTACCCGTGTTCGTCGCGATGTCGATGGCGAGTTCGAGCGACTCCCCCTCGGCACGGAAGCCGAACCAGGTGGCGGCGAGCACGAGGTGGCCGGAGCTCGAGACGGGCAGGAACTCCGTCAAGCCCTGCACGAAACCGAGAACGGCGGCTTGTACCGTGTCCACGAGGCTCTCCTTCGGCTGCGTCTAGGTCACGAGACGGGCCGGTGGACGTCCACCGGCCCGTCGTCGATCCACGTGGATTGCGTGGTCAGCGCTTGCTGAACTGAGGCGCGCGGCGCGCCTTCTTGAGGCCGTACTTCTTGCGTTCCACGACGCGCGCGTCACGGGTGAGGTGACCCGACGTCTTGAGGATGTCGCGGTAGGCGGGGTCCACTTCGAGAAGCGCGCGAGCCACGCCAAGTTTGATGGCGTCCGCTTGACCGGATGGGCCGCCCCCCTTGACGGTGATGACGGCGTCGAAACGGCCAGCCGTGTTCGTCACTTTGAGCGGTTCGAGTGCCTGCACCCCAACGAGGATGCCGCGGAAGAACTCCTGAAAGTCCTTGCCGTTCACGGTGATCTTCCCGGAGCCAGGGCGAAGGAAGACGCGTGCGACGGCTTCCTTGCGGCGACCGGTGCCGTAGTACTGATCCATCAACCAACCTCCAGGACACGCGGCTGTTGCGCGGCGTGCGGGTGCGCTTCACCGGCGTAGACCTTCAAGCGGCGAATCAGCTTGCGGCCCAACCGGTTCTTGGGAAGCATGCCCCACACGGCGTGCTCGATGACGCGTTCGGGGTGCTTGGTGAGCATGTCACGCGCGGGAATTTCCTTCAGGCCCCCCTGGTACCCGCTGTACCGGGTGTACACCTTCTGGTCGAGTTTCGAGCCGGTGAACACGACCTTGTCGGCGTTCACGACGATCACGAAATCGCCGCCCGCTTGGTGGGGTGCGTAGGTCGGCTTGTGCTTGCCGCGCAGCAACTGGGCGATGCGGGTCGCGAGGCGACCGACGGTCTGCCCTTCGGCGTCCACGATGAGCCAGTCGTTGCTGGGTTCCTTGGCGAAGTAGGTCTTCACGTTCGTCACGTCCTTCGGTGCGGTGCGCGATGCGTCGTCCGCGCAAGAGTCTCGTCATGCAAGTCGGGATTTCACGTCCGATGATCGGGGAATCGACCGGCGGAAAAGCCGACGAGTAATGTAGCACGCGGAAGCCCGGCCAGGCAACCTGGCAGGGTCGCGTCAGCGTTGCCGCAACCCTTTCGGGTACAGGTTCCTCAAGCGCGTGCCGGAGCGGCGCGTCCAACCGAGCGGCATGCCGGCCGTCACGAGCAGCGCATACCCTGCCGAACCGTCCCCCGACCAGGTGACGTCGCGCTCCTCCACGTCGAGTTCCTCGCCCGCCAACCAGCGGGGGAGGGAGGGGCCGTCGAGGGACAGTTCAACGACGGAATGGGTTGCGGAGGGGTCAAGCGCCATGGCGAGCGCGTGCGCGGGTTCGAACCGGTCGCGCTGGACGCGACCGAGCGCGAGGCCGGGTCGCAGGACCGTCACGCCGCTGAGGGCATCGAGCAGGTCGAGGTCGGCCACGCGCCAAAGCACGCCAGCGCGTTCGCGGAGGGCGTCCTCGTTCTCGAGATCGGTGTCGACCCCCGTCAACGCAGCGGTGCGAAAGGTGTGCCAGGCTTCGAGGGTGGTGCGAGACGGTGGCTTGAACGCGAGGTCCTGACGCTTCTTGCCACTGCGACGCGTCTCGCGAGGTGGCGCGTCCACGCGCTCGAGGTTCGTGACCACGTGCCCCGCGCCGGGGGCATGATGCGGCCACAGGCGAGCCACCGCCTCGTCCGGCAGGACCTCCTCGACCCCAACGGCGGACGCGTGTCCTCGAGCGACGAAGCTCAGG
>CAJXWR010000049.1 GCA_913062675.1 uncultured Trueperaceae bacterium
GCGCGTCGACACCTACCTCGAGGAGGTTCTCGGACTGCGCGACCTGCGCTGGCGTGCGTGCGAAGAAGTGCGCTTACCCGTCTACCTCCAGGCCAGTTACGAGGTGGCCTGCACGAGCCTCCTTGGTGTGTCCTGCGCGTTCGCCCATCGACAGACAGCTGAGCCGACGAGCCCGAGCGCAACGGCCAAGCAGCTCGCCCAACTCGCGGAGATTCTCGATCGCCCCGTCGTGCTCGTCGAACCCGTCATTCCCTCTTGGAGAAGGAAGAGGCTCATCGAGCGGAAGGTTGCTTTCGTCGCACCCTTCACGCAGTTGTACCTGCCCCCCCTCGGCATCGATCTCCGAGATGCCATTCGGCGTCAGGCACCCGGTCAAGACGTGCGTAGCGAACAAACCGCATCTCCCGTGACGCAAGCCGTCCTTCTCCATCTCCTGCTTCATCGCTCCCGTACCGACACGGAGATGCAGGCCGCTGCACGTCGCACTGGCTACTCCGCCATGTCCTTGAGTCGCGCAGCGCGTGATTTGGAGCGAATGGGTCTCGTTCAACGAATCGCGAGAGGCCGAAAACGACTCCTCCGACTCGCAGGTCGCCCCATCGAGGTTTGGAACCGTGCCGTGCCGCATCTCACCTCGCCCGTAAGAGCCCAGCACGTGGCACCGAGGGATGCGTTCCCCGAAGCGTTCCTCGCAGGCGAGACCGCACTCTCACGCCAAAGTAATCTCGCGCCCCCCAAGATGACGACCATTGCTGTCTCCGGCACGGTATGGGCTGAGTTCACGGCTCGTCACGCGCTTGCGTCTTCCTATGATGTCGACGAACCCGGGGTCGCGATGGTCGAGGTGTGGAGGTACCCCCCCGAGAGCCTCAGCGATGGCCCGACGGTTGATCCCCTCTCGCTGTTCCTCTCGCTAGCAGGAGAGGACCCCCGCGTCGAAGAGGCGAAAGCGACCCTTCCGGAGGTGCTCGAGTGATTCCTGGTTTGGAACGTTTCCGCGACCACTTTCGTGGTTTCGAGGAAAGCTATGTGCTCATTGGGGGCGTCGCGACGCACCTGCACCTTGAAGACGTAGGCCTGCCGTTCAGGACGACGAAAGATCTCGACATCGTTCTCTGCGTCGAAGCGCTCGACGAGGCCTTCGTGGAACGGCTCTGGTCCTTCGTGAAGCTCGCTGGATACGAAATGCAGGAGCAGGGGACACGTCCGCGACGGTACTACCGTTTTCAAAGACCCCGAAACCCTGCCTTCCCCGTCATGCTGGAACTGTTCTCGCGCAAGCTCGAGGACGTCCTCCTTCACGATGATGCCCACCTCAACACCGGTACCCACAAGTGAGGACCTATCGAGCTTGTCCGCCATCCTGATCGATGACGACCTCTACCGTTGGTTGGTGTCCGGCCGTCGGCTGACACGTGGGATTGCAGTCGCCAGCGTCGATCATCTCATTGGCCTGAAGGTTCGCGCCTACCTCGATCTTCACCGTCGTCGCTCGTCGGGCGAACGCGTCGACGGGCGAGCCGTCAAGAAGCACCGCAGTGACGTGCTCAGACTGCTGCAACTCGTCACGGATCAACCCCTCGAAGGCGTGCCTACTGCCATCCGGAACGACGTGATGCGCTTCGCTGCCATCGTCCGCGACGAGGCGCCTGACGTGAAAGGGCTCCGACTTCCTTTCTCGAACCTGACGCAACCGCTCGTGCTTCTCGAACGGCGCTATGGCGGTAAGGAATGAAGATTGACGGGCGTCCTCGTAGGACCGCCGAGTTGTGAGCACCATCCATGCATGCATCATCGACGAGGGCGATACCCGCATGACGTCGAGCAGCCGCTACGTCCGCATCACGGGACGTTCGAGGAGATCGACGATGACGTTCGCGAGAACGTCGGCCGCCTTGGGAAGCGCCGCATCATCCACGTCGAAGCGAGGGTGGTGATGCGGAAACCCCGTCGCGTCACTCGACCGGGTACCGAAGAAGAAGTAGCACCCCTGCGCCTGGTTCATCCACAGGGCCATGTCGTCACCCCCCATGATCATCGGCGCCTCGTCGACTGCTTCATCCCCGACCACGCGCCGCGCCACCTCACGCACCCGCTCGGTCGTCCACGCATCGTTCACGACGGCGGGTGGACCCTCGTGCACGGTGAGTTCGGCGCTGCCCCCGAGGCTCGCCGCCACCCCGCTCGCCACCGCTTCCACGCGTGAGGCCAGCACACCCCGGGTCGCCGGATCGAACGAACGGATCGTCCCCGCGATGCGCACCTCTTCCGGAATGATGTTGTAGGCCGTTCCGCCTTCGATGCGGGTGATGCTGATGACCGCCTGGTCAACCGGGTCGACGTTCCGTGCGACGATCGATTGCACCGCCGTGATGACCTGCGCCGCGATGACCACCGGGTCGACCACACGTTGCGGCATGGCCGCGTGCCCACCACTCCCCCGAATCACCAAGTCGAACGCATCGGGCGCCGCCATCGCAGGGCCACTGCGTACCGCCACCACGCCCGCCGGCTGGTCGCTCGACAGGTGCAACCCCACCACCTCGTCCACCTCGATGCCCTCGAGCGCGCCATCGGCGAGCATCGCCTTGGCTCCCTCCGTAATCTCTTCGGCCGGTTGAAACACGAACACGATGCGCCCCGGTAGGGACGACGCCTCGCTGGCGAGCACCTCCGCGATGGTGAGCAGGATCGTCGTGTGCCCATCGTGCCCACACGCATGGTTCTTGCCGGCCACCGTCGAGCGGTACGCCACGTCCTTCTCGTCCGGTACCGGCAGTGCATCCATGTCCGCCCGCGCGAGAACCGTCGGGCCCGGCCGACCACCCTCGAGGATGGCCACGACGCCCGTTCCCCCGACGCCCCGCCGCGGCGTGTACCCCGCCTTCTCCAGCCGATCGGCAACGATGCCCGCCGTGCGGGTCTCCTCGAACGCAATCTCAGGATGTGCATGAAAATCGCGGCGTGTCTCGATCATGCTCGCCGCAAGCGACGTGAAGCGTTCCTGCAGGTTCATCGTGACCTCCTCCGGGCGCGCCATGCGCACACGCTTCCGAGGCTACCGCGCCGCAGCCACGAAGAGGCGAGTCGCAACGTCGCGGTGGCGACCGCGTGGAACGGCCCCTTCACGGAACACTGGGTCGCATGCCCACCCTATTCGAGCCCCTCACCCAGCGCAGCGTCACCCTGCGGAACCGCATTGGCGTGTCCCCCATGTGCACCTACATGTCCGAGGCATGCGATGGCCTCGCCACCCCCTGGCACGTCGCGCACGTCGGCGCGCGCGCCATCGGCGGTGCGGGACTCGTCATGACCGAAGCGACCGCCGTGCTGCCCGAGGGCCGCATCACGCCCAACGACCTCGGCATTTGGAGCGACGCGCATGCAGACGCCATGGGGCGAATGGCCGAAGCGATTCGCACCGGAGGCGCCGTCCCCGCCATTCAACTTGCCCACGCAGGAAGAAAAGCTTCGACCTACCGACCCTGGGGCACAAAGGGGCGCGGCGTGGTACCCGAGGCGGAGGGCGGTTGGCCCGCGTTCGGTCCTACGGACACGCCGTTCCGGGAGGGCGATCCGGCCCCCCAACCGCTCGACGAGACCGGCCTCGAGCGGGTCATCGACGCCTTCGCCACGGCCGCACGCCGCGCCGTCGAGGTGGGCTTCGAGGTCATCGAGGTGCACGCTGCACACGGGTACCTGCTCCACAGTTTCCTCTCGCCCCTCGTCAACACCCGCAGCGACGGGTGGGGTGGCGATTACGCAGGTCGCACGAGACTCCTCCGGGAGGTCGTACGCGCCGTACGCGAAACCGTTTCCGAGACGCTTCCCGTCTGGGTGCGCGTCTCCGCGACCGACGCCCACCCCGATGGTTGGACGCCCGAGGACACGGTGCAACTCTCCCGCGACCTCGCCACGCTCGGCGTGGACCTGGTCGACTGCTCCTCGGGGGGCGCGGCGCCAGGCGCGCGCCTTGAATCCGCCCCCCTCCACCAGGTCCCATTCGCCGAGGCGGTGAAGGCGGCGGGCGCCACGGCCAGCGCCGCCGTGGGCGGCATCACGACCGCGGAGGAGGCGGACGCCATCCTTCGTGAAGGACGTGCGGACGTGGTGCTGCTCGGTCGCGCCATGCTCGCCGATCCCGCCTGGGCGCTCCACGCCGCGCGCAGGCTTGGGGTGCAGACGCCGTGGCAAGAGGCCTACGGCTGGGCACTCGCGGATTGAATCGCTAGGCCACCTACGACCGAACGAACGGACGCGGCTCCTCTCAGCGAGGCAAACTCGGTCAACCCAGCCACGCCGTCAACGCGGCGTACACGAGCGGTAACCAGCTAATCGCTGCCAGCGTGTGCACCGCGAGGATCGACGCCATGAGTTGCTCATCACCGCGCATGGCGCGCGCAAGCACGTACGACGCCGACGCCGTCGGCATGCTCTGAAACAGGATCATGGGCGCCAACAAACCGCTCGGAATGCCCAGCGCCAGGCCCGCAATCGCCGTGAAGGCGGGGAGCGCCACGAACTTCAGCAGCATCGACGCGGCGATGGCGCGCACGCCACGCCCCATGGCGCGAAACCGGAGCGTGGCACCGACCGACAGCAAACCCGCAGCCAACGCTGCCTGCCCGAGGATGCGGAGCGCCGACTCGAACGGTCCAAGCGGCAGGTTCGACAACGTTGCAGCAATCCCGAGCAGCGACGCAAGGATCAGCGGGTTGCTCGCAATCGAGCGCAGCAGCGTGCGCCACTGCAATGCAGCACCCGCACCGAAGCGGGCGAGGACGGTCACGCTCAGGACGTTCACGACCGGAACGGTGACGGCCACCAGGAGGGCCACCAAGCCGTCGCTGCCCGGGTACAGCACCGGTACGACGAGGAACGCGACGTAACTGTTGAAGCGAATCGCGCCCTGAAAGATCGAGGTGAAGGCAGGCCCATCGTGCGTCATGACCCGCCGAAGCAGCAACGCAGCGACCGACACGATCGCCAGCCCCAGCCAGGTGGCGAGTGCGACGCGTTCACTGCCCGCAAGGGCACCCTCGCTCGTCGCGAGGCTCACGAAGATCAGCGCGGGGAAGAACACCCAGTAGTTGAGGCGGTCGAGCCCAGGCCAGAACGTATCGGGCAGGAAGCGTGACCGCTTCAGGGCAATGCCAAGCCCAATCAACAGGGTGAGGGGAACGAGGGCGGAGGCGACGAGCGGCACGCCCGCCATCGTACCGCCGCTGCCTGCAAGGGACCGCACGGGTGTGGTACCCATCGGGCATGGCATTTCGGTTTTGGCGAAGGATTCGCGTGATGCCCGGGGTGTACGTCAACCTATCCAAGTCCGGTGCGTCGCTCTCGCTCGGACCGCGTGGCGCAACCGGCACGATCGGTCCTGGCGGCGTGCGCGGCACGCTCGGAATTCCGGGGACCGGCCTGTTCTACACCGTGAGCGGTGGCAGCTCGGCCACGCGCTCACGCGGGAGCGACGGTTCGAGCGGCCATGGCGTGCAGGGCCAGCGTCCTGACCTCGGTTTCCTGCAACGGATGACCGCAAGCGCGGAGCGGCGCGCGCTCGTCGAAGCGCTCCAGGCGTGGCACGACGGTGACGACCCCGAGGCCCAGCGACGGTTCGAAACCCTCGCCAGCTCGAACGTCCGTGAACCCGACGGGATCGACGCCGCCTGGTTCGCAGCCCTGATGCGCCTCGCTGCGGGTGACGCGAAGGAGGCCGCGCGGTTCCTCGACGTGGTCGCGAGTGATCTCGACGCGTTGGGAACCGCCGTCGCCGCGCTCGGCGTCGAGCCCATCGTGCAACTCGAGGTGACCGAGCTGGTGACGATTCACGTGCCCCCCAAGCGCGAGGCGTACCACCTCGCTGCCGCCGAGACATTCGAGCAGCGGGGTGAGCACACGCGGGCGCGCCGCCACCTCGAAACGCTGTTGTCGCAGGACGCATCGAACCCCTTGTGGCTTGCCTCCTGGGGTGACCTCATCGTGCACGGGCCTCACGAACCCGCCGACCTTCACGACGTCGTGTCGCGCATGGCGTCGCTGCAGAACGACTCGGTCCTGCACGCCATCGCCCTCCTCGCCAAGGGGCGCGCCCTCACGAAACTCGGGTTGCTGACCGCCGCGCGCGACACCTTCACGATGGCGTACCGCAAACGCAAGGACCGGCCCGTCGAGCTGCGTCGCACAGCCCGCTACGAACGCGCGCTCACGTACGAAGCGTTGGGGAACGCCTCCCGCGCGCGCAGCGAGCTCGAAGCCCTGTACGCCGAGGACCCGGCGTTCGAGGACGTCGCCGCGCGCCTGGGTGTCGCGCCGAGTTGAGTAGCGAGGTCCGGGCGTGGGCGTACGCAATCTTCCGCAGCGACGTACGTCGCTGCGGAAGGCTCACCCAGTCGGGGAAGACAACGCGCCGGTTGCGCGCGCTTCGAGGCTTAGCGGAAGAGCTGGTACACGAGGAACCCGGCGAGGTACGCCAGGCCGAGTTGATAGCCGGCGGAGAGTAGCGCGTAGCGACGCCCAAACGCCTTGCTGATCGCCGCGAGAGTGGCCATGCAGGGCACGTAGAGCAGGCTGAACACCATCAGCGAGAGGGCCGAGGCGAGGCTCAGCGTGCCGGCCAGGCGCGAGCCGAGCGCACCGTCCGGCGCATCGGTCGCGAGGACGGAGCCCCACAGACCGGTCAGCGTCCCGCGAATCGCATCCCAGAAGCCGATGAACACGTCCTGCAAGCCGGCCATGAAGCCGAGCGCGCTGCTCGCTTCGGCGCCGGTGGCGAAGGTGAGCGCCATGCTGCCGATCATCACTTCCTTGGCAATCGTTCCGGGAATCAATGCGCCGACGACGCGCCAATCTTCCAGCCCGATGGGGGCGAAGAGGGGCGCCATGCCGCGCGCCACGAACTCGAAGACGCTCACGCCGTTCGGCAGGTTGAACGCCAGCAGCGCCCACACGACCGCGACGACGGCCAGGATGGGTCCCCCAGCGCTCGTGAGGAAGGCCTTCGTGCGAATCCAGGCGAGCCTGAAGACGAGGCTGAACGGGGGCAGGCGGTAGGCGGGCAGTTCCATCACGCCTGTCGCCGTTTCACCCTTCAGGGCCCCACGGAACAGGAGTGCGGTCAGCAGGGTAGCGAGGAAACCGGCGACGTACAAACCGGTCAGCACCAACCCGGCGTACTGCGGGACGAACGCCGCAGCGAGGAGGACGAAGACGGGGAGGCGTGCGCCGCATGGAATCGAAGGAATCGCCAGGGCGACGCGTAGGCGATCGCGCGGTTGCTCGAGCATCTTGGTCGCCTGCACGGCAGGCACGGTGCAGCCGAGCGAGAGCACCATCGGCAACACGGCTCGGCCCGGCAGGCCAAGTCGGCGCATGAGGCCGTCGGCCAGGTAGGCGACGCGCGCGAGCAGGCCCGCGTTCTCGAGGAAGCCCAACAAGGCGTACAACGTGAAGAGGACGGGAACGAAGGCGATGACCGTGCCGACACCCTCGATGACCGCGCCGGCAAGGAAGCCGCTCAGGAGACCCGGGAGGGGAAGCGCTTCGGCCCAACCGGCCAGGACGCCCTGCACCACACCCAGGAAGTCCACCCACGGACTCGAGAGAGCGAAGGTGAGGTGGAAGGTGAGCGCCAGTCCGCCGAGCAGGGCGAACGGCCCGACGACGGGGTGGAGGATGAGGCGGTCGACTCGGTCACCGGCCGAATCGGCGGCGTGGAGGGGCCGGGTTGCGCCACCACTGAAGGCGTGTGCCAGGCGGTGACGGGCCTCGGAGACGTCGAGGAAGGGGTCGAGCCCACTCGCGAGGAGGGAGCCGCGCTCCGCCTCCGCGCGCGCCGCGAGGTTCGGCACGGTCGGGAGTGAAACCCCGTCCTGCGGGCCCACCGGGGGGAGGGTGGCGACGGTGTCGCTGCCATGCCCGATGGCGGCGGGTTGCAGGGCATTGGCGTGCATCATGGCGTCGGCATCGAGCTCGCCGGTGAGGGCGGCGATGGCATGCCAGCGGGATTCGGTGAGGGGAAGGAGGCGACCGATGGCCTGTTCCAACTCTTGGGGGTAGGGCACTTTCGCGGCGCCCACGCCGGCGCGCGACGCGGCCGTGACGAGCTCGCCAATCCCGCGACCCACGTTGGCCTTCACGATGACGACCGGAACGCCGAGGTTCGCTTCGAGGTCCTTGACGTCGATGGCGATCCCTTGCTTCTCCGCCTGATCCACCAGGTTCAGCGCCACCACCATGGGGACGCCCAGCTCGGCAAGTTCGAGCGTGAGGGTCAGGTCGCGCGTCAGGTTCGTGGCGTCCACGACGTTCACGACCAGAGCGCTTGGGTCGGCGAGGAGGGCGGGGAGGAGGATCTCCTCGTCGGGCGCGCTTCCCGCCAGGGTGTACGCGCCGGGCAGGTCGACGAGTTCGACCTCGCCGCAAGCGAGGTTGGCGCGCGCGTGCGCAAGGTCGAGCGTCGTGCCGCTCCAGTTGCCCACCTCGAGCGAACTGCCCGAAATGGCGTTGATGAGACTCGTCTTACCCGTGTTGGGTGTTCCCACCATGAACCAGCGGAGCGGGACGGCGCCGTGCGGCGCGTCGCCTTGGGGGGTGGCGAGTGCGCAACTCGATTGGAGGCTACAGAACCGGCAGGACATGCTCGTCACGCTCTTCTGTCGTGGGTTGCACGAGGACTTCGGCAGCTTCGCTGGCGCGCACCATGAGGTGAACCGAGCCGGCGCGAAGGTGGATGGGACCACCGCCGGGCGTACGACCGAGAACTTCACACGTCGTGCTCGGTCGGACGCCTAGCGCGAGGAGGCGACGCACGATGCGAGGGGTGCCCGAGAGCCGGACGACGCGGGCGGGGAGACCGCACGCGATTTCGTTGAGCCCACACATCTCACAGACCGAGCCCGGCCCTTCGTTGGGGTCCATGGATACTGGAGCCGGGTGCTCGGGTTTCATGGGGTGAGTGTCGCCGTTTGCGTGCCTCGCGGCGTAGGGACAAACATACCCAAGTACTCAAGTATGGAATGGCTTGGGGTTCGCACGCCCGCCGCGCTACCCTGTCGCATGCCCAGCCAGGATGCGAGGCAACCCCTCGAGATCGATCTCAACGCCGACGCGGGTGAGTCGTACGGCCCGTGGCGCATGGGGGACGACGAATCGCTGATGCCGCACCTGAGCAGCGTGAACGTCGCCTGCGGCGCGCATGCGGGTGACCCGACGACGATGCAACGCACGATTCGGCTGGCTGCCGAGCATGGCGTCGCGGTTGGTGCGCATCCTGGGTTCGCGGACCGAGAGGGGTTCGGTCGACGGGACGTGGCGTTGACGCCAGAAGAACTGCACACCCTGATCCTCACGCAACTCGGAAGCCTCGAGGCGCTCCTTCGCGCCGAGGGGAGAACCTTGCGTCACGTCAAACCCCACGGTGCGTTGCACCATCGCATGGTGCACGATGCGGAGGCGGCTGAGGTGGTGACGACCGCCATCGCGGCGTTCGATGCGACCCTCACCTTCTTCGCGCTCGCCGGCCCTGCCGGCGAGGGCATGGCGCGAGCCGCCTCGTCGCGCGGGCTTCGCGTGGTGCTCGAGGCATTCCCGGATCGCGGGTACCTGGCCGATGGCCGTCTCGCCCCGCGTGGCATGGAGGGCGCCCTCGTGGCGGACCCCAAGGTGATGGCGGCACGCGCCGTGCGCATCGCGACGCGCGGCGAGGTCGATACGCTCGATGGCGGCGTGCTTCCCCTCGAGGCGCACACGTTGTGCCTCCACGGGGATGGGCCTCATGCGAGCACCGCCGCGCGCGCCATCCGCGAGGCACTCAGCGAGGCGGGCGTGACGATTCGCGCGCCGTGACCCGCTACGTTTCTCGCACGCTTCGCTTCGGGGAAGACCCGAGCGACGCGCTTGCGATGCGCTTGCAGGCCGCCACGCGGCACCTGCTCGACCATGCACCGAGCGGGGTGCTCGACGTGGTGCCCGGCTACCTCACACTCTTGCTCGCCTGGGATGCGCGGTACGCGTCCGGCGCGCCGCTACGGAGGTGGCTCGACCTCGCCCATCGACTCGCCGCGGGCGAGGAAGTAAGCGGGGATGCGTCCCCGACGCGGGAACGCACGATCCGTGTGCGGTACGACGGGGCGGATCTCGCCGACGTGGCGCGAGCCACCGGCTTGACCGAAGCGGAGGTCGTCGCCCGGCACGCCGCCCCCACCTACACCGTGCACGCCCTCGGATTCACGCCAGGATTCCCGTTTCTCGCAGGGGTCGATGAGGCGTTGCACCTTCCCCGTCGCGCGACACCGCGCCGCGACGTGCCCGCCCACGCCGTCGCGATCGCCGGCAGGCAGACGGGCGTGTACCCCTTCCCCTCGCCAGGCGGCTGGCATCTCCTCGGTTCGGCGCTCGACGTGATGTTCGACCCGCATCGCGAGGAGCCGTTCCTCCTCAACGTGGGGGACCGCGTCCGCTTCCAGCCCAGCGACGGTCCCACGCCCGCCGTGCCCGAGGTCAGGAGACTCCTTCCCAAGCACCCCCGGCATCCGCGATTCCTCGTCGAGAAGGCCGGCCTGCTCGATCTCGTGCTCGACGAGGGTCGACCGGCCGCGGGTCGTTTCGGCCTCGCGCAGAGTGGACCGATGGACGGTACGGCTGCGAGGCACGCGAATGCGCTTCTCGCCAACCCCCCGACGGCGCCGCTCCTCGAGATCCATCGGGTGGGTCCAACGTTGACCGTTCTCGATGACGTTTCGGTCGTGATCACGGGGGGCGGCGTCACGCCCACCCGCAACGCCGAGTCGCTCCCGCTCGATACGACGCTATCGCTTCAGGCGGGCGACACGCTCACGTTTCCTCCATCAAGGCGTGGCGCGTGCGCCTACCTCGCCGTGGCTGGAGGATTCGAAGCGGAACCGTTCCTCGGGTCGGTGTCGGTGGACCTACGTGGCCGCATCGGGCGCCCACTCGAACCGGGTGATGTGCTGGGTGTCCGGCAGGTGCGGCGCGCGCGAATGGGCTTCCACGTGGCACCCCTCCGCGCCATGCCCGACCCAACGGCGGTCCTGCACGTGCGCATCCAGCCCGGTCCGCAAGCCAAGCCTGACGCGCTGGCCGTGCTCACGCACGCCACCTACCGGCTGCTGCAGGGTGACCGTACGGCACTCCAATTCGAGGGTTCCTCCGTGCCGGGGGGCGAGGTCCCGTCGGAGGGCACGCCGCTTGGATCGATTCAGGTGCCCGCCGACGGTCAGCCCCGCGTGCTGATGAACGACCGCGGTTCGCTCGGTGGTTATGCCAAGCCCGCCATCGTACATCCAGGCGACCTATCGCGGCTCGCGCAGGCGCGCCCCGGACAGACCGTTCGTTTTCACCTCAAGCGCTGAGGGTCACGTCCCGTTCGTTCAATCGCCCCGACGGTACGTGCCCACCAGGCGGTTCATGCCAAGCAGGTGCGGCTCGATGGCATTCAGAAACGTCGCGAGGTCAGCGCCGGCGGGAAGGTTCGGGTCGGCGTTCAACGCGAACAGCCAGAAGTAGTAGTGGTGCGTGCCGTGCCCCTCGGGCGGCATGGGTCCCGTGTATCCCGAGCCCCCACCGTCATGGAGTCCAGCCACACCCAGCGTGCTGCCCTCCTCGAGGCTGCGAACGTCCCCTGGGATGCCTGAGACGATCCAGTGCACGAAACCGTACGCACCGTTTTGGACGAGCGGCGCGTCGGGATCGTGGCACAACAACGCGAAACGCGTCGTGCCTTCAGGCACGCCGTCCCAGTGCAGGGGTGGTGAGACGTTCTCGCCCTCCTGGGTGTACTTCGTGGGGATGCGCGTGTGGTAGTCGAAGGCGGAACTGCGGAGCTTCATGTCGGATGGGGCGAACGCCATGGCGGACCTCCAGACTGCGCGGACGACGCCGCGCCGTGCCGTGATGCTACAAGCGTGCGCTCCACCCGCATGGGGTGGAGCGCACGTTCCATCGGTGGTGTTGACGCGGGGCGTGGGTTAGAACACGAAGCCTTCGATGACGAAGGCGCCACCCCGGTTGCTGCGCTCGTGACGGCGCGCGAGATCCATGTTCACGGCGCTCGCACCGGTGACGATCATCTCGTTCCCCGGCACGATGGCGACGTCGGTCGCTTCACCGGTGTCGAGGGGTCGCGAGAACTCGACGGTCCACACGTCGTCGGCGTGCACCGCGGCGGACTCGAGAATGCTGTTGCTGCCTCCCTCGTCCTCGTCGAGTTCGGGCGCATTGCGCGTGGCTGCCTGATACATGTCGAGCACCACGGGCGCATCATCCTGAATCGTGACGATGTACATGTCGAACCCTTGCTTCCGGTCGGTGATCTCCGAGGCGAAGCCGACGCCGGCCCAACCGCGTGAGGGCATGGTCATGGCGAAGTAGAGGGTGTCCCCTTCGACCGTCCAGGTCATCGTCGTACCGGAATCCTCGTGGGCAGCCGTGTTGGCGTACTCATCGGAACCGATCGTGCCGTCCACGGTGGGTTGCGCCCAGGCGAGCGTGGCGAGGGCGAGCAGGGCGAGCAGGGTGAAGACCTTCTTCATGGTTCATTTCCTTTCGGGAGAGACGGACTGGACGTTTCGGGCGTGCGAACGGTGCCGCGTGCGAACGGGTCGCAGGGAGGTTGCGTTCGGGACGCGCGGCGCGCATCCCGAACGCAGGTCGTCAATCCTCCAACGTCAAACCGACGACGAGTCCCACGGCACCGATGTTGACGTGCGCAAGGGCGGCCAGCACCGGCCGGAACGGATCGGTGAAGGCCTCGAAGATGCCGCTGATGCTGAACAGGCTCACGCCGGCGTCCCCGGCGTTGTACACGAGGTGGAAGAGCGCGCCGGCCAGACCCACGCCGATGGTGATGGCCATGAAGATCGTGTACGGCAAGCGCACCGCCTTGTGGGTGGTGAAGAACATGGCAAGCGTCAAGGGGAGACCAATCACCGCGGCGTAGAACGGGATGCGGGACGAGAAACTGTCGAGCCAGTGGTCGATGACCCAGTGCTCCACCCCGAAGTAGAAGAAGCCGAAGGCGGTGAAGAGCAAGAAGAATAACTGCAGGAAGGTAAGGATCTTCTGATTTTCGGTCTCAGCGTTCATCCAACGTTCGAACATGTCCCGCCTCCTATCGCGCCCGGTAGATCGAGGCGAGGCCGGTGATGCCCATGTAGGTGTAGGCCATCGCCGCGAGGACGGGTCGGAATCCGTGGAACTCGGCCATGGCGTACGACCAGTACCACTGCACGCCATCGATGTCGTTCATGTTCCAAACCCAGTGGTAGTAGCCACCGAGTACGCCCACGAAGATCGACGCCCACATCGTGGCGATGAAGCCCGCGCGTACCCAGGTGCTGCTGCGGTCGACGAAGAACACCCAAATCGTGAAGAACAGACCCGGCACGGTGAGGATGAACGGAATGAGCGACTCGAAGCTGTCGAGCCAGTGACCGATGATGAACAGTTCGATGGGGTACATCGCGAAGCTCATCAACAGCAGGAACATCATCACCACCCGCAGCCATTCGATGCGACGGACGGTGGCGTCTTGTGCGCCAAGTAGCGCTGGAATCACGAAAACACCTCCTCAGGCATTTCCCCCTGAGCACCCTCCCAGGTCGCCATGCATCGACCCAAGATGGTGTTGACGCTTACGATTGTGGACTCACGAGGGGGGATTGTCAACGTCGATTCGTACCGGCGACCCCGTCTTCACGCCTCGTGCAGCTCGGCATCGACGATCGCCGCGGCCGCACTGGCATCGCGTTCACGCACGTACACGACGTACCCGAAGCCTCCCCGACCATCGGTCACACCCTGGCTTGCGTAGACGCGAACCCCCGCCTCCCGCAACTCACCATGCACCCTTGCGAGTGCGCCCAACTGATCGTCGCCCTGCACGAGCAGCGCATGGTACGGCCCCACGAGATCGCACCCCTTCGCGAGACTCGAGGCCGTGAGCGCGGGCACGTCGACGGGGAAGAGGGTGAGTTCGACGTGGTTGGGCCCGTACGGCACGGCGCTGAAGGCGAGCAGGTCCACCTCCGCGTGGGCGAGCTCCTCGAGCCACGCGTACGCCGCGTCGGGGTCCCCCTCGATGCGCGCGTAGTAGTACGGAAGGAAACGAATGCGCCTGGCCATGCGGCACCTCCAAACGAACGATCTGGTTCAGAAGCATGGTAGGCGCAGAAAGCCGCACGTTCCGGCCGATTCGTACCTTCCTCACGACCCCCGCAGCGCCGCCGCCAGGGCCGCCTGTCCAAGCGCGATGCCGCCATCCCCGAGCGGCACCTTCTGGTTCCACCACACGTCGAACCCCGCATCACGCAGGTCACGCACCGTCAACTCGTGGAGCAGGCGGTTGTGCCACACGCCCCCCGACAGGGCGACCGCGTCGAACGCGACCCGTGTTGAGGCCTCCTGCGCGGCCATCCGTACCGCACGCGCGAGCCCGGCATGGAACCGCACGGCAACCACCGTTGCAGGTCGTCCCGCCGCGAGATCCTCGAGCAGGACTTGCAGCATCGAGCTCACCTGCCACACCCCATCGCGTGACGGGAGGGGGTACCCCCCGTCGAGCAGGCGGCGCGCGGCATCGTGATCGACCAGGCCGTCCGGACCGAAGGGAGGTGCGTCCTGCCCCTGCCAGGCGAGCGCCTCGAGTGCCATGGCGGCTTGCCCCTCGAAACTCATCGTCCCCTCGAACCCGCACAAGGCGGACACGGTGTCGAACAGGCGCCCCATGCTGCTCGTACGCGGCGTGTTCACGTCCGCCGTGATCATGCGTTCCGCCATCCACGTGCGCTTCTCGTCCAAGCGAGGTTTCCACAGGTCTACATCGCAATCTTGCAGGAACCCGACCGCCGCCTGCGCCGGCGTGCGGGCGGCCGCGTCGCCCCCTGGAAGCGGTACGGGCGCGAGGTGTCCCACGCGCGTGAATCCCTCTAGGATGCTGCCGTGGAACACCTCCCCGCCCCACACCGTCCGGTCGTGCCCAAGCCCCGTCCCGTCGAACGCAAACCCGAGCAGCCGGGTTTCCCACGCGCCCCGCTCCGCCGCGACGCTCGCCACGTGCGCCTCGTGGTGCTGAATGGCGACCGTGTGCCCACCCAAATCGAGCGCATGCCGGGTCGAGGGGTAATCCGGATGCAGGTCATGCGCAATCCACGCCTCGTGCGGATCGACGTCCCACATCGAAAGCAGGTCGGCCACCGCCTCGTGAAAGGCGAGGAGCGCATCGAAATCGTCGAGGTCGCCCAGGTGTTGACTCCCGAAGGCGTACCCGTCGGTCGCAAGCAGCACCGTGTTCTTCAGGCCCGCCCCCACCGCGAGCAGCGGTTCACGCCAGGCGTCATGCTGCGCGACCGGTGCAGGCGCATACCCACGCGCGCGACGGAACACGACCGGCTCGCCCGACAGGACGGCAGCCACGCTGTCGTCCACCCGCCGGGCGATGGGACGCTCCCCCGTCAGGAAGAAGTCCGCCATCGGTGCGTCCCCCCCAAGCCGCTCGAGGGCCTCCTCGTCGCGGTAGGCGATGGGTTCACCCGCCCGGTTCGCGCTCGTCATCACCAGCAAGGGTGGCGCGCCGGCGTCGAACAGCAGGTGCTGGACCGGCGTGTAGGGCAGCATCACGCCGTAGTCGCGACTCTCGGGCGCGAGGCCGGTCGGCAGGGCATCGGTCTTGCGCGGCGCGAGCACGATCGGGGTCGGCGTGCTCGTCAGCAGGGCGCGACCCGCATCGGACAGGAGCACCACGTCATCGACGATGGCGAGGTCACGCGCCATCAACGCGAACGGTTTGTCGCGCCGCGCCTTGCGTTCACGCAGCAGCGTCACGGCCGCGTCGTTGCGGGCGTCGCAAGCCAAGTGGTAGCCCCCGAGTCCCTTCACCGCCACGACGTGGCCTGCGGTGAGCGCGTCCGCGCAGGCGCGAATCGCCGCCTCGCCCTCGGCGAGCAGCGTGCCGTGCGCATCCCGCCAGTGCACCTTGGGTCCGCACGCGGCGCAGGCGACCGGCTGCGCATGGAAACGGCGGTCGAGGGGGTCGTGGTACTCCGCTGCGCACGCCTCGCACAGTGGGAAGTCCTTCATCGTCGTGAACGGACGGTCGTACGGCAGGTCCTCGATGATCGACCAGCGCGGACCGCAGTTCGTGCAGTTGATGAACGGGTAGTGGTGACGGCGGTCGTTCGGGTCGAACAACTCGCGCAGGCAATCGGGACAGATGGGCAGGTCGGGACTGATGAGCGTCGTGGGGTGCCCCCGCTCCCCGCTCGCACGAATCGTGAAGGCGGGCGCGTCGGCGGGTGCATCGGCGACCTCGAGGTACGCGGCGCGCGCCTCGTCA
>CAJXWR010000050.1 GCA_913062675.1 uncultured Trueperaceae bacterium
CGTTCGGGATCCAGCCAGTCGGGGATGAGGGTGGGAGGAATCCGGACCGGTTCGCGGTCGTGCAACATCCGCAGGAGACCTCCGGCGCGCGTCGTGAGGATGGTGAAACTGTCGCTGGGTTCAGCCGCGGTGTTCAGCGCGTGAAGACCCGCGAGTGCCATGGGCGCGCCATCCCGCCTTCGAATCCAATACGGTTGCTTGGGTCCCCCGTCCGGATCGGCGCGCCACTCGTAGAACCCGCTGACCGGCACGATGCAGCGGTCCCGTTTGAACGCGTCACGGAACGAGGGTTTCTCATGCGCGCTTTCCGAGCGGGCGTTGAACAGCGTGGCGCGGAACGCGGCCGGGTCCTTCACCCAGTGGGGAAGCAACCCCCATCGGGCCCAGCGCGCTTCGAGCGCACCCTCCTCGCGAGGCACGATCACCACGTTCCGGGTGGTGGGGGGCACGTTGAAGCGCGGGGCGAGAGGCGGGTCGAGCGCGTCGAGGCTCTCCATGAGCGCTTCGCGAATCGTCGTGTTCCCGGCCGCGAAGCTTTCCGCGAGTTGACGAGGATCCTCGTTCAGCCCGTACCGTCCGCACATCGGCTCAATCCTTGCTTTCCGCCCAGGTGTCCCCGAGGGCGGCGTCGACGACGATGGGCACGCGGAGCTTCATGGCGCCCGTCATCTCCTGCACGACGAGGTCCTTGGCGCGATCCCCGTCCGCACGGGCGATGTCGAACACGAGTTCGTCGTGCACCTGAATGATCATGCCGGCATCGGGAGCGCCGTCCTCACCGAGGCGCGCATCGAGGTTGCGCATGGCGAGCTTGATGAGGTCGGCGGCGCTGCCCTGCACGACGGTGTTGATGGCGAGACGTTCGCCCAGCGCGCGTTGCGCACGGTTGCGGCTCGTGATCTCGGGGACGGGTCGGCGGCGGCCGAGCATCGTTTCGACGTACCCATGCTCCTCGGCGAAGCGGATGCACGTGGCGAGGAACTGGTCGATCCCCGGGTAACGCTGCTTGTACGCCTCGATGAACGCTGCGGCGTCCCCTTGCGGAATGTGCAGGGTCTTGGCGAGACCGAACGCCGACTGGCCATAGACGATGCCGAAGTTGACGGTCTTGGCGACGCGGCGTTGGTCGCTGGTGACGTCCTCGAGGGGTGTGGCGTACACCTGGCTGGCGACGAAGGCGTGAATGTCGAGTCCTTGCTCGAAGGCGCGCGTCATTTCGGGGTCCTCGGAGAGGTGGGCGAGGACGCGCAATTCCACTTGGCTGTAGTCGGCGGTCAGCAACTGCCGATCGGAGGCACTGGCCACGAACGCACGCCGGATGAGGCGTCCAGTTTCGGTACGAATGGGAATGTTCTGAATGTTCGGGTCGCTGCTCGACAGTCGGCCGGTGGCGGCACCCACCTGGTGGAAGCTGGCATGCAGGCGGCCGTCGCGTGGGCTCACGAAACTGGGGAGTGGGGCGAGGTACGTGCCGAGGAGCTTGTTGAGTTCGCGGTACTCGAGGATGAGGGCGGGGAGGGGGTGTTCGGTTTCCGCGGCGAGCGTTTCGAGCACGCTGGCATCGGTGCTGCGGCTCGTCTTGGTCCGTTTCACGACGCGCATGCCGAGCCGGTCGAAGAGCACCTCGCCGAGTTGTGCGGGACTGTCGGGGTTGAACGGTACGCCGGCGGCGGTCTGGATGTCGTGCCGCAGTTGCTCGACGCGCGTTCCGAGCCGCTCGGCGGTTTCGGCGAGCAGGTCGAGGTCGAGCGCAACGCCGCGCTTCTCCATGCGGGCGAGGACGGGCACGAGCGGGAATTCGAGCGTTTCGATCAGTTCGCGCAGCGCGTCAGGTGCAGCGTGAAGTTCATCGCGCAGGAGCTCGTAGAGGCGCCAGGTGGCGTCGGCATCCTCGGCGGCGTAGGGGGCGAGTTCGGCGAGGGGAACGTCGAGCATCTCGCGTTGGTCCTTGCCCTTCCCGATGAGGTTGGCAATAGGGATGAGCTCGAGACCGAGCAGGTCGCGTGCGAGCGCGTCGAGTCCATTGCCGCGACGTTCGGGTTTGAGGAGAGCGGCGGCGATGAGCGTGTCGAAGAGCGGTCCGTTCGTGACGGCACCCGCGTTCCAGAGGACTTGCAGGTCGTACTTGAGGTTTTGCCCCACGAGGGTGACGTCGTCCCCCTCGAGCCAGGGGGCGAGCGCAGCGAGCACCTCGTCGGCGGAAAGCACGTCGATTTCGCGGCTTTGGGTGGGGACGTACCAAGCGCGGCCCGTTTCGCGCGAGACGGATAGGCCGATCATCTCGGCGTCGTGCGCACGGATGCTGGTGGTTTCGGTGTCGATGGCGATGGCGGTCGCGCCCTCGAGGTCGGTGAGGAGCGCGTCGAGTTCCTCGCGGGTGGTGACGGTGCGGTACTCGGCGTCGGCGCGGTGATCGTTGCGGGGTGCCGGTTCAGCGGGCGCTGCGGCGAGGCTGGATTCGGTCGCAGGGGAGGTGCTGGGCGTACTGACCGCGCCGAACAGGGGGTTCTCCTCGGAGCCGGCGGGGAGGTTCGCTAGGAACTTGCTGAACCCCAGCTCGGTGAAGGTGGCGCGCACGTCGTCGCGCGTCGGATTGGGGGTGAGCCAGGCGTCGAGCGTCACGTCGATGGGCGCGTCGCGCCGGAGCGTGACGAGACTGCGGGAGATGGGGAGCACGTCAGCGGCCGCGAGTAGGCTTTCGCGCCGCTTGGGGGTGAGGTCGTCGGCGTGCTCGAGGACCGCATCGGCGGTGCCGTACGCCTGGATGAGTTTCGCTGCGGTCTTCACGCCGATGCCGGGCACGCCCGGCACGTTGTCGGTCGGGTCTCCCACCAGCGTTTGAATCTCGACCGCCTGCTCGGGCGTGTAGCCCTTCGCCTCGAGCAGGTCGGTGCCAAGCAGCATCGAGCCGTCCTTGGGGTCGTACAGGCCGACGTGCTCGTTGAGGATTTGGTGGAGGTCCTTGTCCTTGCTGACGATGCGGAGCTCCACGTCGTCTGGCAGTTGCGCGGCGATGGTGGCGATCAGGTCGTCCGCCTCGAAGCCTTCGCGTTCGAGGATCGGGATCTTGAGATCGTCGAGGATGGTGCGCACCATGGCGAACTGGGGCCCGAGATCCTCGGGCGATTCGTCACGGTTCTCCTTGTACGGTTCGTACGCCGCCTTGCGGAAGGTGGTGGCGTCGCTCACGTCGAAGGCGACCGCGAAGTACTCGGGCTTCTTGGCGAGCAGGTTGAGGACGAGTTGCGTGAAGACGTAGGCGGCCTTGACGTTTCGACCGTCGGGCGTGGTCAGGTCGCGGAAGGGGGCGTAGTAAGCGCGGAAGAGTTGCGCGTGCCCGTCGAGTAGGTAGAAGGTCTTCACGGGTGCCTCGCGTCGTGGGTTTGCATCGTGCAGCACGGTAGCACGCAGGTTCGGCAGGCTCGATTCGGCGGGGTGGGGGGCGCGCTGCTGCAAACCGAACGGTGCATGACGGTCAAAGACGTTGCGCGGGCGTACCCTGAAGGGATGTCGCTCACCGTGCACGCACCGTTCGAACCGGCTGGCGATCAGCCCACGGCCATCACCTCGCTTGCCGAGGGGATTCGCGATGGCCTGCGGTACCAGACGCTGCTGGGCGTCACCGCGTCGGGCAAGACGCACACGATGGCGCGCGTCATCGAGGCGGTGCAGCGCCCGGCGTTGATCCTCGCGCCCAACAAGATTCTTGCTGCGCAACTCGCCAGCGAGTTTCGGGAGTTCTTCCCGGATGCGGCCGTCGAGTTCTTCGTGAGCTACTACGACTACTACCAGCCCGAGGCGTACGTGCCCGCGCGGGACCTGTTCATCGAGAAGGATGCGAACATCAACGCCGAGCTCGAACGCTTGCGGCACTCCGCCACGCGCAGCCTCCTCACGCGACGAGACGTGGTCATCGTGGCGTCGGTGTCGAGCATCTATGGTCTCGGTTCCCCCGAAGAGTACAAGCGGAAGAATCTGCTGCTTGCTCCGGGCCTGCGCATGCCGCGCGACGAGCTGCTCGAACGGCTCGTGGTGATGCAGTACGACCGCAACGACGTGGAGATCAAGCCTGGCGCGTTCCGCGTGAAGGGCGACGTGATCGACGTGTGGGGGTCGCACGATGAGCAACCCATCCGCATCGACTTGTGGGGCGACGAGATTGACGGGTTGCACGTGTTGCACCCGGTGACGAACGATCCGATTCAAGCCATCGAATCGACGACGGTGTTCCCGGCGAGTCACTACATGATGCCCGACGATGCGCTGGGCGACATCGTGGAGCAGATTCAATCGGACTTGCAGGACCGCATCGCGTTCTTCGAGGGGTCCGGCAAGTTGCTCGAGGCGCAACGCATCAAGGAACGCACGATGTACGACATCGAGATGCTGCGTAGCCTTGGAACGTGCAAGGGCATCGAGAATTACAGTCGCTACCTCGATGGCCGCAATGCGGGTGAGACGCCCACGACGCTGCTCGATTACTTCCCCGACGATGCGCTCGTGTTTCTGGACGAGAGTCACCAGATGGTGCCGCAGATTTCGGGCATGTACAACGGTGACCGGGCGCGCAAGACGACGCTCGTGGAGTACGGCTTCCGGCTGCCCTCGGCGCTCGACAATCGGCCCCTCCAGCGCGAGGAGTTCTTCGCGCGGGTGGGTCAGGTGGTCTTCGTGTCCGCCACGCCGGGGGATTACGAGGCGGAGCATGCCGATCAGGTGGCGGAGCAGGTGGTGCGCCCGACCGGCCTGGTGGACCCGGCGATCACGGTGAAACCGACGAAGGGGCAGGTGGACGACCTGCTCTTCGCCGCGCGGAAGCGGGCCGAGGCGGGTGAACGGACGCTCGTGACCACCTTGACGAAGAAGATGTCGGAGGACTTGACGGAGTACCTCGCGAATCAGGGGATGCGCGTGCGGTACATGCATAGCGACATCGATGCGGTGGAGCGGCAGGAGATCATCCGTGACCTGCGGTTGGGTCGTTTCGACGTGCTGGTCGGCATCAACTTGCTGCGGGAGGGTCTCGACATTCCCGAGGTGAGTCTCGTGTGCATTCTCGATGCCGACAAGTCGGGCTTCCTGCGCAACCCACGCAGTTTGATTCAGACGATTGGTCGGGCGGCACGGAACGTGCATGGCGAGGTGTTCATGTACGGCGACGTGATGACCGACGCGATGCGGGAAGCGATCGAGGAGACCGACCGTCGTCGCGAGAAGCAGGTGGCGTTCAACGAGGCGCACGGCATTACGCCGCAAACGATTCAGAAGGCGGTGCGGGCGGTGTTGCGGTACGGCGGCGAGTCGGCGCCCGAGGAGGCGGTCGTCATCACGCCTGCCAAGCTCGACGAGGGTACGCGGCACGCGCTGCTGCGGCACCGTGAGGTGCTCGAGCAGGAGATGTACGTCGCGAGTGCGGACCTGGCGTTCGAGAAGGCGGCGCAGATTCGCGATGCGATTCGCGAGATCGACGCGATGCTCGATGGCACCGTCGCGGAGGTGGACCTCACCAAGATCGAGGGGTTCGAGGACGTGCTGCGCGGCGGCATGGCGTCGTGAGCGATTCGGACGGCATGGCGTTTGCAGGGTGGGGTCCCGATGCCGTGGCGTGGCTGACCGAGATTCGCGTGTTCAACGAGCGGTCGTGGTTCCACGAGAACAAGGCGCGCTACGAGCGGGAGGTTCGCGGTCCGATGTTGGCGCTGCTGGATGAGCTGGCCGGCCTGTTCGGTCCGGGGAAGGTGTTCAGGCCCAATCGCGACGTGCGGTTCTCGAGGAACAAGGAGCCGTACAAGCCGTGGGTCGCGGCGACGATTGGGGAGGAGGGTCGGGTGGCGGCACGGTACGTGCAGCTCGACGCGGAGCGACTCCTCGTGGGTGCGGGTGCGTACGGGTTCGAGCGGGAGGCGTTGCAGCGGTACCGGCAAGCGGTCCTGGCGGAGGCGAGTGGCCGGCCGCTCGACGAGATCGTCCGCACCTTGCGTGACGAGGGGTATGGCGTGGGGGGTGAAACCCTCAAGCGCGGTCCGCGGGACGTGGATCCGGAGCACCCGAGGATTGGCTTGTTGAAGCACACCGGTTTGACGATGCGGCAGACGTACGAGGTGGATGCTTGGCTGGCCGATCCGGGTGAGGTGCTTGCGCGCGTCGTTCCGCCGCTCGTGGCGGCCGAACCGCTGTTGGCGTGGATGCGCGATCACGTGGCGTAACCGCGCTTGTCCCCTGGTTGCGTGAGGCGACCCTGCCGGAGGGTGGGTCTACCAGCGGTGGTGCACCTGCGCGCGAATCATCTCGTCGTAGACGGTGCGGACGAGCGTCATGGCGTCCGCGTCGAGGGCGGGTAGGTCGCTGGCCCGCGCGTTGTCGCGCACCTGGTCGGGTCGTTTCGCGCCGGGAATGACGGTGGAGACGGCGTCGTGCATGAGGATCCAGCGGAGGGTGGTCTGCGCGAGGGTGGCGCCTTCGGGCACGATGGCGCGGAGCCGCTCGGCGGCGGCGATGCCGGTTTCGAAGTCGACCCCGGAGAAGGTTTCACCCACGTCGAACGCTTCCCCGTGCCGGTTGAAGGCGCGGTGGTCGTCCGCTTCGAACGTGGTGTTCGCGTTGAACTTGCCGGTGAGGAGGCCGGAGGCGAGGGGGACACGAACGATGATGCCGACGCCGCGTTCCATGGCGGCGGGGAACACGCGTTCGACCGGTTTCTGCCGGAACGGGTTGAAGATGATTTGGATTGTTCGGACGACGGGGTGCTCGAGCGCGAGAAGCGCTTCCTCTTCGGTTTCGACCGACACGCCGGCGTGGCGGATGCGGCCTTCGGCCTGGAGGCGTTCGAGCGCTTCGAACATGGTGTCGCGCCGGTAGGCGTCGGTCGGGGGGCAGTGGAGTTGGAGCAGGTCGAGCGTGTCGACCTGCAGATTCGTGCGGGAGCGGTCGACGAAGGGGGCGAGGTGGTCGTGGTCGTACCGTTCGGCGACGTGCGGGTCGAGCCTGCGACCGGCCTTGGTGGCAATGGTGATGCGCTCGCGGTCTTGAGGCTCGAGTTCGGCGAGGACGGTGGCGATGCGGCGTTCACTCAGCCCGTCGCCGTAGACGTCGGCGGTGTCGAAGAAGGTGACGCCTTCCTCGAGGGCGGTGCGGAGCGCGGCGAGCGCGTCGGCTTCGGAGACCTCGCCCCACGATCCGCCGATGGCCCAGGCGCCGAATCCGATGTCGCTGACGTGCATGCCGGTCGTTCCGAGGGGTCGCGTGTGCATGCTGGAGGGTAACGCAAGCGCGCGTGGCGCGCCGTGCGCGTGTGCCCGGGAGAGTTGGGTCAGCGGCGCGTGAGGGGGCTCGACGCGGGGTGCACGATCCGGTGGATGAGGACGACCAGGCCGCTCGCGACGAGCGCGAGGCCGAACACGAGGGTCGTGCCGGTGAGGGAGCCGAGCGCTTCGGGGGTTTGGAGCATCGCGATGGCGAGCGCAAGCATGACCATGCCGCCGACGAGTTTGAGGATGCGGGCGCCGCCCTGATCGAGGCGTGCGGCGCGCATGGTGACGACGGCGACGGCGAAGATGGCGAGCTCGTCGAGGAGGTAGATGAGCATGTACACGCCCAGGAGCCCGAGGAAGCCACCGCGTCCGACGCCCGCGTCGGCGAGCAGGCCGCTCCAAATGACGGGGAAGCCAGCGGTGCAGGGGAGTTCGACGAGGGTGACGCCGAGCGCGAGGAGGCTCGTCGCGCCGAGGGTGAGGAGCCAGGAGCCTTCGGCTTGCATGATGCGGCGGATGCCCTTGTAGATGCCGGGTTTGGCGGCGTCGGGGGTGGTGAGGCTGAAGCCTTGACCGAAGGCGACGTAATCCTTGAGGTTCACCGCGGCCATGCCGGCCGCGAGGAGGGCGACGACGATGCGGATCCAGCCGAGCGCGCCGATGAGGGCCATGACTTGGAAGATGCCGGCGATGAAGACGGCGTAGGCGGCGACGGTGATGGTGAGGAAGGTGAGGCCAATCAGGAGGACGCGGCGTCGGTCGCCGGTGCCGAGCACGACGCCGAGGAGGAGGGCGAGGACCCAGAGGCTGCACGGGTTGACCCCGTCGACGAAGCCGATGAGGGCGGTCGCGAGGAGGAGGGGGGTGCGGGTCAGGTCGATGGTGCCGAGGAGGGGCAGCGTGACCTCTTGGCTTCCCGCTTGGGTCTCCCCTTCCACGGGCGTCGTGGCCACCGTGGAATCCGAGGCCATGGGTTCTTGCAGGAGGTTCGCGTCGACCGCCCAGGTGAGGGCGTCCGGGTCGAGGCGGAGGCGGGGGTCGGGCGCGGGGGTGGCTTCGTAGCGTGCGATGCGTTCGCGGAGGTCGCGCTCGGTGGTGGCGCCGAAGCCGACCCACCATTCGTCACCGAGGATGAGGATGGGGACGCCTTCGATGGGGCGGCGGTAGGCGGCGGCGAACGCTTCGAGAAGCGCGCGGTTCGTGGCGTCGTACCAGACTTCGTAGTCGTGCACCTCGAGGGTGGGGTGGTCGGCTTGCATGGCGCCGAGGAAGGCGAGGGCGTTGGCGCAGTGGGGGCAGCCTTCGCCGTGGAAGACGTACACGTCGACGGGCAGGGGTGCGCTGGGCGCTTGGGCGTGCGCGCCGCTGACGAGGAGCGTGAGGGCGAGGAGGAGGACACCCACCCATGGCTTCGTGACGTTCTTCACGAGGCTACGGTGACCGGTCAAGTGCAGCCCTTCGTAGGTGCGAACGTCCTCCCCGCGCCCTGCGATCGTCACGCTTGCTCATACCTTAGTTTTTGAGGTATCGTGTGGGTCCGGTCGGGATGACTCGACCCGAAACGAAGCTCGGACGTACCGGTGGCTGTGGCGGCTCGACGGTACGTCCGAACGGATCGTCAGACCACGAAAGGATCGCGATCTGCGATGCCAAACGGTACCACTCCCTCTAACACCCAGCGCGACCGCGCGGTGCGGATCGCCGTGGCCAACCTGACACCCTTCGCCCTCTGGCTGCGACGGGTTGCGACCCCCACCGGTCAGCCCATCCCTCCACTCGCCATCACCCGCGACGACGTTCGCATCGACGGGGTCGACGCCGCAGCCGAAGCGGCTGGCGTCACGGCGGGCATGACCATCGCGGGCGCGCGGCAGCGTCTTCCCAGCCTCGACGTCGTCCCCGCCGCAGGTCCTGGCATCGACGCCGCCTGGGAAGCGCACCTCGACGCGCTGCTCGACCTCTCGCCCCGCATCGAACCGCTGGACGTCGGCATCGTCGCCCTGCAAGCGGACACTCAGGATGCGCATCACCTGGCGGAGGCCCATGGAGCGCGCGTCGGCCTCGCGGACACGATCGAAACCGCTTGGCTGGCCACCCTCCTCACGCAACCCGGCGAGGTATGGACCCTCCCTACGGGCGGCGACCCGTGGGAACGCCTCGACCCCATGCCCCTGCACCATTTGCACGCGGTGGGTCTTCCCCGACTCGACGTCGAGCGGCTCACCTGGCTGGGCGTGACCACCCTCGGCGCCCTACGACGCTGGAAACCGAGACACCTCGCCGCCTACCTCGGGCCCGCCAGTGAGACGCTCATTCCCTTCCTGCATGGTCCACACCGCACCCGCGTATCGCGGCGTCCACCCCCCGTCATCGAGATGGCCGTGCACGAGTTCGACGATTCCGTGCACGAACCCGCCGAGATCGACCCCATCCTCACGAAACTGGTGCGTGAAGCAAGTGACGCCCTCGCTGGACGCAGTGCGCAACGCGTCCGCGTCGTCGTGCACGGTGCGGGCGTCCGCAGCGAAGGGACACGACGCGCCAAGACGCCCCTGCGAGACGCCACCCGCCTCGAGCGACTCGCGCACCTCGCGCTTGCCGACGCGGGCCTCGTCCCGCTCGGCATCGACATGCTGCGCATCGAACTGTCCGGGCTGTCCCGCCCCAGCGAGGCGGGGGAATTATGGCCGCAACGCCAACGCCGTGAACGTGCCCGCCACGTGGTCGCGGCACGCTTCCCGGGGCAGGCACGCCAATTCGTTTCGTTCGACCCGCATGCACTGCGCAACCGCTTGCGGTGGCAGCTCGAAGGGGATGAGGCGACGGCAAAGCCTGAGGCTGGCCCATGGCCGAAAGAGCCTCAACCCAAGTCGGTCGTCTCGTCCACGTGACCCTCGACCTGGCTGCGTCGCCGAAGTGTGATGCCCGCCATCCACAGCGTGACGAGCGACGCCCCGATGCCCACGAGGTCACCGAACCGCACGTATGGCGTCACGCCGCGAAGCGCAGGGACGCTCACGATGGCTCCCGATGCCAGACCGTAGGGAAGGCGCTCCACGATGCGGCCGTACGGATCGATGAAGCCGCTCGGTCCAGATTGATTCGAGAACACCACCCAACGTCCCGTCTCCACGGCGCGCAGGGCGGTGTGCCGCAAGTGCAGTTCGGGCAGGATCGTGCGGCCAGCGAAGGCATCATCGGTGAGGTAGACGAGCATCCGCGCACCGGCGCGAACCGCATCTCGTGCGAGGGGAGGGACGACACTGTCGAGGCAGATCCCCATGCCGACCGCGACACCGTTCACGTCGAGCGGGGGGAGCGCGATCCCCGGGGTGTACTGCGCTTCGTTGAGCGGAACGAGCGCACGCTTGCGGTACACCTCGGTCAACACGCCATCGGCCCAATGGAAGATGGCGTTGAAGGTGTCGGACGCGACGTACGAAATGCCGCCCACGAGCGCTACGGGTGCCGGCTCGAGCGCCTCGGCGACCCGTGTCGGCACGTCACCAGGCTCGAGTGGGCGGGGCAGCACCGTCTCCCCCCAGATGACGAGGTCGGCGCCCCGCTCGGCTGCTTGACGGGTGAGATTGGCATACGGCGCGAGGACCCGTTCGGCTGCCTCGTCGTCGAAGTAACCGAGCAGCGACTCGACGCTTGGCACCGCCCCTTGCGCAATCGCCACGTCGAGACTCACGCCGTCTTCGGCAGACACGATGCGGCCCGGGACGGGCAACCACGGCACCGCGAGCGCCACGGCGATGGCGCCCGCCGCAACCTGCCTCCGTTCACGCAGCATCAACGCCGCCACCCCGGCGTTCAAGATCGCGAGGAGCAGCACGACGGCCGAACCGCCACTCCACGCGGCGACGAGACGAAGGGGCGTATCGACTTGGGTGGTGGCGACGCTACTAATCGTGTCCGCGAACGGGCCGAGCAACCACGGTTGCGCGGGCAGGAACGTCGCGGTGACGAGCAGGGCGGGGAACGACGCCAATGCCGCGCCTCGTCCCCACCGCCGTGCGAGGACCACCATGAAACCCGAGGCCACCGCCAGCGGTAGGGCCGTGAGCGCCACGAGGATGGGGTACGCCACGAACTCGACGGGTGCGACCCCCTCGAACGCCACGATGCCGGCACCGAGACCCGCGAACCAGCCCAAGACCCCTCCGACGCCCGGACGGCGCGTCCGTAGGAGCGCGACGAGCAGCGGCACGAACGCGATCCAAGCGACGTAGCCGGGCAGGAGCGGCCGTGCGCTCCACGCCACGAGGGCGGCGGTGAGGAGGGCGAACGCCAGGCGCATCAGTTGCGCTCCACGGGACGGACGGGCGTCGCTTCGAAGGTATACAGGTAGCCACTCCACGTTGACGCGAACGTTTCGGTGGGAATGAGAGCACGGCCTTCGCGCGCGTCCTCGACGAACACGTGCCCAAGCGCCAACTCGTGCACCACGACCAGGCGACCCCCCGACGTCGTGAGCAGCGCGAGGAAGGGCGTCTCGAGCTGAGGGAGTGCACCCACGCCAGCCTCGACCCACGTACCCGCGAACCCCTGCTCGGCGTAGAGGTCGGCAACCTCGTCGAGGCGGTACGCGAACCCTTGCAGCTCGAGTTCCGCCTCGAGGGCCGCCACGTCCAGCGCCTCACCCCGCCAGGACATCAGCAAGGCCAACGTCGCCAACGTCCCCGTCGCATCGCGCGTATCGAAGTCGACGTCGGGTGCGGGCCACCGGTACGCCTGACCGTCGAACGTTGGGTGGTCGCGCCAATCGGGCGTCGTCACGATGGCCAGGTAGGCCGGACCGACGAGCGCCAACAGCGTAATCGCCATGATCGCGGCAGCCAACGCGCCCGTGCGCAAACGTCGAACGATGCCTCGCTTCACCCTAGTCGCCCCCATGAAGGCCGTGGGTGAAGACGAGCGTCACCCACGGACCTTTTCAACGATGCGACAGTCTCCTACGGAGCTGCTTTTTTGAACGCGACGAAGTGGAACGCTTGCGCGGAGAACTGGTCATCGGCGTCCAAGAAGGAAACGTTGATGGCGTCGGGACCATTGATGGCCGTAAAGGGCGTAAGGGTTTCGAGCGCACCATCTGGCGTCACGATGATGACGTAGTCCAATGGATCGCCTCCGCCATCGATGACGATGTCGCAGCTTGGATCGGGAAAGTCGGCTTCGGCCGCACTGAAGTTGCTGGTGCTCGTTTCCGTCAAGAACGAACAATCGCTGCCGATGAACCCGAACGCGACCGGCAATCCACTCCCAACGGCGTTCGTCACGGTACCCGCAGCCGCATCGAGCCGGAGTGTGGGATCGGCCTGTCCATTCTGCCCGAGGTTGCCGATGCGAATGCTGCCGTCGTTCTCGACGACGAACCGCACGGCCGTACCGTTCGCACCACCGATGATTTGGCCTGAACCCAGCGCCTTCAGCGTGAGGACCGGTGCTGCGCCCTCCTGCTTGATCGTGACGACACCATTGCCAGAATCCGTGTTCCCTCGAAAGACCCCAGCCGATCCAGCGTCATCGGTCAGGGAGACGAACAGGGCGCCCGTCCCATTCTCGATGGGGGCGTCCCCATTGACGCGGAGCGTCCCTTCGATCGTGCCGCCCGAAAGGTCGAGCTTTTCGTCCGTAGCGCTCGCCGCAGCCTGGAAATTGCTGTTGAGAAGCGTATTGAGCGCTTCGGCGGAGAGCACGTCCCCCTCCGAGAACGAAGCGGTGGTGAAGGTGAAGGCCGCCCCCCACACGCTCAGGCCGAGCGCGATGGAAAGCACGATAACGCGGATACGACGGGGATTCTTCATCGAACGTCCTCCATGGATTCTGCTTGCAACGTTTCGCTGAACGGGTGGGCGCATAATCAAGGCGTCCCATCATGAATGGTGAAGCTGAACGGCACGGGACCTGCGTCGCCGTTCAACGCGTTTTGCGCTTGAACGATGAGCTTTCCATTCGAAGCGACGAGACTCATCGCAACCGGAGCGTCGCCCAAATCGGTGCGAATCGCATTGAGCGAAACGGTATGAACCACAGGATCGAACGCGGTGCCGACCAGCGAGATGGTGAACGCTTGATCACCTGCATCGTAAGAAGAGCTCCAATTGCTCGTCCCACTCAACTTGTCGCCATCGGTGTCGACGACCCCGAAGGCTAGGGGAAGACCGCTCCCGACCTGATTCTCGATGGTGCCCGTGGCGGCGTGAAGGGTAAGACTGGCATTCTCGCTCACGATGCTGACGGTGCCGTCGTTCTGTACACGGAAGGACGGGGTGAACCCCGAGAAGGCCTGGATGAAGTCACCGCCGCCGGCCGCTTTCAACGTCACGGCAGCACCCGGTCCTTCTTGCCCGACGAGCAGAGCCGGAGACTCCTGCGAAGAATTGGCGGACAGGATGGACGCGGTTTCCCCTTCTGCTGCTTCATTTCGCACGAAGAACGTCGTCGTCCTGCCTCCGGCTCCAAGCACGGGATCTTCCACAGCGTCCGCCATGATGTTCAAGCGACCGGTGACCGTGCCGCCCGTGACACCGAGTTTCGCGTCGATGGCATCCGATGCCGCCTGGAAGTTGTCGTTCAACAGGGCGTTGAGCGATGCAGCGGACAGCACGTCTCCCTCGGAAAAGGAAGCCTGGGTGAAGGTGAAGGCGGCACCCCACACGCTCAAGCCAAGAGCGGCCGAGAGGATGGCGACGCGGAGACGTCGATGACGCCCCACATGCCTCACGGACCGAACCTGCAGGCGCCAAAGCGCGAAGCGTTGCCGTCGTCCGCCGCGGAGAAGACGCACGTCGCGTCGGCTTCAATGGGAGCGGCCGTCGTGAAACGGAAGGTGTACGGCACGCCAGTCGCGGTGCCGGATGCGGACTCGGCGGTCGCAGCGATCGTCACGGTGTACGTCGTGTTGGCGGTGAGTTCGGCGGTGGGCGTGCAGGTGATGAGTTCGTTCGTGGCGTCCCACGCGAAGGTGCAGGTGGTGGCGGGCTCGGTGCTGAACGCGGCCTGCGTGCTCGCCGCATCCATGGCTTCGGAGAACTCGACCTGAATAATGGTACCCACGGTCACGTCGATGGCGTTCGCTGCAGGCAGCGTCGCCTCGATGGTGGGTGCGCCCGGCGGGGGGGTGACGACGTCGTCGTCATCATCGCCCGGCGGCGGTGGATTCACGCCACCCCCACCGCCGCCACCACCACAGGCGGCGAGCGTCAGGAGTAGCGCAACGCCGAGGGCCATCCACGGAGCCACCCGAGCGCGGCGAAACCACGAATCATGCATACCTCTCTCCTCTCGAAACACACATGGATGTGGCACGACGCAACGGTCGTTGGCGTGCACTTCTCCAAAAGGCCACCCGGCAACGGGCCTCACGAAATGTCAAGAACCTTTCGGAAAATTCCGGGATGGTCATACCACGTCACGCTTCGGCAAGGTCCAACATACCCATCGCATTACCTTATTTATTGAGGTATCCTCGTGGGACGGTGAACCCGCCCCGTCCCCCCACTCACCCCGTCCCGGACGGCCTTCCACGGCACGTTCGCCTCGCCCCCGACGACCTCCGCAGCGTCGTCACGCTGCACGACGTTTGGCGCGTCGGCAACCGCTGGTGGCGTGGCGAACCGGCAACCTGGCACGTCCTCGTCGACCTCGAGGGCGGCATCACCGCCGAGGTGTACCGCGAGGATGGTCCCGCATCACCCCACGGCACGCCCTGGCGCATCGAACGGCTGCTGGACTGATCCCCATGCCCACCAACCCTGCGACCCAACGACCCCCCTTACGCCACTTGCTTCACGTCCACAGTTTCTTCAGCTTCGGGCGGGGTGTCTCGAGTCCCACCCGCCTCGTCGAACGCGCCGCCGAACGCGGCTACGAAGCCATCGCCCTCACCGACCTGAACGGCGTGTATGGCGCCGTCGAACTGCACCAGGCAGCCCGCAAGCATGGCATCGACGCGCTCATCGGCGCGACCGTTCAACTCCACCACGATGGCGACCGGTTCCACCTTCCCCTCCTCGCTGCCTCCCGGCGTGGCTACGAAACCCTCAACGAACTCCTCACCATCGCGCACGAACACGACGGGGACGTCAGCCTCGCCATGCTCGAAGCGCACGCCACCGACCTCCACGCCCTCTCCGGTGGTCGCGATGGGCTACCCACGAAACTCCTCACGCAACGCCGCTTCCACGCCCTCGATCGCCTCCTCGACCAACTCGCCGCCATCTACCCCGACCGCTTCTGGATTCAGCTGTACTACGGTGCCCACCCCGGCGATCGCCGCCGCGCCCGCTACCTCCGCAACCTCGCGCAACGCCGCCGCCTACCCGCCATCGCCGCCCCAGAAATTCGCATGGCCACGCCCGACCTGTACCCCCTCCTCGACGCCCTCACCTGCGCCCGCCTCGGCATCACCGTCGACGACCCGCACGCCGAACGCCCCCGCAACGACGCGGCCGCCATCCCCCAACCCGACCTCGCCGACCTCGATCCCCTCGACGGCACACCCGCCCTGCTCCTCCCCGACGTGCTCGCCAACACCCGCAGCCTCGCCGAAGCCTGCCGCTGGCCCCTCCTCCCCGAGCGCCTCACCCCACCCAAGGTGCGCCTCCCCGACGGCGTCAGCGCCGACGAGCACCTCGCCCACCGCACCTTCGAACGCCTCGTCGAGCGCTACCAGGGCGAAACGCTGCTCCACGCCCGCAACCGCCTCGAACAGGAACTCGCCACCGTCCGCGCGCTCGGCTTCGCCGGGTTCTTCCTCGCCGCCGCCGAAATCACCGATTACTGCCACGACCGCGGCATCGTCTGCAGCGGTCGCGGATCGGCC